>NZ_WXWI01000033.1:0-295566 GCF_009904895.1 Vibrio sp. V31_P5A7T61
AAACAATTTAATAATTGAAGTCGGTCGCATTGATCAAAAATAGAAAGTGACAAAATAGTTACAATCTATCTCACTAATTTCTTCTTCTAAATTAAGTTATTTTTGGCAATAAAAACCCTTAACCATTGATCAATGGTTAAGGGTTTTGGTTAGCATTTAAAATCGTTAGGTGAGAAGATCCAACAAATCTTGCTCAGAAAATATTTCGATTCCCAGCTCTTGAGCCTTAACTAATTTAGATCCTGCCGCCTCGCCCGCAAACAGCATATCGGTATTTTTTGATACACTACCAGTCACTTTGGCCCCTAAGCTTTGTAAAGCCGCTTTAGCTTCACTGCGTGATAATTGAACCAGAGAGCCCGTCAATACCACTGTTTTTCCAGCCAGTGGCTGTGGCTTTGCAACATCTTGAGGTTCAATATCAGGCCACGTTACGCCTAAGTCTCTTAACTCTTGTACAACACGTTGGTTCTTTTCCTGACTAAAGAAAGCATGCACATGACTCGCCACAATCATTCCTACATCTTGAACTTCAATCAACTGCTCAACAGAGGCTTGGCTAATTGCTTCCAAAGTACAAAAATGTTGAGCCAGATTCATCGCTGTTGCTTCGCCAACTTCACGGATACCTAGGGCATATAAGAATCGGGCTAAGGTCGTATGCTTAGCGTTAATCAGTGCCTGAGTGATATTTTGAGCCGATTTAGGGCCCATTCTATCTAATACGGTTAACTCACCCGCTCGGAGTTTAAATAAGTCGGCTGGCGTTTCGACCATTTCTCGCTCTACGAGCTGCTCAATGACTTTATCGCCTAAACCGTCTACATCCATTGCTTTACGTGATACAAAGTGCTTTAACGCTTCTTTGCGTTGCGCTTGACACACTAAGCCGCCAGTACAGCGAGCAACCGCTTCGCCCTCGACGCGTTCCACATCAGATTGACAAACTGGACAGTGACTCGGGAAAATTATCGGTTGAGCCTCTTGAGGACGACGTTCCAACACCACGGAAACAATTTGTGGGATAACATCACCAGCACGGCGAATAATTACCGTATCGCCAACCATTACGCCTAATCGCTCGATCTCATCCGCGTTATGTAACGTCGCATTGCTGACCGTCACACCACCAACAAATATCGGTTCTAACTTAGCAACAGGCGTAATGGCTCCGGTTCTTCCTACTTGAAATTCAACCTCATTTAAACGAGTCATTTCCTCTTGAGCAGGGAACTTATAAGCAATCGCCCAGCGAGGAGCACGAGCGACAAATCCTAATTTCTCTTGCAGTGCAATATCATCAACTTTAATCACCACACCATCAATTTCGTAAGGCAAGTTAGCTCGTCTTGCCATAATCGTTTGATAGTAATCTTTAACTTGCGCCGCGTTTTCTACCTGCTGCGTCTCAGGGCTAACCGGAAGCCCCCAGCTTTTTAACTGTAAAAAACGTTCATAATGACTGGTCGATAACTCAGCACCTTCGACCACTCCGACACTGTAAGCATAAAACGCTAAAGGACGCTTAGCCGTAATACGAGAGTCGAGTTGACGCAAACTCCCAGCCGCCGCATTACGTGGGTTAACAAACACCTTTTGACCTTTTTTCAGTGCTTGAGCGTTCATCCGCTCAAAACCCTCTTTGGGCATAAACACTTCACCTCGAACTTCAATCCGTGAAGGCCATCCGGTTCCAGAGAGTTTGAGAGGGATCGATTTGATGGTACGTACATTTTCAGTGATATTCTCACCTGTCGTACCATCGCCACGAGTCGCAGCTTGAGTTAATCGACCATCCACATACAATAGACTAACTGCTAACCCATCCAATTTAGGCTCACAACAAAAACGAGCATGCTGAGTGGCAGCAACTCGCTCACCGATACGACGAAAGAAGCTATCCAACTCACTATCAGCAAAGGCATTCTCTAACGATAACATCGGTCTTTCATGAGTAACGGCTTCGAAACTCGATAACGGCGCTCCGCCAACACGTTGACTAGGCGAGTCTTCACTTACCCATTGTGGATATTGCGCTTCAATTTCTAATAACTCCTGCATCAACCGATCGTATTCAGCATCTGGAATGGTTGGGGCGTCTTCCACGTAATAACGTATCGCATGTTCATTCAGGATCTGCCGTAACTCTTGTAATCTTTGCTCTACGTGTTGCATTGGTATTCTCTCGGATCATGAAAAAAGGCTCCGGTCGGAGCCTTGTGAGGTGTTAATTACTGCTGTTTAAGTTTGAACTGTTGAATTTGCTTACGATACTCAGCTAGCCGATTGGGTGTCATCAGGTTACGTGCATCATCCAAAACATTGGCGCCCATATCATCGGCAATTTGTTGAGCCGTTTTAAGCATCAACTTGAAATTCTGCTCAGCGTCACCGTAACAAGGTAAGGTCATAAAGAAAGAGATGCCTTTGGTGGTAAATTCCGCTGGATCATCATGTTTTAATGTTCCCGGCTGTAACATATTAGCCACGCTAAATAACACTTTACCCGTTCCTGATAAATCAGCATGACGATGGTAGATATCCAGCTCACCATACAACAACCCATTTTGCTGAAAGCTGTCAAATAACTTACTACCAACAAAAGGCTCAGCACCTGCACAGTGTACATTAAGCACAATCACCTGCATTTCAGGCTCTTCTTCAGGTGCTTCAGTTTGAGCCGGAGTAATAGATTCAGGTTGCGGTTCAACCATCGACGTTTCGATACGACTTTCTTCTGAAATAGCGTCAGCCTTTAATTTAACGCTCGGTTCTGGCGCTGCTGTATCGAGATCATGTTTAGGAACGATTTGTTGTGTTGCATCGCCACTGTCTTGCAAATCATAATCAGCAATTAAAGGGTCAATATCATGACCAGTTAAACCAAAATCAGGCTCTCGACGATCAGGGCGAGTCACTTCGTCAGTTGACGCCAACTTCGCCTCTTTTGCGACCTTCTTATCTTGATGTTCAACATTGATACGCCCGAGCGGCTTATCGCCGAACTTCGACTTACCTTCTTTTTTACTGGTCCAAAGACCATGAAACAATAAAGCGGCTATCGCTAGCCCGCCAACAATAATGAGTACGAATCGCAATTCCTGCATCTTAAACTCTCAGTGTTTCGGTGTTGATGTTCCGAGCTCTAACGCCTATGTTGAACGTCTGCCAAGGTGGGGTGTATCAAACTATAAGGTTACTTTACCAAAAGTTACCCCTGATTTAGAACAACTTAATGTTAGAAGTTACGTCTACAGGCGCATTTTTATTATTGTAAGCTTCAGTTACACTCTAAATTCTGTTTTTTTGCGTTCATTTCGGAAGAGACCATGCCCACACGCTCTGGATTAGATTATTTTTTTGATGGTGTTCATCTGGCTTTTTCACCAGGCATCCGTCGTTTTACTTTACTTCCTTTGATGATCAACGTGCTGCTGATTGGAACGGCTTTGTATTATCTTTTCACCCATCTTAACGATTGGATAACCCAGTGGCTTGACGCTCTACCTAGTTTTTTATCTTGGCTATATTATCTGCTTTGGCCATTGCTCACTATCACCATCCTCGGTACCTTTTCCTATTTTTTCAGCACGCTAGCTAATTTTATTGCTTCGCCTTTTCATGGCCTATTGGCCGAAAAAGTCGAGCAAAAAATAACCGGAAAAATCGAAAGCGATCTCAGCTTATTCTCTGTACTCAAGGATACGCCACGCATTCTTCTTCGTGAGGGACAAAAGCTTTTTTACGTTATTCCCCGAGCACTAGGATTATTTCTACTGTTACTCATCCCCGGCTTGGGGCAAACACTAGGGCCCATCGTCTGGTTTTTATTCACCGCTTGGATACTCGCCATCCAATATTGTGATTATTCCTTTGATAACCATAAAGTTGACTTTAAAGTGATGCGAAACCAGTTAAAACAAAAACCAGGTAAAACTTACGGCTTTGGCATGATAGTCGCGCTGTTAACCACGATTCCTGTGGTTAATCTTTTTATTATGCCAATTGCAGTATGCGGAGCCACCGCCATGTGGGTTGGTGAGTTTAAATATTCCCACACCAATCACTCGGCATCTGCCAGCAAGACGATGTCCGCTAAGTAGCTCAGCTATCTAGGTAATGAATCACATCAGTCTATAAGCGAAGAGAATAAAGCCATCTAATAAATCGCTAATAAGTTATAACTTTTTAATCCTTTTACTTTTCTATCGAATCTCTATTCTTGACCAGTATCAACCAATTTGTAGCAACGCATCAACGATTGATCTATGCGTAATAAAGGGACAGCACAATGAGTAAAATTTACGAAGACAACTCTCTGACTATCGGTAACACTCCTCTGGTTCGCCTAAACAAAGTCAGTAACGGCCGTGTGTTAGCCAAAATAGAAGCACGTAACCCAAGCTTCAGTGTTAAATGTCGTATTGGCGCTAACATGATTTGGGAAGCAGAAAAGCAAGGCAAGCTAAAAGAAGGGATTGAGCTAGTCGAACCAACCAGTGGCAATACTGGCGTTGCTTTGGCCTTTGTGGCTGCAGCCCGTGGTTATAAACTGACCTTAACTATGCCAGAGTCGATGAGTCTTGAGCGTCGTAAACTACTCAAAGCGCTTGGTGCTAACCTTGAATTGACTGAAGCAGCAAAAGGCATGAAAGGCGCTATTGCCAAAGCAGAAGAAATCGTCGCCAGCAACCCAAGTAAATACTTACTGCTTCAGCAATTCGATAACCCAGCCAACCCTGCTATTCACGAAAAAACCACAGGCCCTGAGATCTGGGAAGCCACCGATAGCCAAATTGATGTCTTCGTTGCTGGGGTGGGCACTGGTGGTACTCTCACCGGAACAAGCCGTTATATTAAGGGTGAAAAAGGTAAAGCGATCATTTCTGTTGCCGTAGAACCAGCAGAATCGCCAGTGATCAGCCAAGCTTTGGCAGGAGAAGAAATAAAACCTGCGCCACACAAAATCCAGGGTATTGGAGCAGGTTTTATTCCAGGCAATCTAGATTTAGAACTGATTGACCGTGTAGAAACCGTGACGTCTGATGAAGCCATCGATATGGCTCGCCGCTTAATGGAAGAAGAAGGGATTTTAGCCGGAATATCTTCAGGTGCTGCGGTTGTCGCCGCTAATCGCCTCGCTGAACTTCCTGAATTTGCTGGAAAAACCATTGTCACTGTGCTGCCAAGCTCAGGTGAACGTTACCTAAGTACAGCGCTCTTTGCCGGTATTTTTACTGAGAAAGAAAACCAACAGTAATAGGTGATTAAATCAAATTTTCGTTTAAAAAAGCCCCATGCAGGGGCTTTTTTGTTGATCCTTGCCCCACCTTTGGTAATATCGGGATGTTTTATTTCTAGCTTCAAAATAAAGAAGCAGGCAAGATTAAAGTCAAGGCTGATTTTTGGTAAAACTCTACCTCAGCCATTGATTGTTTTAAACTGAAATAAGCGCTACCACGAAAATCCCGTTACTCCGCTAGCAGAAATGGGCAGTTAAGGTTAAGCTTATCTAAGTGAACAACTTACAAAAACTACATTAATTGGGGTATAACACATGTACGAGAAGCAAGTAGAAATCACTGCAGAAAACGGTCTTCATACTCGTCCAGCTGCACAGTTTGTTAAAGAAGCAAAAGCGTTCGATGCAGATATTACTGTCACTTCAAACGGTAAAAGCGCCAGTGCTAAAAGCTTATTTAAACTACAAACCCTTGGCCTAGTTAAAGGCACAGTGGTCTCTATCTCGGCTGAAGGCCCTCAAGCGAAAGAAGCCGTTGACCATCTAGTTGCCCTAATGGACCAACTTCACTAATCGACGCTCTCTATTTTAGATAAAGGTCATTTTGTTTAAACGACAAAGTGGCCTTATTTGAAATATGACCAACAATAAGCTAAATGTTATTGTTGGCACATCGTCCATATTCTCCCGTTTACAGTTGACCAATTTAAGGTAAGGCTATGATTTCAGGCATCCTAGCATCTCCAGGTATTGCTATCGGTAAAGCACTACTACTTCAAGAAGATGAAATAGTCCTAAACACAAACACCATCTCAGACGCAGATGTAGCAGCAGAAATTGAGCGTTTTTACGACGCACGCGCAAAATCATCCGCGCAGCTCACTGTCATTAAACAAAAAGCGCTTGAGACCTTTGGTGAAGAGAAAGAGGCCATCTTCGAAGGCCATATCATGCTACTGGAAGATGAAGAGCTAGAAGATGAAATTTTAGCCCTCATCAAAAATGATAAATTATCAGCAGATAACGCGATTTATACAGTGATTGAAGAGCAAGCCGCTGCCCTTGAATCGCTCGATGATGAATATTTGAAAGAGCGTGCAACGGATATTCGTGATATCGGCACCCGCTTTGTAAAAAATGCATTAGGCATTAATATCGTATCACTCAGTGATATTAATCAAAAAGTTATCTTGGTTGCTTACGATCTAACGCCTTCAGAAACGGCACAAATCAACCTTGATTATGTGCTTGGCTTTGCTTGTGACATTGGTGGCCGCACCTCACATACCTCAATCATGGCACGCTCTCTAGAACTGCCTGCGATTGTTGGTACTAATGACATTACCAAACAAGTAAAAAATGGTGACATGCTGGTCATCGACGCAATTAATAACAAAATTTTTGTTAATCCAACCGAAGCTGAACTTGAGCAAGCCAAACAAGTACAGCGCGACTTCTTTGCTGAAAAAGAAGAACTTGCCAAATTAAAAGATCTTCCAGCACAAACCCTTGATGGGCATAGTGTTGAAGTGTGCGGTAACATTGGTACCGTAAAAGATTGCGATGGCATCATTCGTAACGGCGGAGAAGGTGTTGGTCTGTATCGTACCGAGTTCTTATTTATGGACCGTGACGCCCTTCCGACCGAAGAAGAGCAGTATCAAGCTTATAAACAAGTTGCCGAAGCGATGAAAGGCCAATCGGTCATTATCCGTACTATGGATATTGGTGGTGACAAAGATTTACCTTACATGGATTTACCAAAAGAAATGAACCCATTTTTGGGTTGGCGTGCAATCCGTATTAGCTTAGATCGCCGTGATATTCTGCGCGATCAGTTGCGTGGTATTTTACGTGCATCGGCACACGGCACATTGCGCATCATGTTCCCAATGATCATTTCAGTTGAAGAAATTCGTGAACTGAAAAATGCCATTGAAGAGTACAAAGCTGAGCTACGCAGCGAAGGGCTAGCATTCGACGAAAACATCGAAATTGGTGTGATGGTGGAGACACCAGCAGCAGCAGCGATCGCTCATCATTTAGCGAAAGAAGTGGCCTTCTTCTCGATTGGCACCAACGACTTGACCCAATATACCCTAGCGGTAGACCGCGGTAACGAAATGATTTCTCACTTGTACAACCCATTATCACCAGCGGTTTTAACGGTGATTAAACAAGTGATTGATGCTTCTCACGCTGCAGGAAAATGGACCGGAATGTGTGGTGAGCTTGCAGGAGATGAGCGCGCAACACTACTATTACTGGGTATGGGATTAGATGAATTCTCGATGAGTGGTATTTCTATCCCTAAAGTAAAAAAAGTGATTCGTAACACCAATTTTGCAGAAGTCAAAGCCATGGCAGAACATGCGTTGTCATTACCGACCGCCGCTGAAATTGAAGCGTGTGTAGAAAAATTCATCGCAGAGAAGTGCCAATAAGCCATCAGCCCCCTACAATAGGTGACGATCAGCAAACTCCTTGAAGGATATAAAAATAGTCGTCTATTGTTTGGGATTGGTATACTATACTGGTATAGAATAAATTTGAAACGTTAGGAGCATGACACAATGGGTCTGTTTGACAAACTTAAAAAGCTAGTCTCTGATGACAGCGCTGACGCAAGTGCAATTGAAATTATTGCACCGCTTTCTGGTGAAATTGTAAACATTGAAGATGTGCCAGATGTCGTGTTTGCCGAGAAAATCGTTGGTGATGGTATTGCGATTAAACCTACTGGTAACAAAATGGTTGCTCCAGTAAACGGGACTATCGGTAAAATCTTCGAAACGAATCACGCATTCTCTATTGAATCTGACGATGGCGTTGAGCTGTTTGTTCACTTCGGTATTGATACCGTTGAATTGAAAGGCGAAGGCTTTAAGCGTATCGCTCAGGAAGGTCAATCAGTAAAAGTGGGTGACACAATTATTGAATTCGATCTTGCTTTGCTAGAAGAAAAAGCCAAATCAACACTGACTCCGGTTGTTATCTCTAACATGGATGAGATTAAAGAACTGAGCAAGTTGTCAGGTTCTGTAACGGTTGGTGAAACTCCCGTTCTTCGTGTAACTAAATAAGCGATTTATCGCTAACTTACACTCAAGACTTGAAACGAAACGCTGCCATCATGGCAGCGTTTTTGTTTTATCGCTCGCCATCTAACTCACTTACAAACCAAGCGCGTAGCGTAATACCTGCTGCTTAATCGGTCCCGTATAATCCGCCCCTTTCAATAAAGCATTGCGCATTACTTTTAAAGGTAATTTATCGTTACTGAATGTTTTATAAAATACATCCATGCCAGTTTGCATCAATAAGTTATCAGGGCGACGTTGACGCTGATACTGAGCAAAATGCGCTGCAGTGAACAATGAGGCTTCTTTTGTCACCGCTAATAATACTGAGACATCCTTAAAACCGAGATTCACCCCCTGCCCTGCAAGAGGGTTAATCGTGTGCGCGGCATCGCCGACTAAAATACACCCCTGCTTGACATAACACTGAGCATGATGACGAGTTAATGGAAAATGACCATGCTGCAACACCTCAATATCACCAAGCTCTTGTGGAAAATGGTTAAGGATCTCTTCTCTAAGTTGACTTAATGATAAATTCGCCAGTTGCTTAATTCGCTGTGGTGAGTCATACCATACCAATGAAGCCTGATGACCGGTTAACGGTAAAAACGATCGAGGTCCAGAAGGAAAAAACTGTTGCCAAGTAATGTCTTGTTGTGGTTTTTCCGTCACAACATTGATCAACATACAGTGTTGGCGATAATCCCAAGCCGTGATGCCAATTTGCGCCATTTTTCTCACTTGTGACTGAGCGCCATCCGCACCAATAATCCATTGGCTATGCAAAACCTCACCCGATTGCAAAGTGATCGTTTTGAGTTCAGTACTAAAATCAATATGATTGAGTTGATCGGGGCAAAATAGCGTCAGATTTGGATACAGTGCAAACTGCTCCCATAACCCCAATTGAAGGATTCGATTTTCAACCATAAAACCCAGTTGCGCTAATCCTAAAGAGTCACTCGAAAAACGAGTGCGACACTCTGGGTGCTCCCAAGTTTCTAAACGACGATAAGGACAGAGACGCATTTCTGCAATTGCCGACCAAGCGCCTAACGATTGTAATAAATCAACAGAGGTTTGCGAGATGGCCGAAATACGCACATCCATCGGTTGCTCTGGCGAAAATGGCTGCGGAGCATAGCCTTCGACTAGCGCCACTCGTCGCCCTTGTTTTGCAAAGCCTAAAGCAGCGGCAGCACCGACCATTCCACCACCGACCACAACAACATCAAAATTATTCATGCTTGACCCTTTTGGGTTACTCTCTTTCTGGGTCCATTGTACGGAGTGAGTTTTTTTTTGCGAACATATTTGTCCTAAAACCTTGTATAAAACAGGGTGAAAACCCAGTAACAGCAACGGTTATAATTTATTTCTAACCCTAGTCAGTCACAAACGAAAGCAGTACAATACGCCGCTACCGTCGTGATGGCGGATCCTTATTTGAACAAACTATTGAACGAGCGAAAGTGAGATGAGTAAGAAACTGCTAATTAAAACCTGGGGCTGTCAGATGAACGAATACGATTCATCGAAAATGGCCGATTTGCTCAACGCGGCAAATGGTTATGAGCTAACTGAAGAGCCAGAGGAAGCAGACGTACTTCTACTTAATACCTGTTCAATCCGGGAAAAAGCCCAAGAGAAGGTCTTCCATCAACTCGGGCGTTGGAAAAATCTTAAAGACAAAAAACCAGGTGTCGTGATTGGTGTGGGCGGCTGTGTAGCAACCCAAGAAGGCGATCATATTCGTGAGCGCGCCCCGTTTGTTGATGTGATTTTTGGCCCGCAAACCTTGCACCGCTTGCCTGAAATGATCAAGCAATCACAATCGACTGATGCACCAGTGATGGATATCTCTTTTCCTGAAATCGAGAAATTCGATCGCTTACCTGAACCTAAAGCAGAAGGCCCTACCGCTTTTGTCTCCATCATGGAAGGCTGCTCAAAATATTGTACTTACTGCGTCGTACCTTATACGCGTGGTGAGGAAGTGAGCCGTCCAATGGATGATGTGTTATATGAAATAGCACAATTGGCCGATCAAGGCGTGCGTGAAGTCAACCTACTAGGGCAAAACGTCAATGCTTATCGTGGACCAATGCACGATGGGACCATCTGCTCATTTGCTGAATTATTGCGTTTAGTAGCTTCAATCGATGGTATTGACCGTATTCGCTTTACGACCAGTCACCCGCTAGAATTTACTGATGACATCATCGCGGTATACGAAGATACGCCGGAGCTAGTGAGCTTCCTGCATCTTCCTGTACAAAGTGGCAGTGATCGCATCTTAACCATGATGAAGCGCCCACACACGGCGATCGAATATAAATCGATCATCCGTAAGCTGCGTAAAGCTCGTCCGGACATTCAAATCAGCTCTGACTTTATTGTTGGTTTCCCTGGCGAATCGGATAATGATTTCCAAGCCACGATGAAACTGATCAGAGACGTTGATTTTGATATGAGCTTTAGCTTTATTTTCTCACCTCGCCCGGGTACGCCAGCCGCCGATTATCCTTGTGATGTATCGGAAGAGACGAAAAAAGAGCGCCTATATGAACTTCAGCAACAAATTAATAGCCAAGCGATGCGCTATTCTCGTTTGATGCTTGATACTGAACAGCGTATTTTAGTCGAAGGTCCATCAAAGAAAAACTTGATGGAACTGCGCGGACGCACTGAGAATAACCGTGTCGTCAACTTTGAAGGCTCACCCGATCTGATTGGTCAATTCGTTGATGTGAAGATTGTTGATGTCTTCTCCAACTCCCTACGTGGTGAACTGATCCGTACTGAGTCGGAAATGAACCTACGCGTCGTTATTTCACCTTCACAAATGATGGCAAAAACGCGCCGAGAAGATGCCTTAGGCGTTGCTTCTTTCACGCCATAATATGGGGTAAGTCCCCTCATAATGATGTGTGAGGAAGATTGACGCTTTTGGTCACAACATTCCATGAGTAGCCGGTCAACATCGGCTACTTATTCATGATTTATTGAGAGGCCAATTTGAGCAATAAAATCGTTACTTTAGAGATCACTCTCGAACCTTCCGACAACCGCCGCTTAGCCAGCTTATGCGGTCCTTTTGATGATAATATTAAACATATTGAGCGTCGCCTCGGTGTCGAAATCAACCACCGTAGCAATTTCTTTACCATTGTCGGCAAGCCTCATACTGCCGCAGCCGCCTTAGAAATCATCAAAACGTTATATGTAGACACTGCCCCTTTGCAAGGCAATATTACTGATATTGAGCCAGAGCGTATTCATCTTGCGATTAAAGAAGCAGGCGTACTCGAACAAAATCACGAATCTGCCATCGCTTATGGCAAAGAAGTGTTCATTAAAACCAAAAAAGGCGTGATTAAACCGCGGACACCAAACCAAGCTCAGTATTTAGTGAATATGGTCACCCATGACATTACTTTTGGGATTGGTCCAGCGGGTACGGGAAAAACCTATTTGGCGGTTGCCGCCGCAGTTGATGCCCTAGAACGACAAGAAGTGCGACGCATCCTTCTCACCCGTCCAGCGGTAGAAGCGGGGGAAAAACTGGGCTTTTTACCCGGTGATTTAAGTCAAAAAGTTGATCCCTACTTACGTCCACTCTATGACGCTCTGTTTGAAATGCTCGGTTTTGAACGCGTTGAAAAACTCATTGAGCGTAATGTTATCGAAGTCGCGCCACTGGCTTACATGCGTGGACGCACGCTAAATGATGCATTCATCATCCTTGATGAAAGCCAGAATACCACCGTGGAACAGATGAAAATGTTCCTGACCCGCATCGGTTTTAACTCACGCGCAGTGATCACCGGTGACGTAACACAGATAGATTTACCCCGTGGTGCTCGCTCTGGATTACGCCATGCGATTGAAGTACTCAATGAGGTTGATGAAATTAGCTTCAACTTTTTCTTAGCTGAAGATGTGGTTCGTCACCCAGTCGTTGCTCGCATCGTTAATGCTTATGAAAAATGGGAAGCTGAAGATCAAAAACAACGTAAAATCAATGAGCAACGTCGTCGTGAAGAACGTGAACACACGAATATGACGTCGGCAGCAACATCGAACATCGAGGAATCTCATTAGTGATGTCTATCGAACTAGACTTACAAATTGCCGTTGAAGATGAGCAAGGTCTCCCTAGCTTTGATGATTTTTTAACGTGGTTTAGCGCCGCAGTAACCCCTTTTCAATCTCAAGCTGAAGTCACCATTCGTATTGTTGATCAAGCGGAGAGTCATCAGCTAAATTTAAACTACCGTGGCAAAGATAAACCGACGAATGTGCTATCTTTTCCATTTGAAGCCCCAGCGGAAATTGAGCTGGATCTATTGGGTGATTTAGTCATTTGTCGACAAGTCGTTGAGCAAGAAGCGCTTGAACAAGAGAAATCTTTGATGGCTCATTGGGCGCATATGGTTGTACATGGCACTCTTCATCTGCTAGGTTATGACCATATTGATGATCAAGATGCGGACGAGATGGAAGCCCTTGAGACAGAAATCATGCAAAACATGGGCTTTGATGACCCATATTTAGCGGAGAAAAACTAAGCCAATACGCCCCATTAACTCAGCGCTGTAGGTTAACCATTGTTATTAAGGTAACAACCACTACACCGCTTGGTTAGTCAGGAACCGATTGCGTATAAGCTTACATGTGAGCTATCACACATCTGATAGCGTTACCAATAAGAGAAATAATGAACGACGATAACTCGCCCTATTCGACCGAAGGAAAAAAAGAAAAATCTGAAGGTCCGAGTAGAAAGTCCTTCTTTGAACGCCTAGGTCAACTGTTTCAAACGGATCCTAAAGACCGTCAAGACCTGGTTGATGTGATCAGAGACTCAGAAATCAATGACCTTATCGATCACGACACACGCGACATGCTTGAAGGCGTGATGGAAATTGCGGAAATGAGAGTACGGGATATCATGATCCCCCGCTCACAGATGGTGACCGTTGAACGCACCCATGATATGGATACGCTGATTGCGATCATTACCGATGCTCAACACTCCCGCTATCCTGTTATCAGTGAAGATAAAGACCATGTCGAAGGCATACTTCTTGCGAAGGACTTACTCAAATACTTAGGCTCAAGCAGCGCCCCATTTAATATCGAAGAAGTCATTCGACCTGCCGTGGTGGTCCCTGAGAGTAAACGCGTTGATCGCCTATTAAAAGAGTTCCGTGAGGAACGTTATCATATGGCGATTGTCGTAGATGAGTTTGGCGGTGTATCCGGCCTAGTCACGATTGAAGATATTCTCGAAGAAATTGTCGGAGATATCGAGGATGAATTCGATGATGAAGAGCAACTGGATATTCGTAAATTAAGTAAACATACCTACGCCGTGAAAGCGTTAACGACCATAGAATCGTTTAACGAAACGTTTGGTACTTCGTTTAGCGATGAAGAAGTCGATACGGTTGGCGGTTTGGTGATGACGGCCTTTGGCCATTTACCTTCTCGTGGAGAGGTGATTGATATCGGCGGCTATAACTTTAAAGTCACTGCCGCTGACAGTCGAAGAGTCGTCCAACTGCAAGTCACCATCCCTGATTTACAAGCCCTTCCAGAGACTATGGAAGAGTAGCTGGTTATCGAGAACCGCCAGTCACAGTGATTATCGAATCACTACCATTGAACCTTGACGCGAATCATCAACATAACGCTGACGATTCGCGTCAAACTTAAAGGTAACGATGCTGACTCAGGCTATCTCTGCCCGAATCACTTAATGAGAGCATGACTGGATGAAAGATGTTATTTCACGCCGCTTACAGCCTATCTTGGCTGTTTTTTTTGGCGCGCTGACCACATTAGCCTTTGCCCCTTATCAAATCTGGCCGATCGCCATTCTCAGCCCTTTGGCTTTATTACTGCTTATTGAGAAGAAAACGCCCAAACAAGCGGCACTGCTCGGTTATAGCTGGGGACTTGGCCAATTTGGTGTTGGGATCAGTTGGGTATACGTCAGTATTGATACCTTCGGAGGCATGCCGGAAATTGCTGGCTTGCTGCTGATGTTGTTACTTGTTGCCTATCTCGCCCTGTATAACGGCCTATTTGCTTGGGCTCTTAATCGTTTTTTCTCAACCACTCATTGGTCACGTTTTCTCTTCGCCGTTCCCGCCCTGTGGCTGATCAGTGATTGGTTACGCGGCTGGGTAATGACCGGATTCCCCTGGCTATGGCTTGGTTATAGCCAGATCGACGGGCCGTTGGCCTCTTTCGCTCCTCTGGCGGGTGTTGAGCTGTTAACATTATTACTGATGATCTGTGCTGGTTCATGCGCTTATGCTTGGCAAAACAAAGCTTGGCGCTACTTACTGCTGCCTATCAGTATTTTCATCATCGGTGTCGCACTTCGTTCGGTTCAATGGGTGATACCGCAACCAGAACGAGCCACTAGCGTAGCGATTATCCAAGGTAATGTGGAACAATCTTTAAAATGGCATCCCAACCAACGCTGGCCAACTATCATGAAATATACCGATCTGAGCCGTGAAAATTGGGATGCCGATATTATTATTTGGCCAGAGGCCGCCATCCCTGCTTTTGAAGTAGAAATTGGGTCATTTCTCAGCAATTTAGATTCCGCCGCACGAATGAACCAGAGCGCGGTCATCACCGGCATTTTAAACCATGATCAGCAAGGGCATTATTTTAATAGTATTTTAGCGTTAGGTGAGACGGAACATGCAGAGTATCGCTACGATGTGACGCAACGCTATCATAAACATCACTTGTTACCGTTTGGTGAGTTTGTACCCTTTGAAGCGTGGCTAAGACCACTGGCACCCTTGTTTAATCTACCGATGTCTTCGTTTAGTCGGGGAGATTATATTCAACCGAATATCATCGCTAAAGGATTCGCCTTCGCCCCCGCGCTGTGTTACGAAATCATCTTTAATGAACAACTTCGTGTCAATGTCACCGAACAAACCGATTTTTTGCTGACCTTATCGAATGACGCTTGGTTTGGTCACTCGATTGGCCCATTACAGCACATGGAAATTGCCCGTATGCGCGCCTTAGAACTTGGTAAGCCTCTGATTCGTTCAACAAATAACGGAGTCACCGCGATCACCGATCATTATGGCCGAATCACGCATCAAATCCCGCAATTCGAAACGGCAGTGTTGAGAGCCGAGATCATTCCGACTCGCGGACAGACGCCCTATCATCGACTAGGGAGCTGGCCACTCTATTTATGGGTTATTGCTAGCCTTACCATAGGGCTGGTCACGATTCGCCGATCTTAAATCGGCAATAACACTCGATCTATCCTCAAGCGCCATCCATATCGCGCTTGGGGTTCGACCTCTTGATTTTTGCTAAGGCTGCAAAGGCTGACGGCTAAATAATTTATGGCCGCAGCGCAGACAAGGGACAATTTCTGTTGGGTGATTGTACTCAACCTTATGATTGCAACTTTCGCAAACTAAGATCCCCAAGCCAATCATTTCCCCCACTTGATAAACACCTTGGTGCTCAAGATCTTGAAATAGCTCCACCCACTCTACTTTAGTTTTATCCGTAATATCCAACAGCCCTTGCCAGATAGAATTGGCAATCATTAAATAAAATGGCCCAGCTTTACTCTGCTCATACTGTTCAGAAAAGGCTTTTAAATCAGCTTTAACATAAGCTGAAATGAGGGCTAATTCATCTTGAGTCAAGTCATTCGCCGCTGCCACAACCTTACCTGATGTGTCTAAAATATGTTCTAACTCTTCTGGGCTTTGTTTCAACGTTTCGAGCACTTCTTCTACTAACGCCTCATAACCTGCTTTCTGTTTTCGCATAAGTCACCTCGTTCAGTCGGATTGGCTATTGTTGTGCTGTGCTGCTTTAGGTATTCTATGTTGATCTATTAGTACCTGTTCGAACCGAACTCACAAATTCCAAGATAACCGGATGTCATCGATGCAAGATCAATATAACCCGCAAGATATTGAACAGAAAGTTCAACAGCACTGGGACAACAATAAAACCTTTGTTGTAAGTGAAGACCCAAATAAAGAAAAATTCTACTGTCTTTCGATGTTTCCTTATCCAAGCGGTCGACTGCACATGGGCCACGTACGTAACTACACGATTGGTGACGTCGTTTCTCGCTTCCAACGTTTACAAGGTAAAAACGTCATGCAACCGATTGGTTGGGATGCGTTTGGCTTACCGGCCGAGAATGCTGCAGTTAAAAATAAAACAGCGCCAGCACCATGGACTTACGAAAATATCCAATACATGAAAAACCAGCTCAAATTACTGGGCTTTGGTTATGACTGGAGCCGTGAATTCGCTACTTGCCGTCCTGAATACTACCGTTGGGAACAAGAGTTTTTCACCAAACTGTACGAAAAAGGGTTGGTTTATAAGAAAACCTCCTCAGTAAACTGGTGTCCTAATGACCAGACCGTACTCGCTAACGAACAAGTGGAAGATGGCTGCTGCTGGCGTTGTGATACGCCTGTTGAGCAAAAAGAGATCCCACAGTGGTTTATTAAGATCACCGCTTACGCGCAAGAATTGCTTGATGATTTAGATAACCTTGACGGCTGGCCAGAAATGGTTAAAACCATGCAACGCAATTGGATTGGCCGCTCTGAAGGGGTAGAACTGAGCTTCCAAGTTAAAGATCAGGCGCAAGATCTTGAAGTCTATACCACTCGCCCAGACACGCTGATGGGGGTTACCTATGTAGGTATTGCTGCCGCGCACCCGCTCGCGGTTCAAGCCGCTGCCAATAATCCGCAACTGGCGGCCTTTATTGAAGAGTGTAAAAACACCAAAGTTGCCGAAGCCGAACTCGCGACGATGGAGAAAAAAGGCATGGCGACGGGCCTGACGGCTATTCATCCTTTAAATGGCCGAGAAGTGCCTATCTATGTCGCGAACTTCGTGCTAATGCACTACGGGACTGGCGCGGTAATGGCGGTTCCGGCACACGACCAACGCGATTACGAATTTGCCACCAAATACGGCTTAGATATTATTCCGGTGATTAAGCCTGAAGATGGCAGCGAGTTAGATATCAGCCAGCAAGCTTATACAGAAAAAGGCGTACTGTTTGATTCTGGTGAATTCGATGGCCTAACTTTCCAAGCGGCTTTTGATGCCATTTCAGCTAAACTCGAAGCGCTAGGTAAAGGTAAAAAGACCGTTAACTTCCGTCTACGTGACTGGGGCGTTTCTCGTCAGCGCTACTGGGGTGCCCCCATCCCAATGGTCACCACTGAAGATGGTCAAGTTCATCCCGTTCCTGCCGATCAATTACCAGTGATCCTGCCTGAAGATGTCACTATGGATGGTGTAACCAGTCCGATTAAAGCCGATAAAACATGGGCTGAAACGACATTTAATGGTCAACCTGCACTACGTGAAACCGATACTTTTGATACCTTTATGGAATCGTCTTGGTATTACGCACGTTACTGCTCACCACAAGCAGACGATATTTTAGACCCAGCTAAAGCCAACTACTGGCTACCGGTTGATCAATATATCGGTGGTATTGAACACGCTTGTATGCATCTGCTCTACTCACGCTTTTTCCATAAACTATTGCGTGATGCTGGTTATGTCACCTCCGACGAGCCATTCAAACAATTGCTTTGCCAAGGCATGGTATTAGCTGACGCTTTCTATCATAGCAATGAGAAAGGCACTAAAGAGTGGATTTCTCCTACCGACGTTAAAGTGGAACGTGATGGGAAAGGTCGCATTATATCAGCGGTTGATCATCAAGGTCGTCAAGTTGAACACTCAGGCATGATCAAAATGTCTAAGTCAAAAAATAACGGTATTGACCCACAAGAGATGGTTGATAAATACGGTGCGGATACAGTACGTTTATTTATGATGTTCGCTTCGCCTGCCGATATGACATTGGAGTGGCAAGAGTCTGGTGTTGAAGGAGCGAACCGCTTCCTAAGACGGGTATGGAAGCTCGTCGCTGAACATACCGCTAAAGGCGCTGCGGTTGCAGTACAAAGCGATATCTTAAATGCCGACCAAAAAGCGTTGCGTCGCGATGTGCATAAAACCATTGCTAAAGTGACTGATGATATTGCTCGTCGTCAAACCTTTAACACGGCGATTGCTGCGATCATGGAGCTGATGAATAAGCTCACTAAAGCGCCACAAGAGTCTGAACAAGACCGAGCTATTTTGGATGAAGCGGCAAAAGCCATCACCTTAATGCTTTACCCTATCGCGCCACACATCTGTTTTGAAATGTGGCAAGCACTCGGCGAAGTCGATATTGACCAAGCGACGTGGCCGACTTACGACGAAACCGCATTAGTTGAAGATCAGAAACTGGTTGTCTTGCAAGTGAATGGTAAATTACGTGGTAAATTGACTGTTGCCGCTGACGCAACGAAAGAGCAGGTTGAAGCGCTTGGCCTACAAGATGAAAACGTACAGAAATTTACTGATGGTTTAACCATTCGTAAAGTCATTTATGTACCGGGCAAACTGCTCAACATCGTGGCGAACTAATCGCTAAGCTGACTGTCTGTATAGCCAAGCAACGTTAAGTTATCAGCTCATGGTCTGTGGTGGTCATCGATATAAAAACCGATCGAATGACCACCTTATTAGACCGAGCCACAACTTTTCGTTATCAGCACATAAACAGGGCTTACGCCCTGTTTACTTATCTCAGTTTATCGAATGCGGTAAGCTAAGATAAGTAAACTCACTGACGAGAACGAATACCCCATGCGTTTTATATTGCCTGTAACAACTCGACCTTTGTTGATTATTTTATTGATCGCTTCAACTTTTATCGCTGGCTGCGGCTTCCATTTACGTGGAGACTATGACATTCCAGAAGAGTTAAGCATGATGTCTCTGACCAGTAACGATCAATACAGCACCTTAACACGGCTGGTCAAAGGTCAACTGCGCATGAACGAGATCCAACTCGTTGAGCCGGCGAGTAATGTAGCTAATTTGCATCTCAATGGTGAAAGTTTGAGTGAGCGAACCTTATCGCTGTATCAAAATACTCGCGCCGCCGAAAAAGAGCTGACCTTTAATACTTCTTATCGCGTCACTATACCAGAGGTTGGTACAAGAACGTTTTCCACCAGCGTGACTCGCAGTTACTTAGATAACCCACTGACTGCGTTAGCAAAATCTGCTGAACGAGAAATGATTGTCGATGAAATGCGTAAACTCGCGGCCAGCCAAATTATTCGCCAAATGGCACGCCTAAAGGCCAGCATTCCTAATGGGAGTTTTGAAGAGACTGACTCTAACGTCCAAACTCAATCTGAGCTTGATAACTCAAATACCATTAATATGTTATAGGGTTAACCATGCGATTGTACGCCGACAAACTCAGCGAAACCCTCAACCGCTCGCTCTCTGCTGTCTATTTAATCTTGGGTAATGAACCCTTATTGATTCAAGAATCACGTTTAGCGATTGAACGCAAAGCGCGAGAGCAAGGATTTACTGAAAAATACCGCTTTAATGCCGATGCGTCCCTCAATTGGAACGAGGTGTATGATTGTTGCCAATCCATGAGCCTCTTTTCTCAACGCCAGATCGTAGAAATAGAAGTCGCAGAGAATGGCTTTAACGCAGCATTAGGTAAAGAGCTCGCCAGCTTAACAGCAACGCTGAGTCCTGATGTTTTACTGGTGATCATCGGTGGAAAACTGGCTAAAGCGCAAGAAAATACCGCATGGTTTAAAACATTAAGTGCACAGGCTTGCTGGGTTAACTGCTTAACGCCTGAACTTTCTCGTTTACCTCAGTTCGTGGCGGCTCGCTGCCGAGCTCTAGGTTTAAAACCGGATAACGAAGCGATTCAAATGCTCGCTCAATGGCACGAAGGCAATCTACTGGCTTTGGTACAAAGCCTAGAAAAATTAGTGCTCCTTTATCCTGATGGGCAATTAACATTATTACGTTTAGAAGAGTCGCTCAGTCGCCACAACCAGTTTACCGCTTTTCACTGGATCGATGCCTTACTCGAAGGTAAGGCCAACCGAGCGCAACGTATTTTGCGCCAACTGGCTGCCGAGGACACTGAAGTCATTATCTTAATCCGCACCGTACAAAAAGAACTGTTTCAATTGTTGCAGATGCGACAGGCTATAGAGACACAAGCGATAGGTAACGTTTTTAATCAATACCGAATTTGGCAAACCAAACGGCCACTTTACTCTGCCGCTCTACAGCGATTATCCGTGCCGCAACTTCGTCAACTGCTGCAACTACTTGCTCAGTGTGAATTATTGGCTAAGACTCAATATAGCCAACCCATTTGGCCACTGATGCAGCAACTGAGCTTGCAATGCTGCCTACCGCAAGCAAACGTCGCTTTACCGACTTAAAAGCGTGTTATACTACGGCGCTTTTTTAGCAGCAGAATAACCTTTGATGACCATCATCAACGAACCATACTATGAGGATTCACCATTGCAGCAACAACAACTTACCCATTTCCTTGCTGATAAAGCCGATGACATGAAAGCCGTTAATATCGTTACCCTTGATGTCCAAGGTAAATCAAGTGTGACCGACTACATGGTGATTTGTACTGGCACCTCAAAACGCCATGTGGCCTCGATTGCCGATCACATTGCCAACGAGGTAAAGAAAATTGGCTTAGAGCCTCTCGGTATGGATGGCGAGAAAGAAGGTGAATGGGTCGTATTAGATATGGGGTCGACGATGCTTCATGTCATGCAAGAAGAGCATCGCGCTTTATATCAATTAGAAAAACTCTGGGGCTAAGTGTGAAGATTCAACTGATCGCCGTCGGCACCAAAATGCCGAAATGGGTTGAAGAGGGCTTTCAAGAGTACCGTCGACGCTTTCCTCATGATTTACCATTGGAATTAGTCGAAATAGCGGCGGGGAAACGTGGAAAAAATGCTGACATTGCACGTATTTTACAAAAAGAAGGCGAAGCCATGCTCGCCGCCGTACCCAAGGGAAATCGAATTGTTACGCTCGATATCCCCGGAAAACCTTGGAATACTGAGCAGTTGGCAGAGCAATTAGAAAGTTGGAAACTCGATGCACGAGATGTGTCCATTCTCATTGGTGGACCAGAAGGGCTGGCACCAAGCTGCAAGGCGGCCGCTGAACAAAGCTGGTCATTATCACCCTTAACTCTGCCCCATCCACTGGTGCGTGTGGTTATGGCTGAAAGTCTCTATCGAGCATGGAGTATCACGGCCAATCATCCTTACCATCGAGAGTAATGAGCGATGCTGCGTAAGCGAAGTCCAATCAGAGATTACCAAGCGGAAGCCCGACTGTTTCGTCGTCGAGCTATCGTCGCTTTCATGGGAATTGTCGTGGCAATGGGTGTGCTGATCACCAACCTCTATCATATTCAGGTGAAACAGTACCAAGATTACAAAACTCGCTCCAACGATAATCGCATTAAAATTGTCCCGATTGCCCCCAACCGTGGATTAATTTACGATCGCAATGGTCATTTACTGGCGGAAAATCGTCCTGTGTTTAACTTGGAAATTATTCCTGAACAAGTAAACAATATGGACGATACCATCGCTCGTCTGCAGCAAATTTTAACCATTCCAGAAGAACGAATTGCGGCGTTCGAAAGAGATCGCCGCCAAACTCGACGCTTTAATGCCATTCCTCTACTCACACAACTCAGTCATGAAGATGTAGCGAAGTTTTCCGTGCATCAGCATAATTTCCCAGGGGTATCGGTGAGCGCGAATTTAAAGCGTTTTTATCCTTATGGAGAAGTCTTAACTCATGTAATTGGCTACGTATCACGAATTAACGATCGCGATGTAGAACGACTACAACGTGAAGGTAAAGCCGCTAACTATCAAGCAACTCGCGATATTGGTAAGTTAGGTATTGAGCGTTACTACGAAGATCTGTTACACGGCACCGCTGGCTATCAAGAAGTTGAAGTTAATAGCCGTGGACGCATTATTCGGACCTTAAAATACGTGCCGCCGTCTCCCGGTAAAGATATTGTTCTTAACTTGGATATTGACTTACAGCTTTATATCCATCAATTATTGGACGGTCGCCGCGGCTCGGCGATTGTCTTAGATCCAGAAGATAACGGCATACTAGCGATGGTCTCAAGCCCAAGTTATGACCCGAATCCTTTTGTGCATGGCATTTCATCAACCGAATACAATAAGTTACTGAATGACATTAACCGTCCTTTAGTTAACCGAGCGACCTTGGGGATTTATCCACCAGCTTCAACCGTAAAGCCGTTTATTGCTCCAGCAGCATTACACGATGGCATCATTACGCCAAGAACGACACGTAACGATCATGGTTCTTGGCAAATCCCCAATTCCGACACGCGCCCTTTTCGAGACTGGCTGCGCTGGGGGCATGGCCGGGTTGATATCTTAAAAGCGATTGAAGAATCGGTAGATACCTTTTTCTACCAAATTGCTTACGATATGGGAATTGATAACTTATCGACTTGGATGATGCGTTTTGGGTTTGGAGATTTAACTGGCATCGATATTTTCGAAGAAAGTCGAGCCAATATGCCCACTCGTGAATGGAAAATGGCTCGTCATCGTACCCCTTGGTACAAAGGTGACACTATCCCGGTTGGAATTGGTCAAGGTTATTGGACCGCAACACCGATGCAATTGGCGAAAGCGACTTCGGTGGTTGCGAATAAAGGGAAAGTGATTGCCCCGCATTTACTGCGCTCTACGATTAAAAACGGTCAGCCTTTCTCGACTCAAAAAGAGACCGAATACGTAACCTTCCCTCCTATTGATGAAATTGATGACAAGTACTGGGATATTGCGATACAAGGGATGTATCTGGTTAACCACGGTAGTCGAGGCACCGCTCGACGTGCCTTTCAAGGCTTAAAATACAAAAGTGCCGGTAAATCAGGAACCGCGCAGGTCTTTGGTCTAGCAGAAGGTCAAGAGTATGACGCCGACGAACTGGCTGAACATTTACGCAATCATGCACTCTACGTTGGTTTTGCGCCCATCGATCATCCGAAACTGATCGTCAGCTTAGTACTCGAAAACGCAGGTGGTGGTTCCGGTGTTGCGGCTCCCGTCGTGAGACGTATTTTTGATCATGTGATCTTGAGGCCACAAGAGGATAAACCATAATGAAGATGGATCCCGCTACCGGACAAAACCGGGCTTTTTTTGAACGTTTGCATATTGATCTGCCCTTATTACTTGCTCTATTAGTGGTCATGGGATTTGGCTTGGTCGTGATGTACAGTGCTGGTGGACAAAGTTTAGCGATGATGGAGCGCCAAGCCATGCGTATGGTTATGGCGCTGTTAGTGATGGTTGGCTTAGCACAGCTCTCACCGAGAAGCTACGAACGTTTAGCGCCGCTGTTGTTTTTTTGTGGTGTGATATTGTTGCTGGGGGTACTCTTTTTTGGAGAATCCTCCAAAGGAGCACAACGTTGGCTCAATCTCGGTTTCATCCGTTTTCAGCCGTCAGAACTGCTGAAACTGGCTGTACCACTAATGGTGGCACGATATATTGGTCAACGACCTATTCCAGCAGATTTAATGACCCTAGCCGTCGCATTAATAATGGTCTTTTTCCCAGCAATATTGATCGCCAAACAGCCTGACTTAGGGACCTCCATTTTGATTGCAGCTTCCGGTGTTTTTGTTATTTTCTTAGCCGGTATTAGCTGGAAAATCATCTCGGCAGCCGTGATCGCCGTTAGTGCGTTTGTCCCTGTCATGTGGTTTTTCTTTATGCGCGAATATCAAAAAACTCGCGTACGTACCTTGTTTGATCCAGAATCCGATCCACTGGGAGCGGGGTATCACATCATTCAAAGTAAAATCGCGATTGGTTCGGGAGGCTTATCAGGTAAAGGTTGGTTACATGGTACCCAGTCTAACTTAGAGTTTTTACCCGAAAGGCATACTGACTTTATCTTCGCCGTCATTGCTGAGGAATGGGGGTTGATTGGCGTACTTGCTCTGCTCGCAGCCTATTTATTTATTATTGGCCGAGGGCTGTACCTTGCCGGTAGTGCTCAAACCGCTTTTGGTCGGATGATGGCGGGAAGTATAGTTTTAAGTTTCTTTGTCTATGTCTTTGTTAATATCGGCATGGTGAGTGGTATTTTACCCGTTGTTGGCGTCCCGCTGCCCCTGATCAGCTATGGCGGTACATCGATGGTGACACTCATGGCCGGATTTGGCATTTTGATGTCGATTCACACCCATCGTAAAGCGTTTTCTAAGGCGAATTGAACCGTATGAAATCATCTCACTATCCATTGCTCTTAAGCTTACTTTGTAGCGCTTTACTCATCGGTTGCAGCAGTAAACCAACCGGGCGTTACGCTTTATTTAATGACGTAGCGCCTAATACGCCGATTTCTGTCGCACATATTGAAGATGCCTATCCTCAATACGAACCCTACAGCTTAGGAGGAAATCGCGATTACACACTGCGAGGTGAGAGCTACCAGATCATTCGTAACCCCAAGGGGTTCACTGAGCGTGGCCAAGCGTCGTGGTATGGGAAAAAATTTCATGGCCATCTAACGTCTAATGGCGAAATTTATGACATGTATTCAATGACGGCTGCACATAAAACGCTGCCCCTGCCAAGCTATGTCAAAGTCACCAATTTGGATAATGGCCGAGAAGCCATTGTTAGAGTCAATGATCGTGGTCCATTTCATGAAGGGCGGATTATTGATTTAAGTTACGCTGCCGCGTATAAGTTAGGCGTCATTCAAACGGGGACAGCCAATGTTGACATTGCGGTCATTACCGTAGAAAGAAACAGCAATCGTCCTCTTAAAACACCGTTTGCCCAGTATGTTATTCAAGTTGCTGCCTCCCAGCATCAACAGCGAGTAGAGCAGTTATCCGCCGAGATGAGTGACCAACTGACGGTCCCAAGTTTTGTCGAGAGTAACCATCAACAGCATCGGTTATTTCTAGGGCCGTTTACTGACTATGCCCTGACGCAAGAAATACTTGAGCGTGTAAAATCGCTCGGTTACGACACCGCTTTTGTGAGAAAACACCACGCAAAACCGTAACGTCGATGCAAAGCAGATCGGTCTTCTCCTTTATCCGCTCAACGATACATGGAGGAATAAGCGGTCTGATTTGCAAGGTCGTTTCTGTTAAGCTATTCGATAACTAACCAATAGTTTTAATATTATTATGAAAAAAATCTCTCTATTTTCTGTTTTAGCGACATCTTTTGCGCTATCTGCTACGTTTTCAGCATCCTCTTTTGCTGCACCGACTGTCATTCCAGATGCCCCACAAATTGCCGCCAAAGGCTATGTGCTGATGGACTACCATTCAGGGAAAATCCTCGCTGAGAAAGAGATGAACACAAAGCTCTCTCCAGCCAGTCTAACCAAGATGATGACCAGCTATGTTATCGGCCAAGAGCTTAACCGTGGCAATATTTCTCTCGATGACGATGTGGTGATCAGCGAAAATGCGTGGGCGAAAAACTACCCCGATTCATCAAAAATGTTCATCGAGGTAGGCACTTCGGTTAAAGTCCGAGATCTGAATAAAGGGATTATTATTCAATCAGGTAACGATGCCTGTGTTGCGATGGCAGAACATGTCGCAGGTTCAGAAGATGCTTTTGTCGATCTCATGAATGCTTGGGCCAGTTCACTGAACATGACCAACACACATTTTGCCAATGTGCATGGACTCGATCACCCTGAACTCTACTCTACGCCTTATGATATGGCCTTATTAGGTCAAGCATTAATCCGAGACGTGCCAGATGAATACGCTCTCTACGCCGAGCAAAAATTCACCTACAACGGCATAACCCAATACAATCGTAACGGATTACTTTGGGATAAAAGTATGAACGTCGACGGCATTAAAACTGGCCATACGACTAATGCTGGTTACAGTTTGGTCAGCTCAGCGACCGAAGGCAACATGCGCTTGATTGCCGTCGTGATGGGGACTAAAGATATTAATTCTCGTAAAACGGAAAGTAAAAAGCTGCTCAGTTACGGTTTCCGCTTTTTTGAAACAGTCGCTCCGCACAAAGCAGGCGAAACCTTTGTTAACGAAACGATTTGGATGGGCGACAAACCAACCGTTGCACTGGGTGTAAAACAAGATACTTACGTTACGCTGCCACGCGGTCAAACCAAAGATCTGACGGCTAGCTTTGTCTTAGAAAAAGAACTCAAAGCACCAATCAATAAAGGGGATGTCGTGGGTACCCTCTATTACCAAGTACAAGGTAATGAAATTGCTCAATATCCTCTGATGGCGTTAGAAGATGTCAAAGAAGGTGGTCTATTAAGTCGTCTATGGGATTACTTAGTACTACTCTTTAAAAGCTTGTTCTAATTCCGAGTATTAAAGGGGTGGTAGACTCCCCCCTTTAACACTTGCTGCGATGTGGGTACGTCTGCTAGCTCAGCGAAACTCATCGCAGCGTTAGCCTATCGCCAACTTGAGATATCTTTAAATTGACGGTACTATCCGCCACCGCTTAAGCAAATCTTGGAGCTTTCACTATGATGACCATTAACTCTGATGCCAAATTAAAAGATCTTTTAGAGTTTCCTTGTTCTTTTACTTACAAAGTTATGGGCCATGCGAAACCTGAGTTACCAGAACTTGTGTTAGAAGTGATCCAGCGCCATGCTCCTGGTGACTATAGTCCGCGAGTTAAGCCAAGTGGCAAAGGCAACTACCATTCGGTTTCGGTGACCATCACGGCGACATCGATTGAGCAAGTAGAAACACTGTATAAAGAGCTAGGCGATATCGAGATCGTCCGTATGGTTCTATAACACTGAGTTGCAGCGAAACATCAAAAAAATTTTAATTGTTATACATTATTTTTAAAGCAGCATTATGCTGCTTTTTTTTATTTTTCATCACCTTAAATTACTCATAAAAAAAATGAGGTTAAAAAAATCCCCGAGATGAGTAGTTCAAAGCGTCTAAGATGTTTATAATCAAAAAACTTTATATATCACTGGTGGACAACGACAATGGATAATCCGCTTGTTATCAGGCGACTGGGTCGACAAGATTATTTGCCTGTTTGGCAAGCCATGCATCAGTTTACCGATCAACGTGATGAACAAACGGCCGATGAAATATGGCTTGTTGAACACCATCCCGTTTTTACCCAAGGTCAAGCAGGTAAAGCTGAGCATCTTCTCAATCCAGGAAATATCCCGGTCGTACAGAGTGATCGTGGTGGTCAAGTCACTTATCATGGCCCTGGTCAATTAGTGGTCTATGTGTTGATTAATTTAAGACGCAAGAAGCTCGGCGTTCGAGAATTGGTCACTGGTATTGAACAACTCGTGATCGACACTTTAAAAACCTATCATATTAATTCTGCCGCTCGTCCAGATGCTCCAGGTGTCTATGTCGATGGAAAGAAAATATGCTCACTAGGTTTACGTATTCGTAAAGGCTGTTCATTTCACGGTCTTGCCCTTAACGTCAATATGGATCTTTCTCCCTTTCTGCGCATTAACCCTTGTGGTTATCAAGGCATGGAAATGGTGCAAGTCTGCGACTTAGGTGGGCCAGATAACTTAGCAGAAATTGAACAGCAAATGATCCAAGAGCTTGTCCGTTTATTCGGTTATCAACAAGTCGAATTCAGCACAGAAGCACCTTTTATAGGTAAAATAGCATGAGCAAACCAATTCAAATGGAAAAAGGCGTTAAATACCGTGACGCCGATAAAATGGCACTGATTCCGGTGAAAAACATGCCGGTTGAGCAAAAAGAAGTGCTACGTAAGCCATCGTGGATGAAAATAAAACTCCCTGCCGATAGCCAGCGTATACAAGAAATTAAAGCCGCGATGCGTAAAAATAATCTTCACTCTGTCTGTGAAGAAGCGTCTTGCCCTAACTTGGCGGAGTGCTTTAATCATGGCACCGCTACGTTTATGATCCTTGGTGCTATCTGTACTCGACGTTGTCCATTTTGTGATGTAGCCCATGGACGCCCGAATGCCGTTGATGCCGCTGAGCCGAAAAAACTCGCTGAAACCATTCGTGATATGAAGCTCAAGTATGTCGTGATCACTTCCGTCGACCGTGATGACTTACGCGATGGTGGCGCTGAACATTTTGCAGACTGCAACCGCGAAATTCGCGCGCTCAATCCGGGGATCCGTATCGAAACCTTAGTCCCTGATTTTCGTGGTCGCATGGACATTGCGCTAGAAAAACTCAAAGACAATCCGCCAGATGTGCTTAACCATAACCTAGAAACGGCTCCACGCCTGTACCGTAAAGCGCGCCCTGGGGCAAACTATAAATGGTCTTTAGAATTGCTGCGTAAGTTTAAAGAGCAGCATCCTGATGTACCAACAAAATCAGGGATCATGATGGGCTTAGGTGAAACTAAAGAAGAGATCATCCAAGTCTTAAAAGATTTACGAGAGCATGGCGTGACGATGCTAACATTAGGTCAGTATTTGGCACCAAGTCGTCACCATCTACCCGTTGAGCGCTACGTGCCACCTGAAGAATTTGATGAACTAAAAGAGATCGCTCTTGAGCTTGGCTTTACCCATGCTGCGTGTGGACCTTTTGTTCGCTCATCTTATCATGCGGATTTGCAAGCGAAGGGATTAGAAGTCAAATAACCCTATCAAATCTATACGGTTATCAGCCTATCAATCAATATTGCTGATTGATGGTTATCACGTTACAAAAATGGCCCGCTTAGCGGGCCATTTTATCTACTATGACAAAGTATTAAGCGTAAACCGGTAAGCGTTGACAAATCGCTAACACTTTCTGTTTAGTCGCTTCGATAACCGCTTGATCGTTAGCGTTATCTAATACGTCACACATCCAGTTTGCCAAATCTTGTGCATCTTGCTCAGTGAATCCACGACGTGTGATCGCTGGCGTTCCAATACGGATACCCGAGGTTACAAATGGGCTACGCGGATCGTTGGGTACCGAGTTTTTGTTCACGGTGATATTCGCAGCCCCCAGTGCGGCATCGGCTTCTTTACCAGTAATGCCTTTATCGATCAAATCGACTAAGAATAGGTGATTCTCGGTGCTGTTAGAAACAATCTTGTAACCGCGCTCTTGGAATTGAGCCACCATCGCTTTGGCATTTTTTACTACGCGTGCTTGGTACTCTTTAAACTCAGGCTCCATTGCTTCTTTAAATGCTACCGCTTTAGCCGCAATAACATGCATTAATGGACCACCTTGCCCACCCGGGAAAACGGCCGAGTTAAGCTTTTTATACATCTCTTCGCCCGCATTGGACAAAATCAAACCACCACGAGGGCCGGCTAACGTTTTATGGGTCGTCGTGGTCACTACATGCGCATAAGGGAGCGGCGTTGGATAAACCCCAGCAGCAATCAAACCAGCGACGTGTGCCATATCGACAAAAAAGTAAGCGTCAACTTTATCGGCAATTTCGCGCATCCGTTTCCAATCAACGATTTGCGAATAAGCAGAGAAACCACCAATGATCATCTTTGGCTTGTGCTCAAGAGCCAGTGCTTCCATCTCTTCGTAATTGATCTTACCGCTTTCATCAATACCGTATGGGATAATATTGTAGTGCTTACCAGAAAAGTTAACTGGAGAGCCATGAGTTAAATGACCACCATGAGCCAGACTCATGCCTAATACAGTATCGCCTGGGTTAAGCAACGCCATATAAACGGCACTGTTAGCCTGAGAACCAGAGTGTGGCTGAACGTTAGCGTACTCACAACCAAATAGCTGACAAGCGCGATCAATCGCTAATGCTTCAGCTTTATCAACGTATTCACAACCGCCGTAATAACGTTTGCCTGGGTAACCTTCAGCGTATTTGTTGGTGAGCTGAGAGCCTTGTGCTTCCATAACCCGTGGGCTAGTGTAGTTTTCTGAAGCGATAAGCTCGATGTGTTCTTCTTGACGAAGCGTTTCTTCTTGGATTGCTGCGAATAACTCCGCATCGTAATCAGCGATATTCATATCACGCTTAAGCATCTGTATCTCCTGACTCAGATTTATCTGAAATTAGCTATCCCCAAACGACTTAGTATCTTTTGGGCATAAAAACCACACAATGACCCAACGCAAACGTTTTCGTCACCCTAATGGCGCGCATTCTACCTAATTTAACGTGTCTCATAAAGTGTAAATTACATAAAATATCATGCAGTTTTTTCATCATGACTAACGATAATAGTCCGCTTAACGTGAACCTATCGCTTAAGTGTCAATGTTACGCTTTACAGCCTGTAAAACGCCAATGACATAGATCTACCTTAATTTCACCTAGTATGCTACCGGAAATCGCGACTTTTCATTACTATAGCGCGCAACTATTCCCTCTAATCCGATTGATCTTTTGAGCTGTAGCAATGGATAAACACACCCACAAAGAAGATATAATCGCCATGCTGACTGGAACGTTCTTAGTAGCGCAAGGCGTCTTTTTTCTCCAAGCTGGAGAACTACTGACTGGCGGAACCGCTGGATTGGCACTGCTGATGACCCACTTTTTGCCTTGGTCATTTGGCTGGCTGTATTTTATAGCTAATAGTCCATTTTATTTATTAGCTTGGCGTCGTTTCGGTGGTCGATTTGCTATCAATAGCGCCTTATGCGGGGCATTAGTCTCGGTTTTTACTGATCATTTGGCCATGTTCATTACCCTTAGTGAGATAAATCCATTTTACTGTGCGCTGGCGGGCGGACTATTAATGGGCCTCGGCATGCTGATTCTTTTTCGTCATCGCGCGAGTTTAGGCGGTTTTAATGTCCTCTGTTTAGCGATACAAGATAGGCATGCAATACCTGCGGGTCATGTACAGATGGTGATCGACGGATTAATACTGAGTGCTTCTTTGTTCTTTATTAGCCCCAGTACAATGTTGTTATCCATTTTTGGGGCGATTATCTTGAATCTAGTACTGAGTATGAATCACAAACCCACTCGCTATAACGTTACTTATCAACCTTAAATCTAAGTGCTAGTCATGAAAAACGCCTTAAGCCGACATCGGTTTAAGGCGTTTTTCTTTATACGCTAATCAAAACAGCGCTCATTATTGATTAATGGGTTGCACGTGATTTCACATCATGACTGATCGCTTTATCCAATTCAGCAGCCACGTGGCCCGGTGAACGCGTCGTTTGTGAAATCAGTCGATACATCGCTGGAATAACAAATAATGTCACCAATGACGCAAACGCCATCCCAAAGAAAATCACGGTCCCGACCGAAACTCGACTTTCATAGCCCGCTCCTGTCGATAAAATCAGTGGTATCGCTCCAGCCAGAGTGGTAAACGCCGTCATCAGAATCGGCCGTAGACGTCGCGCAGCAGCATCAATGATGGCTTTCTCGAATTCATAGCCTCGATCGCGCAGCTGGTTGGCAAATTCAACAATCAGAATACCATTTTTCGTCACCATACCGATCAGCATGATCATCCCAATTTGGCTATAAATGTTCATCCCCTGCTCCATGACAAATAGCCCGACAAATCCACCGAACACGCCCATAGGCACAGTGAACATCACCACTAACGGATTGATAAAGCTTTCAAATTGCGCCGCCAAGACCAAATAGGCGACTAGCAAAGCTAATGCAAAGACAATCGCAACGCTGGATTGATTTTCTCGAAAATCTTTTGATTCCCCCGAGTAGCTGACGGTGATATCACTCGGTAATATCTCTTGAGCTGTCTTATCCAAAAAGTCGAGCGCTTGGCCTAAGGTATACCCCTCGGCAAGGTTAGCCGTCATAGTGATCGCTTTTTGCTTATTGTAACGCGCTAAACGAATCGAGGATGCAACCTCTTCAATATGGGTCAAAGTGTCTAAGGTCACTAACTCCCCTGATGCTGTTCGCAAGTAGATCTGACTCAAATCTGAAGCGTTATTGAAGCGATTTTCGTCACCACGTAAATACACATCGTATTCTTCTCCTCGCTCGACAAAGGTTGTGACCTTTTGTCCACCAAGCATCACTTCTAGGGTATTAGAAATCTCTTGTACACTGATACCGAGTTCAGCGGCACGCTGACGATCAACCGACACAACCAGTTCTGGCGTTTTCTCTGAATAATTACTGTCAACACCAGTCATCATCTGTGATTCTGTTGCACGCTGTTTAAGCACCTCAGTCCATTGTTGTAGCTCTTCATAATCGGATCCACCAAGAACAAACTGCACTGGTTCACTAGAGCCGCCTCTGAAACCCGGCATAAATGGGAACACACGCACATCAGGAATACCCGCCAGCGCTTGTCGTATATGATTCAAAGCCTGTTGAGCGGTGATATCGCGCTCATTCCAATCATCGAGGATCATGATCACAAAGCCGGTTTGATCGCCAGCGTTACCACCAAACGCTGGCGATTGAATACTGAAAGACTTTAAAAAGCCTTGGCCGAGTAATGGCATTAATCGTGATTCGACCAAATCCATATTAGCTGCCATGCGGTTATAACTGGTCGCATCAGCACCACGTACAAACGCAAAAATCACGCCGCGATCTTCAGAAGGGGTTAACTGAGCGGGAACCTGTTGATTAAGCGCATAGCTGCCCCCAACACAGGCGATGATCACTAACGGCGCGGCCCACTTTGCACGCAAAGCGAGTTGTAAAGCACGGCGATAGTTGGCTTCTAATCGAGCAAACAGTTTATCGACCATGCGATTAAAACGGTTCGGTTTGACATTGGCGCGTAAAATTTTGCTGCTTAGAACCGGGGTCAAGGTTAACGCGATTAAAGAAGAGAAAATCACGGACATCGCTAACAGAACCGAAAACTCAGTGAAGAGTAACCCTACCATGCCATCCATAAACGAGATCGGTAAAAAAACCATCACTAAGACCAGTGTGGTAGCAATCACCGCAAACCCCACTTCCTGCGCCCCTTTATAAGCCGCCAGCAAGGGTTTCTCTCCTTGTTCAATATGATGATAGATATTTTCCATCACCACAATCGCGTCATCCACCACCAATCCGATAGCTAAAATTAACGCCATTAACGTGATCAAGTTAATCGAAAAACCAAAATAATAGGCAGCAATCAACGACGATATTAATGAAACCGGCACGGTAACCGCAGGAATTAAGGTCGCACACGCTTGACCAATAAAAATATACAGCACCAGTACCACCAGCCCACCGGTAATAAAGAGCGTGCTATAGACCTCTTCAATCGAACGCTCAATAAACACCGTTGAGTCGTAATCAATCGCCAATCGAGTTCCTTCTGGTAAAAACGGCTGAACACGATCGACTTCCTGATGAATCCGAGCAGCTACCTCCAGCGGATTGGCGTCAGATTGAGGAATAATCCCCATACTGACATTGACCACTCCATCACTTTTAAAGGTCGAGTTTTCATTTTCCGCACCGATAAAGACATCCGCTACATCGCGCAAATAGATAGGCGTATTATCACTGGCTTGTTTAATCACTAATGACTGAAAATCCTCTTCACTTTGATAGCTTCTCGCCGTGCGTACTGACATCACCGTAGAATCATTACGAACTTGTCCGCCGGGGCTTTCAATATTTTCTCGCCGCAACGCATTGGTAATATCGGTGGTGGTGATACCGCGCCCTGCCATTTGTTCTGGATTAAGACGAACGTACATAACTTTATATAAGCCGCCCGAAATATCCACTGAGCTAACGCCACTGATCAAGCTAAACCTATCAACCAGTACGCGATCGATATAATCGGTAAGCTGAGTACGATCCATCGTGGATGAGCTTAAGTTAATGTATACCGAGGCCTCACCCGAACCATTATTCTTAAACACCTGCGGATCATCGGCTTGCTCTGGTAGTGATCGTTTCGCCCGCGCAACGGCATCACGAATATCGCTCACCCCTTCATTCAAATCGTAACCAAGCTTAAAGGTGACGGTAATTCGGGACATGCCATTACGGGTGGTTGAGCTAATTTCATCAATCCCACTGATCCCGGCCAATTGGTCTTCAAGTACTGAAGTGATTTGACTTTCAATAATGGTCGCAGAAGCACCGCTGTATCGCGTCGAAATTGATACGACAGGGCTTTCAATATCCGGCATTTCACGTACAGAAAGTTTAGAAAAAGAAACCAAACCAAAAACACACAATAGTAAGCTTAACACCACCGCCGCAACGGGGCGTTTTACTGAAATATCTGATAACAACATTATTGTGCGCCTTTCTTAACCGGTTGACCGTCAGCAGTAACTTCCCTTACGCTTAGCCCATCACGCATATTGACAATCCCTTGAACTACAATGCGTTGACCAATCTCTAAGCCTCGTTCAATCACCACTTGATTGTCGATTCGAGTGCCCAATAGCACCTCTGTACGAGTCACCCGATGATCGTCACCAACCACATAGACATAGCGTTTGGTGCCTGAATATTCTAAAGCTTGTACCGGGATGATCGGAGCTGAGATAGGCGGAAAGTCGAGTCGAGCAGAAATAAGCATCCCAGGTTTAAGACGTTGCTGAGGATTCTTAAACTCTATCCGCACGCGTAAATTTAATGTTTCTGGATTAATCCGTGAATCGATCGCAACGACTGTACCGGTGAAGACTTGATCAGGCCAAGCGGTCGTTTGTGCTAATACGGTCATCCCGCGTGATAAACTCGATAAATAACGCTCTGGTACATGCAAGTCTAAACGCATCACTGATAGGTTATCCAATGTCATGAGTTCGTTCCCGATACTCACTAATTGACCACGATTAAAATCAATGAAGCCAATCGTGCCATCAAACGGCGCTGTAATACGAAAATCAGCCAACTGAGCTTGAGCAGCCGCTAGTCTTGCTTGAGCAATATCAACACTCGAGCGTTGAGCGTCCAGCTCGGTTTGTGTAATCGCATTACGTTGCACTAAGCGCTCATATTCCGCGAGTTTACGCTGTTCATCACGCAAATAAGCTTGCGCTTCGCTGACGGCGGCTTGAGCTTTAGCATCGTGTAATGTCATCAGCAATTGATCTTTTTTAACCAACTGATTGCTTTTAACCATGATGCTATCGATTCGTCCAGCCGCCTCGGCCGAAATACTTATCGATTGATCAGCCACTAATTTACCAATTAACGATAAACGTTGAGAAATTTGATGTACTTGTACCGACTCAATCACCACAGGCGTCGCCATGGGGGCAGAAGCCATAGTCGAAAAAGTCGGCAATGAGATGAATAACAAAGCAACAAGTAGCGATATTTTTTTCATGATCAGGTTCAGGTAATAAGTTACTGATTCCATTGTAACCGTTTCTAAGAACAATAAACGTCAAGTAACGTAAAGATACTTTTAAAAACGGTAAGTTTACTCGTGTGAGTAAACTTAGAATAGAGGCGCTAACGTTCGCAATACTTTGATGATTGACGATAAACATCATTAATAAGGGCTTTGAGAGCAAGATGATGGCTTACACCATCACAACATAAGCAAACTAAGCATAATGAAGATAAACCTTAATATCTGCCATGTTCTGCCCAAAAAGCCAGCATTCAATTCAAAATCATCAAAAAAGGGTTTACAGTAAGGCCGAGTTTGATAATATGCGCTCCGCAGCTGAGCGATGCGTTGGGAAAACGTCGATTCAGCCTCGGATTGAATCGAATTAATCCGTAAACCCTTGGAGGGGTTCCCGAGTGGCCAAAGGGAGCAGACTGTAAATCTGCCGGCTCCGCCTTCGATGGTTCGAATCCGTCCCCCTCCACCATATTCTCTCGCAAGAGAAATCCTTGATTGATGCGTTGGGAAAACGTCAGTGACGTGATAACGAATACGTTATCCGTAAACCCCTGGAGGGGTTCCCGAGTGGCCAAAGGGAGCAGACTGTAAATCTGCCGGCTCCGCCTTCGATGGTTCGAATCCGTCCCCCTCCACCATATTCTCTCGTAAGAGAAATCCTTGATTGATGCGTTGGGAAAACGTCAGTTAAGTGACGTGATAACGAATACGTTATCCGTAAACCCCTTGGAGGGGTTCCCGAGTGGCCAAAGGGAGCAGACTGTAAATCTGCCGGCTCCGCCTTCGATGGTTCGAATCCGTCCCCCTCCACCATATTGATTAAGCCTGCTCAGAGAGCAGGCTTTTTTGTATCTTCAATCCATACTATCCCCTCTAGCAGGTAGACTTTCAGATAATAAAAAAGGCTTCACATTATTAAACGTGAAGCCAAACATCGAATCTTAAAACAGACTCAATCAGGATTATCGATCAATCACTATCACTCGCGTTTCGTAAGGACGGAGAACTTGATGTGCTAATACCGATTGCTGCTCAATACCGGCATAATTACCTAATAGATAACGAGCATTTTCTAATGGTAACTCATCCGGTAACACCCACTCTTCTTCTTGATCGTAGTAGTTATTGATACACAACAGGATTTGCTGATCATCTTGGCGTTGATACGCAAAGATAGCCGGATGTGACGGCAAGAGATCTCGATAATCACCATGGGTGATGACTGGTACGGTTTTACGTAATTCAATCAAACGTTGATAAAAGTAAAACACCGAATTTTTATCGGCCAGCGCTTGTTCAGCATTGATCTGTGGATAATTACTCGCCACTTCTAGCCAAGGCTGACCTTGGCTAAACCCAGCGTAGGCTTGACTGTTCCACTGCATCGGCGTGCGAGAATTATCACGAGATTTTTGCGCCAAAATCACCAACATCTCTTGATCACTAACCCCTTGCTGATTAACCATAATGTTATACATATTGGTGCTTTCCACATCGCGATACTGCTCAATGGAAGTGTAACCAGGGTTAGTCATGCCAATCTCTTCCCCTTGATAGACATAAGGAGTCCCTTGCATCATATGAATCGAGGCCGCCAACATTTTCGCTGATTCAACCCGATATTGGCTGTCATTGCCCAAACGGCTAACCACCCGCGGTTGATCGTGGTTACACCAAAATAGCGCTCCCCAGCCTTGACCATTTAACCCCGTCTGCCAATGATTGAAAATTTGCTTCAATTGCAGAAAATCAAACGGCGCTTTAGTCCACTTTTCACCATTGAGATAATCGGCTTTAAGGTGATGGAAATTAAATACCATCGACAGCTCTTTACCGTCTAACGAAGAATATTGCTGGCAATGCTCTAAAGTCGTTGATGACATTTCACCCACCGTTACGCTGCCATAACGCTGGAATACATCGCGGCTGATCTCTTGCAGGTACTCATGAACCCGTGGACCATCGGTATAAAAACGGCGACCATCCCCTTGTTGATCATTAGGAAAATCCTGCTGCTTAGAGATTAAATTAATCACATCTAAGCGAAATCCATCAACGCCTTTTTCAGCCCAGAATGCAATCACATCTTTGACTTCTTGGCGAACCTGAGGGTTTTCCCAGTTTAAATCCGCCTGCTGCTCAGCAAATAGGTGGAGATAATATTGATTGGTCGCTTTATCGAGCGCCCACGCACTGCCGCCAAACTTTGATTGCCAATTATTGGGGACACCACCCTCGACCGGATCATGCCAAATATAGTAATCACGATAAGGACTATTTTTATCACCCAGAGCCGATTGAAACCATGCATGATCCGTGGAGGTATGGTTAACCACGATATCCATAATGATACGAATACCACGCTGATGCGCCTGTTCTAATAGCTGATCAAAGTCAGCCATGGTGCCAAAATCGAGGTTAATGGCGTAATAATCGGCAATATCATAACCATTATCGATCATCGGCGATTGATAAACCGGCGTTAACCAGATGGCATCGATGCCTAATTTCTGCAAATAATCGAGCTTAGAAATAATACCCGGAATATCGCCAGTGCCTTTATTGCCACTATCGCAAAAGCTTTTCGGATAAATTTGATAGATGGTGGCGGTTTTCCACCATAACGGATCTTGATTAACTGCACTCATAACTTACTCACTTACCAAAATAATCAACAGAGTGGCCAATCAGCCACTCTAAAAATGCTAGTTACGCTTTACTGACTTCTAATTCGCCTTTGGCTAACGCACGCTTGTACATCACTAAGGTCAAGGCAGCCGGAACGATAATCGCCACCACCATCGCGACTAAGAAAGTCAGCCAATATTGCGGTTGAATGGAGAGAATACCTGGCAAGCCACCAACGCCGATGCCATTAGCCATAACGCCAGCACTACCACAAATTGCCGCAGCTAGTGCACTACCAATCATCGCGCTCAACATTGGGAATTTATACTTGAGGTTGATACCGTACATCGCAGGTTCAGTCACACCAAGATAAGCGGAAATTGCCGCTGGCACTGAAATATCGCGTTCACCATGTTTCTTACTGATAATGATAATGCCAACCACAGCAGATGCTTGAGCAATATTAGAAAGAGCAATCAGTGGCCAAATCGGTGTACCACCGAGTTGCTGCATAAGTTGTAAATCAACCGCGTTAGTGGTGTGGTGAATCCCGGTGATCACCAGTGGTGCATAGAGGAAGCCAAACACCATTGAGCCTAACACTGCAAAATCGCCCGTCATCGCCGCTTTAGCCGCAAACGCTACCCCATCACCAATCACACGTCCAAATGGGCCAATGAATGCATGTGCTAAAATCACCGCCAGAATAATCGATACAAAAGGAACAACGACTAAATACAAATAAGCAGGAATAATGCGTTTGAGATTGGTTTCAATAAAGGCCAACACCACCCCAGCAAGAATGGCAGGAATAACCTGAGCTTGGTAGCCGACTTTTTCAATCGCAAACCAGCCAAAATCCCACACTTCTGGTACTTGAGTACCGATCAGATAGGCGTTCATCAATTGCGGAGAAACCAAGGTTACCCCAAGGGTAATCCCCAAAATCGGTGTCCCACCGAGTTTCTTGACCGTCGACCAACACACCCCGACCGGTAAGAAGAAGAAAATCGCTTCACCAATTAACCATAAAAAGGCATGGACACTGGCCCAAAACTGGCTAATTTCAGTTAATGTTTGGCCATCAAACATCTTGATGTCGCCAATCACATTGCGGAAACCTAAAATCAAACCACCGGTGATGATCGCTGGTAATAGAGGGACAAAGATTTCAGCTAAATGGGAAATACCACGCTCTAACGCATTCATATTTTTACGCGCGGCAAGTTTGGCATCGTCTTTTGACGCTTCTGATTTACCCGTCAGTTGCAGCAAGATTTTATAAACCTCGTCAACCTCAGTACCAATCACTACTTGAAACTGCCCCGCATTAGTAAAGCAACCTTTGACCATACCAATGGTTTCAATCTGCTTAATGTCGGCTTTTTCAGTATCGTTTAATACAAAACGTAAGCGAGTTAAGCAGTGGCTGACACTGGCAATATTTTCATTACCGCCGATCAGCTCAATAAGACGTACCACGTCTTGTTTGACTATCTTACCCATACCCTTATCCACCCTATTTGGTTTTTACTTATAATAGTTGAACTTACTGTGGGAACAATCCCAAATCTGATTGAATAATGACACAATGAATGAAAAACCAAAATGGGAACAATCCCATTAATTGAAAGCGATCACAAACAATCGAATCATCAATAGTAAAAGAGATACGCAACATCCAAAGAATTTGCAGTGGTCGCTAGGTTAACAAAGGTCGTCGCGTTAAAAGAAAGTGGGGATAAAACACGTTAACTCTGACCATACAGAGTTAACGAAAAATGAAGAATAACCCACTGATAATTAAGAAGAGTTTTCAGATCACCTAGAAAGCCCAACACTCATGGCGTTATCTAAAATAAGCGGGGGGTTGAGTTAAATGTACCGGTTCGGTTAACTCACCAGATAAGTGCTTAATGAGTAGCTCTGCGGCTTGCTTGCCAGCCTGACGATAACCCGGATCAACGCTATAGATGTTAGGAAATAAAAAAGACAGCAGCTCATTACCACCGACACCCGTTACAACAATGTCATCACGCTGCTGCTCTTGTAAGCGCTTAATGACGCCCAAAGCCAAAGTATCACTGGCACAGACAATGGCCTCAGTATGAGCATTTAAAACGTTATCAACCAACTGATAAGCGCTTTCATGGTGTAGCTCACCAGTTTCAAATCTGGCTTCGATACCCTGCTGTTGGCACCAATTCAGATAAGCTTGTAAGCGCATTAAACCGGTTGTTTTATCTTTTGGATTAACGCCAATAAACGCAATATTGGTTAATCCTTTATGCTTAAGATGGGTTAAGGCTGCTTCAATTAAAGCTTGATGGTCGTAATTAATCGAAGAAATGGAATCATGATCCATGGCAACCAACACCGCTTTATCTTGCCACTCTGCTAATGACGCTAAATCAATATCCGTAAAGCCAAAAACAATCACACCATCGACATTACGCTTTTCAAGTACGTTGAGATGCTCACGGGTTTTATCACGATTAAATTGGCTCTCCATGATCACCACATCATAACCGTGCGCATACAGCACCTGTAACATACTGCTGATCGAACGATTTTCTGATGGCGAATCTAAGCGGGAAATAATCACCCCCACCACTTTTTGACTGCCGCCACGCATCGACTGAGCGGACTTCGAAGGTACATAACCGCACTCGGCAATCACCTGCTCGACTCGTTGCCGAGTTTCAGGTTTTACTTTCGGATCATTGGTTAATACCCGAGATACCGTCGATTTACCGACACCTGAAAGGCGAGCAATGTCGGTTATGGTCAGTTTTTTAGCCATTAATCCTTTGCCACCAACGATTGAGCTGCCAAATAAGCAGGCACATCGGCAATACTCTCCAACACAACCTCAGCCAAGGCTTCACCTTGTGGAGTAATCGCTTTACCAGTACGCACTAAAATTTTCCGCCCAACGTCTGCCGCTTGAGCAGCCATCATATCTTCCGCTTTATCACCAATCATCACTGAGTTCGCCATGTCTATTTTTAGAAAGTCGCGTGCAGAAAGCAACATTCCCGGCTTAGGCTTACGACAATCACACTCTTGACGATAAGGCTCAACGCCATGTTCTGGATGATGTGGACAATAATAGATACCATCCAGCTCGACACCATGATCGACAAAGTTCCAATCCATCCATTGCGTTAAAGAGAGAAAGCGATCTTCACTAAACAATCCACGAGCTATCCCTGATTGGTTGGTCACCAGTACCAATAAGTAACCCATCTCTTTTAACTGCTTTGCCGCAGTGAAGACCCCTTCGATGAAATGAAAATCGTGCTCATCGTGCACATAACCATGATCGACATTAATCACACCATCACGATCCAAAAACACAGCAGGTTTCGCCAAAATATTGCTCTCTTAGGATGTATTTGCTAAGAATTATACTCAACTATACTCAAGATGCTACACGCAAAAGTATTGCATCACTGCCAGTAACGTCAGCACTTCAACTATTCCTTCCTTAATGAGTCGTTAAGTTGATTACTTTTATTTCACGGCAATTTAGACGTCTAGACGTAAAAATATCTATTGACTTAAAAAGCGAGAACTCATAGCATCAAATCAAAGGACAGTTCAGGTGTATGCGCCTATCTCGATACGGGTTTCGTTTATGATTCAACTTCATCAAGTTAATAAAGTCTTTCATCAGGGTGATAAAGCTATTCACGCTTTGAAAAACATTGATCTAGAGATTAGCCAAGGAACGATTTTTGGTGTCATCGGCGCATCGGGAGCGGGGAAAAGTACTCTCATCCGTTGCGTTAACCTATTAGAAAAACCGACCAGTGGACGTGTGATTGTTGATGGGATTGATTTAACTCAGTTAACGAATCAGCAATTAGGCCAAGCCAGACGCAATATTGGGATGATTTTCCAGCACTTTAATCTGCTTTCATCCCGCACCGTGTTCGATAATATTGCTCTACCATTAGAGCTGGCTAATCATACCCATGAGCATATTGAGCACAAAGTTAGCGAGCTACTAACACTCGTCGGTTTAGCGGATAAACGTCATACCTATCCTGCCAATTTAAGTGGCGGCCAGAAGCAGCGTGTGGCGATTGCTCGCGCACTGGCTTGCGAACCCAAAGTGCTGTTATGTGATGAAGCCACCAGTGCGCTTGACCCGGCGACAACTCAATCGATTTTAGAGCTGCTGAAAGAAATTAACCGCAAACTGAATATCACAATTTTACTTATTACCCATGAAATGGATGTCGTGAAAAGCATTTGTCACCAAGTGGCGATCATCGGTGATGGCGAATTGGTGGAAAAAGGCACGGTAGGCGATATTTTCGCACATCCTAAAACCCAATTAGCCCATCAATTTATTCGCTCAACGTTAGATCTGTCTATTCCTGAAGATTATCAGGCTCGCTTACAACCGACTCGTGTGGCTGGAAGCTATCCGTTAGTGCGCTTGGAATTCACAGGAGCCACTGTTGACGCGCCATTAATGTCACAAATCGCCCGTAAATTTAATATTGACGTCAGTATCTTAAGTTCTGATCTCGATTACGCTGGCGGGGTGAAATTTGGCATGATGGTCGCAGAAATTTTCGGTGATGATGATAATGCTGCAGCGGCGATAGATTATCTTCGCGACAATAATGTAAAAGTTGAGGTGCTTGGTTATGTCCTTTAATACGATTATCGACTGGATCGCTTTTAATGGTGATTTACTACTCAGCGCCACTTGGCAAACCATTTATATGGTGGCAGTCGCGGGCATTATTGGTTTTGCCATTGGTATCCCACTCGGAGTTATTTTGCATACCACCAAACAAGGCGGATTATTGGAAAATACCAAGCTCAATCGCGTCCTTGGCGCTATCGTCAATATTGGCCGCTCGATTCCGTTTTTGGTGTTGATGGTGGCAATTATTCCTATCACCAAAATGCTGGTCGGCACTTTCATTGGCACCACTGCGGCAATTGTCCCTTTAACCATCGGTGCGATTCCTTTTGTTGCCCGTTTAATTGAAGGAGCATTAATTGAAGTGCCAAGCGGACTGGTTGAAGCGGCGCAAGCCATCGGCGCAACGCCTTTACAAATTATTCGTAAAGTCCTGTTACCAGAGGCGATGCCAACCATTTTAAACTCGGTAACCATCACCTTGGTGACCTTAGTCAGCTACTCAGCCATGGCAGGCACCGTGGGAGGCGGCGGTTTAGGTGATGTGGCGATTCGTTATGGCTTTCATCGCTACGACGTCACCATAATGACCGTCACCGTCATCATGCTCATTATTTTGGTACAAATTACTCAATCGGTTGGTGACCACTTAGTGCGCCGCGTTGATCATAGATAATAATGTTTATATAACAAGGAGATAATAATGAAGTTTTCACTTAAAGGTTTATTGGCGATTGCTGCCGCGGCTATTGTATTAACGGGATGCGGCGAAAAAGCGGTCGACATGAACAAAATCAAAGTTGGCGTGATTGCCGGTGCTGAAGAACAAGTGGCGGAAGTGGCGGCTCGCGTCGCTAAAGAACGCTATAACCTTGAAGTCCAGCTGGTAACGTTTTCTGATTATGTTACCCCAAACGCTGCGCTTAACGATGGTTCGATTGATGCTAACGCATTTCAACATAAACCTTATTTAGATCGTCAAATTGCCGATCGCGGCTATAAGCTAGCGATTGTTGGTAACACTTTTGTTTATCCTATCGCTGGCTATTCAAAACAAATCACCACTCTTGATGAATTAGCTACTGGCTCACGAGTCGCGGTGCCCAATGACCCAACCAATTTAGGTCGCTCTCTATTGCTGCTACAACAACAAGGTTTAATCACCTTACGTGATGATATTGGCCTACTTGCGACCGTGCGTGATATCACTGACAATCCGAAAAACCTGCGCATTATGGAACTGGACGCCGCTCAGCTACCTCGCGCTTTGGATGATGTCGCACTAGCCATCATTAACACCACTTACGCCAGCTCGATTAATCTTACCCCTGAAAAAGACGGTATTTTTGTCGAAGATAAAAACTCACCTTACGTGAACCTACTGGTTGCTCGTCAAGATAATGTTAATGCTGAGAACGTACAAAACTTCCTCAAAGCCTATCAAACTGACGAAGTGTATAAAGCCGCCTCAGAAATTTTCCATGGTGGCGCAGTCAAAGGCTGGTAACTGACCAACACTACTGAAAATGCACGACAAAAAAGAGACCGCCACTGGCTGGTCTCTTTTTTATTAGCGGTCATCAGTCAATGCTCGCCATTAGGATCAAGCGACGGGCTCATTTTTCAAATGATCCCAAGAGAGATTAGAAACGATTTTGCAGTCATCGCATTTAAAATGGAAAATCTCATGGATAGGCTCATCCAGTAACCACGCGCCGCCACACTTAGGACAAGGACGAGTTTGCTCATCGGCTAAGCTCGTTCCACCCACTCGGTACTGATAGTAATAGGTCGGGATCTTGGTTAAATACTCGATACGTCCCCGTAAATCCCAACCACGACGAAACAGATCGCTATCAATATCACACAGCTCATGCAGCGCGGCGTGTTCAGCTTTGCAGCCTCCTGCCATCTGAATTTCATCACAAGCTTGCCATTCCGTTTGCCATTTGATCACCGCTTTATGGTCACCATTAAAGGTAGGCGGATTACGATACAAAGGAATAGGCAATAAGGTATCGCCGCTACGGAGTGGCGAGCAAGTATGCACATAAGTGGTGTATAGCACCTGCCAACTCGGTGGCTCGATATCTGCTGCTTGTTCTGAGTTAATATCACGGCCAAGCAAACGCACTTTAGGCGCCAGTAAACAAGCCTCCGATAAGCGATGCAAACAAGCTTTGACAAAATCTGAATGGTATTTCGGGTGCAAACTATCTTGTTCTGGGCACACGGCGCGCAAGAAAAATTCGCCATCACCAAGCACCAGCGGAAACTCTCTACCCAACACTTGACCGTTATAGCGCAAGGCATCCATCAAACCGTTGACCGCTTTATCTACCGCACTGATGGTCGTGTTATCAAAACATTCAAACTCAAGCTCTACTACATACATCGTTCTACACCGCTGGCTCAAGTTGGTTTAAAAAATCCGCCACATCGGCGCACAAGACTTCCCGCTCGTCGGTACCTAACGTTTCTCTAATCACATTCCCAGTGAGATTACAAATCGACACCACCGCCATTTCATCGTCTGTGGTCGCAATAAAAATGGTTGGCTTTTGTTTTAAACGCCGTTGCATCACCAAGTGGCCAAGAATATTTTCCTGTAAACGAAGATAATCGTCATCACTCCAGACTTGCAATAACGTCAGCGAGTGACCGCGCCACGTTGCGGGTAAATCGCCACTGTATTGGCTGCCATAAAAAGGCACAATATCACTATGCAAACTCAGCTCAATTCCCTGCTCCACCGCCTGTAAATCAGCACTGTGATCACGTTCCACTGGCTGCCAATAAACGCTATTGTTACTTTGCTGCTCAATGCAAGGGGAAGGCATATGGCTTAACTCATCACTGCTAGGCAGATGATGATGTCTCTGTTGATAAGCTTGAAGATAACGTTGCGAGAAATCACGCAACGCGGCGGCGACCAAATGAGCCATAGGGTTCTCCATAACGAAACTGACGACAAACGCTAATGACAGCGTGAGCAGTATTGCGTAAAATTCTGATTATTCTAATCGATTTGATGATAAATGATGAGCAAATATTCTGATGCCAAAGAGCTATCTGGCTTAACCCTTGGCAAAGTCACTGCCTATGCCAGCCAATATGACCCAAGTTTGTTGCAGCCTGTGCCACGTAGCCTCAACCGCAACGATCTCGATCTTGGTGAGACACTCCCTTTTCAAGGCTGTGACATTTGGACTTTATATGAACTCTCTTGGTTAAACAGTAAAGGCCTACCACAAGTGGCGATTGGTGAAGTGCGCATTCCAGCCACCAGCGCTAACTTAATTGAGTCTAAATCGTTCAAACTGTACTTAAACAGCTTCAATCAATCTCGTTTTCAAGACTGGCAAACGGTACAAACTCACTTGATAAACGATCTGTCGGCGTGCGCTGGTGAAAGCGTTGCAGTGCAGTTATTCCCACTCGATCACTATACCAATCAACCGATTGTTTCGATGCAAGGTGAATGTATTGATCAGCAAGATATTGAAATCGATCACTATCAGTTTGATGCTACCTTATTGGAACAAGCGACGGAAGCTGAAATCATCACCGAAACTCTGCACAGCCACTTACTCAAATCAAACTGCTTGATCACCAATCAACCGGATTGGGGCAGTGTTGAAATCACCTATCACGGGCCGAAAATACAACGCGAAGCATTATTGCGTTATATTGTCTCATTCCGTGAGCATAATGAATTTCATGAGCAATGCGTTGAGCGAATTTTCCATGATTTGTGTCGTTACTGCCAGCCTAAACAGCTCACTGTATTGGCGCGTTACACACGTCGAGGCGGCTTAGACATCAATCCATTCCGCTCAACCGAACGACCTTCACCTGAGCATAATTTGCGCATGGCTCGCCAATAAAAGGACGCCCATTATAATGCCCTCTTTCCGCTGGATACCTTACGTTTGCCTACTCCTACTGAGCATTTCTCCTTGGGTAAAAGCCGCCGTCTACGCTTTGCCGCAACTTAACGAAGCACACGGTTTATTGGAGATTTCTCCCATTCAGGCCAAAAATCTCGTCGAAGAGTATTTAGAGCAGCGTAAGCTGGCGGATAAAACCGAAAAAACACCGTCTAATATTAGTCGAGATGAAACCGATAGCCGCATTCGAACGCCAAGCAGTACCATTGATGCGCTAAAAATTTTAGCCACTGCTGAGTTTATCTTGGGTAATACACAAACGGCGTTTGATACGCTCGATGAAGCCAAACAGCTCGCGCAAGAGCATGATCTTCCTTATTTGGCGTTAGAGCTAGATATTATGACGATTCGTTTACAGTGGCGACACAATCACGATGCCGATGCCGCTCGTCAACAACTGCGCGAGATCACCAATCAGCACCCTCTCTTGCTCGAAGAACATCGCCTCTCTAAGCAGATTGATTACCATATCACCATGCTCAGCGCAGAAATTGCGTCACAAAATAACGAGCTAACTTTAGCTAATCAACTGTTTGCAGAAGCCAAACCTTATCTTGAATCATTGCAAGCCAAAAAACCCTTGATTGAATATCACGTGATCGTCGGAAAACATTATCTACACCATAAACTCTACAATTTAGCCTTATCTGAACTACTCACGGCTTATTGGGGGGCGATAGAAACCAATGCCAGCGCAGAATTAGCAAAAACCAATAATCTATTAGCGCAGTTGTTTTATGAACGTCGGGTACTGGATAAAGCTTTAGTTCATCTCTCTCAAGCCGCCGAGTTTTATGGTAACTATGAAAAATCGCCGATCCTTGTTTCTGTGCTTAAACGGATGGGGGATGTTTATTTTCAACAAGGTAAGTACAATTTAGCCTTGGTGCATTATTTTAATGTTATCGATCATGAAAGTAGTGAACTCAATCTAGCCAGTGTGATTGATGTTCGGTTAAGTTTATCCGCGACTTATCGGCAGCTCTATAACTATACGCTAGCCGAACAATATCTCAGCGTGGCGAAGGAACTCCTTCAATACACACCAAACCTACGCTTGCAAGCGCGAGCCGCCTTACTTAGTGCTCAGTTAGCCCTATCTCAGCAAAACAATAGACAAGTGATTGACTACGCCCAAGCGGCAATCAAGTTTAATGAAACGCTACACGACATGGAAATTGAAGAGCAAGCCTATCAACTTCTTTCCTTAGGTTATGAGCAAAAAGAGCAGTATTTACTCGCATTAGAATGGAGTAAAAAAAGCCACCAAATCACTCAACTTCGCCAAGCTCAGCTTAACCAAATTAGTGAAGATGCCTTTCGCCAGCAAAAAGAATTTGTTGAACAAACCCTGCATTTAGTCGGCCAAGAAAAAGCCCTACAAGCAACTCAACGTGAATACAGCAAATTTCAAAAAATCGCTTTTACGCTATTTTTAACCAGCATTGTATTGTTTCTCTACCTGATGCGTCGTGGTTATATTATCCAAAACCAACAAGACGAAATCGATGAGCTGAATAGCCATTTATTCACGCATTCTCGCTCTCGTTTACCCAACCTAAGAATGCTCAATGCGAAGTTACTCTCTTCTCTTCAACGCAGTAGCTATAATTACGAGCAGTGGTTAATTGGTGAATTGATTCATGAACCGTTAAATGATCGTCTGCGCTTCGCGATGATTGATCTCCCTTTCCTGCGCAGTATGTACTTACAACATGGCTATACGGCAGGCGTAGAGCTCGAACATGCTTTTGGGCGTTTTTTAACTGACCATCTTGAGGAGCCAGCCCGGCTCTATCATTTCTCGGATGCAAACTTACTGTACATTGAACCCAATATCGATAGAGATCGGCCACCAGAAGAGCTGTTTAATAAAGTCCAAGACTTAATCAATCAGTTCCAACCAGAGCGGCGTTTAAACCGAACCATTCGCTTAGGAATTGCCGATTATCCTTTTTTACCCAGAGCCTACACCGCCATTAATGATAAAGAATTATTGGATATTTTATTGATGGCTACAGGGGTCGCCAGAGAGCTGAGCCTAAAAGACAACACCAGCCATTGGGTCTATTTTAAGGCGATTGATAACGCCCCTGCGGCCAGTTTCGCCTCAAGTAACATCCGAAAATCGTGTCAACAAGCGATCAATCAAGGACTGATTAAGGTTCACTCATCTTATCGTGATGAAGAGCAGATTAAAAAGTTCTTAAAAGATGGATAAATGCTATGCGGTTAACAGATTGAGCTAATGACCTCCACTAATTATTTGTTATTATCGACAGATTGATAAATAGCGTCTCATCCTTGAGATAGTGTAAATTGGCCATTAAAGACTAGCTCAATTTTCCTGGTTTAGCCGTACTGGAGCGCATGTTGAAATCACAAACGTCGAACGATGAACATCAAACTCACCCTATGGATGTCCGAGTGAAACAGTGTGCAGAGACCCTGTTGTATCTACCGGGATTACCCATCAAACTGAAACGCGATGTTCAGCAATTGTTAAGCACCAATCACACCATCAATCAGCAAGATCAAGCGTTGCGTCTATTACATTTATACCAACGTGCGGTGAAAATTTTTGCTCATAATCCTAATCTCGGGCATCAAGAAGCTCCCCATTACGGCGATAAAGCACTCCTGACTCAGCTCAGTGATGAACTACAGCACCTGATCACCGAGCTGGATTTTGAAGGTGAGGCTGGAGATTTACTGACGGATATCCGCAGCAAGCTGCTGCTTGGGGTTAATAGCCAAGGGTTACTTGAGCTGGCTTTGCAAGTGCTGAAATTAGTCATCGATGGTACTCAATATGAGCGTAAAAACTCGGAGAAATTCCTCGAACAAATCAATAGTTCATTATCGAAAAATCTGCAAAGCACCCGCGTTAATCTTGAGCAAAGCACCCATTATCAACAGCATCGCCAACATATGCATCAAGATCTCCTTCACCTCGTCAACCGCGGCCAGCATGCTTTATCATCTCAAACCAACGAATCCAATAAGCCTGTAAGTGCGGTATTTAGTGAAATTGAAGCCTTATCCGAGCGTTTGATTCATGCTGAACAACGAGAACAAGTGCTGATTGAACGTATGCAATATACCCAGCACCAAATGGAAACCTTGCTAGAACTGACTCAAGATTATCGCCGTCGATTAGAAGATCAAGCGCAGCGACTACTGCAAGATCCACTGACCAAATTGTATAACCGCACTGCGTTTAATGATCGATTAGAATTAGAGTATCGGCGCTGGATTCGCACGCAGCATAATTTGCGTTTGGTGATTTTAGATATTGATGCTTTTAAAGCGATTAATGAAAATTTTGGTTATCTTGCTGGGGATAAAGCGTTAAAAGTGATTGCTCGAACCATTCATAAAGAACTGGAAAAAACCGATACCGCCGCGCGTTTTTCAGGAGAAGAATTCATCTTACTGTTGCCAGAACGCGCCGATAATGAGTGCTATCAGGTTATACAAAAAATACAGCGTAATGTGGCTAGACTGCCTTTTAAATTTCGCGATAAACAGATCACCATCACTCTTAGTGCCGCTTCAACCCACTTTAAAGAAGCCGATACACCAGAAATTGTTCTTGAACGGTTGCATCGTTCCCTACAGGAGATGAAGCCTTATGGTCCTAATCAACTGGCTTGGAAATAAGCCACTAAACGAACAACATTTAACCATTTACCGTAAACTTAGTGACTCATTTCACATCTTGCGCCTAGCGATGTTTTCCAAAACCATGGTTACGCACAAGATTAATAAGCCATTTCAAACTGTTGAACCTAAACGAACTAAAATGGCATCCCGATACGACAGAGTGTTCCCCCTAAGTCACCCATGTAAACTCTATCTCCATCAATAACGACTATGATTGAAAGAGTGCATTAATGACATAGGACCAATAGCACTTCTCCCCCGATTGTTAAGGAGGTCAAGATGATCACTCAAGTTAGCCCAGCCGGCAGTATGGATCTACTGTCGCAACTTGAAGTAGAAAGACTCAAAAAAACCGCATCCAGTGATCTCTATCAGCTGTATCGCAATTGTAGTTTGGCAGTACTCAATTCCGGAAGCCATACCGATAACTCCAAAGAAATGCTCGAACAGTACAAAAACTTCGATATCACCGTACTGCGTCGTGAGCGGGGCATTAAACTCGAGCTCACCAATCCACCAGAGCAAGCGTTTGTCGACGGGCAAATCATCAAAGGGATTCAAGAACACCTGTTTGCTGTGCTGCGTGATATTGTTTACGTCAACATGCACTTATCTGAAAATCAAAGACTGAACCTAACCAATGCCAGCCACATCACTAACTTAGTATTCGGTATCTTACGCAATGCAGGCACTTTGGTGACAGGGGTAGAACCCAACCTTGTCGTCTGCTGGGGCGGACATTCGATCAATGCGACCGAATATCAATATACCCGTGAAGTTGGCCATGAATTAGGGCTAAGAGAGCTCAATATCTGTACCGGATGTGGACCTGGTGCGATGGAAGGGCCAATGAAAGGGGCGGCTATCGGTCATGCTAAACAACGCTATCAGCAACAGCGCTACTTGGGCTTAACTGAGCCATCGATCATTGCTGCCGAGCCACCAAACCCGATCGTCAATCAATTAGTGATTATGCCTGATATCGAAAAGCGCCTTGAAGCTTTTGCCCGAATGGCACACGGAATCATTATTTTCCCTGGAGGTCCAGGAACCGCAGAAGAGCTGCTGTATATTCTCGGGATCATGATGCATCCTGATAATGCAGACCAACCAATACCAATTGTATTGACGGGTCCAAAAGAGAGCGAAGCGTATTTCCGCTCAATCGATCAATTTATTGGTAGTACGCTGGGTGAAGAAGCCCGCAAACACTACACGATTGTGATTGATGATCCGGTTCAAGCGGCAAGAATTATGAAAGATGCCATGCCACTGGTTCGTCAGCATCGAAAAGATCACGACGATGCGTACAGTTATAACTGGTCATTAAAAATTGAACCGGAATTCCAACTGCCCTTTGATCCGACTCATGACAGCATGGCGAGCTTGGATTTACATCTTAATCAACGCCCAGAGGTGCTCGCCTCCAACTTACGCAAAGCTTTTTCTGGGATTGTTGCTGGTAATGTCAAAGCGGAAGGGATCCGCGAGATTGAGCGCAAAGGTCCGTTTACTCTGCATGGTGAACCAGCATTAATGAAAAAAATGGACCGATTACTCAACGATTTTGTCAATCAACACCGGATGAAGCTTCCTGGCTCAACCGCTTATGTGCCTTGCTATCGAATTAGCTCCTAGTGGCGCTCAGCAAGGATAGTAATCTACTTTAATTTCATTACAATAAGGGCCTAACAGCCCTTATTTTTTGGTGATTATGTCTATTCATCTTGTGATTATTGATGCGTTAAACCTGATCCGCAGAGTGCATTCCGCTCAACCCGATGAAAGCGATATCGCCCGCACCGCTAATACCACCTGCCGCACCTTACAGCGTATTATTAATGAATCCGCTCCAACTCACATGATTGCGGTGTTTGATCATGCGTTGCAAGATCGTGGCTGGCGTGCCGAACTATTGCCAAGCTATAAACAAGGACGTAAGCCGATGCCCACTAGCCTACATAATGGCTTGGAGCAAATTCAACAAGCATGGTGGGAACTGGGTATCGATTCACTGCTTTCAGAAGGTGATGAAGCGGATGATTTAGTCGCAACCCTTGCCTGTAAAGTGGCCAGCCATGGTGAAAAAGTAACGATCATTTCCACTGATAAAGGCTATTGTCAGCTGTTGTCTCCGACCTTACAGATTCGTGATTATTTTCAACATCGCTGGCTAGATGCGCCATTTATCGAACAAGAATTTGGGGTAAAACCGAGCCAATTGACCGACTATTGGGGTCTAACGGGCATGAGTTCGAGCCAAGTACCTGGTGTCGCTGGTCTCGGCCCTAAAGCAGCTCAAGCGATCCTCTCTGAATTTACCGATATCGAACACGCTTATGCCAGTGACACCTTAGCCAGTAAATATCGGAAAAAACTCGATCAAGAGATTGAAATAGCAAGGATTTGCAAGCAAGTTGCCACCCTGAAAACTGACATTGAACTCGGTTTTAACTTGCAGGATATCCGTTTTGAGCCCCAAAACTAGGCTCAAAACGAATCAACAAACAACAAACCGATTTAGTAGGGAGAAATGGTCGACAGTGACTGGATATGGACAGTGATCTCTTCTCGATCATGATAGAGATGCTTGGCTTGTAAGCGAAACTTAACTTTATTCTGTTTCAGAAAATCTTTCAGATTCTCAATATCTTGCAATACCTCATCGTAGCGGCCCTTCATCGGTAATTTGAGATTAAAGATCGCCTCTTTAGCCCAACCACTGATGATCCACTCTCCCATCAACTGAGCAACGCGCGCAGGCTTCTCAATCATATCGCAGACAATCCAAGTAACGTTCTTACGCGGCGGTTCAAACTTAAAACCATCTTCCATATGATGTTTAACCTGACCGGTGTCCATTAAGCTTTGTGCCATCATGCCATTATCCACGGCATGAACAAACATCGAACGCTTCACTAACTGATAAGTCCAACCACCAGGGCAAGCACCGAGATCCACCGCCCACATACCCGATGCCAAACGCGTATCCCATTCCGCACGAGGGATAAAGACATGAAAGGCTTCTTCTAATTTTAAGGTCGAGCGACTTGGCGCATCCGCTGGGAATTTTAAACGAGGGATACCCATAAAAAATGGCGAGTTATTATGGCTATACGAATAGCCTAAATAACAGTGTCCAGGAGCGGTAAAACAAACATGCAACACCGGTTTTTTAGTGCTCTCTTTAGCCAATAGTACCCCATGGCTACGCAGCGCTTGACGCAGCGGCACGGTAAATTTACGACAAAACTTAAGCAGTTCTTTTGCTTCGTTAGTGTCTGGTGTTTCAATGCGTAAATCACCACACTGTGGAAATGCTTGTTCCTGTTTAAAATAACTCAAAATCGGTGAGATTCGGTCATCTTTCGGTAACTCAGTAAACTCAGCGGTCACTGCAAACATTTGTCGAGCAAAAATAAGCGTTTGAAAATCAATACTTTTAATGAGTTTATCGGCATCTTCCGCTTGATAACACTCAAACAACACGTAGCCCGTATTATTTTTAAGGCGAGGAAAACCATACACTTCAAGCTGTGTCGCTTTATCCTGAATTTCACCGGCGCACTCTTTTTCAAAGCCCGCACGACAGTACAGCATGACTTGTTTCACACTCTTACCTCTTTGATATTAATCGCGGCTAGAACGAACATGCACCAGCCTAATAAAAACAGCAGTCCACCAATGGGCGTTACGAAGCCTAACCACGACACTCCGGTCAACGCTAATAGGTAAAGACTACCGCTAAAACAAAAGATGCCGATGATAAAGCAAATCGCCGCACGACCAAAATAATTTCGCGACTTTTCCATTAACGGTAAACCAAGAGCTAAACCGCAAGCAATCATCGCCAGACCATGCATAAATTGATAATGAGCAGCAGTTTGAAAAATCGTTAAGGCATATTCCGTCAGTTGAGCTTTTAAACCATGAGCGGCAAACGCTCCTAAGGCGACCGAAATACCACAGACGAGCCCCCCCACAATCAGTGTCAGTGATTGACTACTTTTCATCATAAACCTCACCAATAAACTGCGCCAAAGATTCAATTGCCCAAGCAAGGTTATCTTCTAAGCGGTAACCCGAGGATTTTCTTGGTGCAAAACTATGATCGCTATCCGGAAGATACTGCACTGAAACCGAACGACTTAGTGGAAACTGTTCGACTTCCGCCTGTGAGCCGAAAGTATCACGCTGCCCTTGTAATATCAGGCATGGCTTGCTCAGTGAGGCTAAATGCTCCCCTTTGTAGCGCTCGTGTTTACCCGGTGGATGAAAAGGAAAACCGAGACAGGCGATAGCGCGGACCTGTGGGTTTTCAGCCAATAAAGACGCCATACGCCCCCCCATCGATTTACCACCAATCACCAGTGGTTGATTGGCGAACTGTTCAATCACTTGCGTGTAAGCTTCGAGTAACTTAGGCGCGCGATCCGGCGGACGACGTTTGCCATCTTGCTGACGTTTAACCATATAAGGAAAATCAAAACGCACCACGCGAATCCCTTTAGCGGCCAAACCCTTAGCAATCGTCTGCATGAATGGATGGGTTTTATCCGCTCCTGCCCCATGGGCAAAAATAAATGTCGCCGCTAAAGCCGATGATTGACCACAGCTCGGCTCATCGATAATCACTGATTCATAAGGAGTTATGGCTTGCATCATCCAATATTACCTCTTGTTCTTTACGCGCTTTTTTCAACATCCAATCTCGAAAAGTCGCAATTCGTCCCATGTCCGCTTGCTTCTCATGACAAACAACATAAAACGCATTTTTGGTCATCAACACTTCATCAAATGGGGCCACCAAGCGTCCAGCATCTAATTCCGGTTGTGCTAACACGTTATTGCCTAACGCGACGCCTTGTCCATGAGCGGCAGCCTGCAACACCATGGTTGAATGACTAAAAATAGGCCCTTGATTAACATTCAACGAATCTAAACCATTTTCTTTAGCAAACTGCTTCCAATCCTTGCGTGACGTATCATGCAATAATGTATGTCGTGCTAAATCACTTAAGGTGACTAAAGGCTTCGGACCGACTAACAGCGCAGGTGAGCAAAGCGGGATCAAAAACTCTTGGTACAATTTATCCGCCCGCAGGCCAGGCCAATTACCTCGACCATAGTAAATCGCCACATCAACATCATCGGTGAGTGATCCTTCTTCCATATCCACCGCTTTGATACGCACATCAATGTCAGGTTGTTGCTGATTAAAATCCGCCAGGCGAGGCACCAACCATTGAATAGCAAAACTGGGCGGCAGACTGATGGTCAATGCGCCTTTTTCACTTCGCTCAAGTAATTTGTCAGTAGCTTCCGCCAACGCACTAAAAATATCCTTAATATCGAGAAAATAGCCTTGTCCTTCTTCCGTCAGTAACAATGAACGATTACGGCGACGAAATAACTTAAGGCCAAGGAATTCTTCTAACGCCTTGATTTGGTGGCTAACCGCCGCTTGAGTCACAAATAACTCTTCCGCCGCTCGGGTAAAACTTAAATGACGTGCAGCCGCTTCAAAGACTTTTAATGAATTGAGCGGTGGTAATCTTCTGGACATAGGGACACTCTAAAACCGATTAGTTTTTTTTATGTGAAACATTATAAATTGTCCGTTGCTAACCAGCCAGAGAAAATCTATATTGCACCCCGTAACGCAAGCCTGAACGGCTTGATTCTTTTTGAATCAATTGGTTTGCTGTTGCGATGTTGTGTTTGCAAACTCGTTTTTCGAGTTCGGTAGTTTCTACCACCCTGTTTTGTACAGTTATCCCCTGTAACAAAACAAATACTTCCTGTATTTATTTTTTGACCTGTCTGTCAAATATTTAGCACCGCCTTTTGGCGGTGTTTTTTTATCTATTCGCCACTCACTTCCTACTTGAAGCCGCCGCAGTGTTGACTCCAACTTGTTTGGCTATAATAAAAAGCCCAGTATCATCAACTGGGCAAACGTAGTTTAACAACCGATTAAAGTTAACTAAGGGCGGTAAACCTTAACATTATCAAAACCTTGCTCTTTTAAGTATAAGGCTTGTAAACGACTCATCACACCTCGTTGACAATAGAGCAAATAGGTTTTGGACTGATCAAGATCGCCGAACTTGGTGGCTAACTTATAGAATGGAATGGTCATCACTTCAATACCGTCAAGTTCTAATGGTGCATCATCTTCCTCTTCAGGACTACGAATATCGAGCACGATAGCATGCTCTTGTACTGCATCGACCTGTTCCACTTCCGGTGCTTGCTGCTGACTCTCTTTTTCGATATCACGAATATCCATCAAACGAGCGTCATAAATCACTTTATCTAAGATAGTAAAATCGAATTTCGCTTCTTGTTCTTCTAATAGAGCTTTGACCGCTTTTACAGTCGGATTTTTAGAAATCACACCACAATATTCTGGCATGGTTTTCGCGAAATCTTCTGTGCCAATATCACGGGCAAGATCCATGATATCGCCTTTATCCCAGTTGATCAGCGGACGAAGAATAAGACGATCGGTCACGCCATCAATATGGCGCAAGTTGGTCAAGGTCTGACTGGAGACTTGGCCAATCGCTTCGCCAGTCACCAACGCCTGAATACCAAACTTCTCTGCGATACGGCCAGCAACCCGCATAAACATACGTTTGAGCACGACGCCCATCTGACCATCGTCAATTTTTTCTAAAATCTCGGCAACAACCGGCTCAAAATCAACAGAGATAAAACGTACCTTAGCTGACGAGCCGTACTTGTTCCATAAATAATGCGCGACTTGCTTAACACCGATTTCATGCGCAGGCCCGCCCAGATTGAAAAAGCAATAATGGACTTTAGAACCGCGTTTAATGTGCAAATAACTCGATACACCAGAATCGTAACCACCCGAAATCAAGCTGAGTACATCCTCTTGTGTGCCGAGAGGAAAACCGCCTAACCCTTTGTAACGAGCAATCACCTGATTGAGTAATTCATCCGTCACTTCAATATGAACAATAATATCAGGACGAGTTAATTTCACTTTTGCTGAAGGAACCGCTTGATTCAGTCCACCACCAATATAACGCTCTAATTCAAGCGATGAAAAATCATGCTTACCACGACGTTTGGCACGTACAGCAAAAGTTTTATTTTCAATCAGTTCACGACTGGTCTCTAACACTTGCAGATAAATGTCATGCATGTCGGTAAACGTCGATTGCTTAACTTGTAATACCTGTTGGATACCCGGCGTAGTGGTTAAAATCTCTAATGTTTGTTGAAAAAACTGATCACTATTGGCACTGACTTCAATATGATCACGGCGGTTAAAAACCGCAACGCCAGTGGTCCGCTTTTTAATAATATTGCGAATATTCGATTCAAGAATCTTGGTAAAACGCTTACGTACTGATTCACTTTTAACAAAAATTTCTGGATGGGGCTTAACAATAAATTTCATGGGGCTATTCGCAAATTAGGTTCAAAACAAGCATTGAGCTTCATGCTAAGCAGTGACGCTCAGGATAGAGATCAGCAAAGGGGCAGGATTATACACGATCTACTCAATTAGGAAAATCATCATAAAAGGCAAGGTTTATGACGACTCTTCGCTTAAAAGCGAATGGCATGATAAGTGGGGAGATTTGGGTTCTAGGTTCTGGTTTCCAGAACCTAGAACGACGATTGATACTATTGTAGTGAAGGGATCTCCTCACTTAACAGCGGTTTTCCTTGCATGATACCGATCTCGACTCGTCGATTACGAGAGCGTTGCGCTTCGGTATCGTTCGGGCCAACCGGCGCGGTATCAGCCAATCCTCTGACTTCTAAACGTCGGTGGTCAAAACCGGTCACTCTTTCCATTTCTTGCGCAACCGACACTGCTCGCTGCGCTGAAAGATCCCAATTTGAGCGATAAAGCTCAGAATCCAATCGTTGATTATCAGTATGCCCAGTCACCTGAACAATACCGGGAACGTCTTTAACTAATTCGGCAATCTGCCGAACCAAGGGTCGAAATTGAGGTTGTAAAAAGGCGGAACCTTCAGGAAAAGCCCCCCGCTCACGAATACGGATCAGAATTTGCTGGCCTAAGTTTTCCACCTCAACGGCCCCTTGCTCAATTTCTCGATCTAAGGCTTTTTTGATGTTCTCTAAAACAATTTCCATCTCTTCAGAGAGGGCTTCAGATTGCTCTTGCTCCTGCTCAGCGTCTTCATTATCTTGACTATCTTCAGTCGAGGTTTCAGGAGACTCCCCGCCTGTTAGCTGACCATCATCGCGCTGATTACCGCCGGCTCTATCAGAATCACCTTCATGAAACTCTAACGTTTGCTGAGTAATATCAATTGTTTGCTGCATGATCACGTCAATAGGAGTCGGCTCAGGACGACCTGGACGAAACTCTTGAGCAATCACACTGGTCCCTTTAGGTATATCTTTGACTTCTAAACGGTTTTGTACCCCAAACGCAAACTTCATCGAACCCGCGATCTGTTTGAATTTAAGAACGTCCATCTCTGAAAAAGACAGCAGCAGTACAAAAAAGCACATCAGCAATGCCATTAAATCGGCAAAGGTTCCCATATAAGCAGGCAGGCCCGGCGGTGGGCATTTGCGTTTTAGATCCTCCATGATGGCCCCCCGCTATTCATTATCGACATCAAGTACTCGCTTACCTTCATTAAGATAATTTTTCAAATAGCCATCGATCACTCGCGGGTTTTGTCCATCTTGAATCGCTAAGACACCATCCATAATTAAACGACGATTTAAGGTTTCTTGTCCTCGGCGTAGCGCCAATTTATCGGCAATCGGGAAGAAGATCATGTTTGCCATGATCGCCCCATACAACGTCGTCAATAACGCCACCGCCATTGCTGGGCCGATAGCTTTCGGGTCATCCATATTTGATAACATGGCCACTAAGCCTATCAACGTACCAATCATCCCCATCGCAGGGGCTACATCACCAAAGGCTCGAAAAACACCCGTCCCTAATTCATGGCGCTCATCGGTTAAAACGATGTCTTTTTGTAATGCGGTGCGAACGACATCAGCATCGTGCCCATCAACCAATAAATCGATGCCTTTTTGCATAAATGAATTAGAGATTTCCATCTCTTCTAACGCTAAGAAACCACCTTTACGCGCTGCATCGGCCATCTCAACGATTTTGGCAATTAAGTCTTCAGGCTCTTCCGCTTTAAACATAAACGCTTTAGCGGCAATTTTGGCCGCACCAAAAAACTGCCCCATGGTAAATTTGACTAACACAACGAAGGTTGAACCACCGACGACGATCAGAACCGATGTGACATCGACAAACATCACAAGGCTACCACCAACGACCATTGCCATCAAAACGAAAGCCAGACCACCAATTAGGCCTACTAGCGTTGCTAAATCCACGAAGCGCTCCTCATGCTTGTCATCTGCATTATTGAGATTACTCTTCTTATCGGCACAAGAGCAAAATCTTTAACTTATATTATGGTTAAGTTTATACGCAAAACCCACTATCCCCAAGTGCCGCTCTTTGACTCGTTATCGCAAAAAAACATTTTGCTTTCAATAAACTTCAGATTATTAGCGCAGCATAAGTGACCTTATCACTGAGTTAAACAACGCTACAGCAGCAACACGTTCCCCTGAGGTCTTGACCATCATAGCCCTCCTAAAATTAATGGTTATGTTTGACTATTTTTAGATAAGCTTAGCGGTCTGATAAAAAAGCGCCTTATTTATAACAAATTTGCTTGGTTAAATTTGACCATCTGTACGCCCTAAGGTAACTTTCGTGCATCTTTTTTGAGGCAAAATGATTATGGCGAGCAAAAAACCGGAGAATATGTCCTTCGAAGCGACAATCGAAGAGCTAGATAACTTAGTTGAACAATTAGAAAGCGGCGATATTGCACTCGATGAAGCATTAAAAAAATTTGAACGGGGTATCGCCTTAGCTCGCAGCGGGCAAGCCAAACTCGATGAAGCCGAACAACGAGTGCGCATTCTTCTTGATAACTCGGACGATGCACCGTTAGCTGAATTCACCGCTGTTCCCGAATAACCAGAGAGTAATACAGATCCTATGATTGAGGCGCTTTCCTCTTTTCAACAGAGAAATAATCAGCAACTAGACGAGTGGTTACATCGTTTACCTTATCAGCATCTTCCTTTGATTGAAGCTATGCGTTACGGTTTATTGCTTGGTGGTAAACGAGCTCGCCCTTACTTGGTCTACATCACCGGACAAATGCTCGGCTGCCAACTGACTGATCTCGATACTCCAGCTTGCGCTGTCGAGTGTGTCCACGCTTATTCATTGATTCATGATGATTTGCCCGCCATGGACGACGACGACTTACGTCGTGGAAAACCAACCTGTCATATTAAATTTGATGAAGCAACGGCGATTTTAACCGGGGATGCTCTGCAAACTCTGGCGTTTACTATTTTGGCAGAAGGTCAACTCTCCACTCATGGTGAAACGAATCGGATCAAAATGATTCAAGCTTTAGCCGAAGCGTCTGGTGCTCAGGGAATGTGTTTAGGTCAAGCGTTAGATCTGGCCGCGGAAAATCGTCGTATAACATTAGACGAATTAGAAACCATTCATCACAATAAAACCGGTGCACTGATGCGTTGTGCCATCCGATTGGGTGCCATGGCTGCAGGCCAAAAGGGCTTGGCTATTTTACCGCAACTGGATCGCTATGCGGCAGCGGTAGGCCTCGCCTTTCAAGTACAAGATGATATTTTAGACATCATCAGCGATACTGAAACATTAGGTAAACCGCAAGGTTCAGACCAACAACTGCATAAAAGCACTTATCCAGCCCTACTCGGCTTAGAAGGTGCCATGAATAAAGCTCAAGTTCTGCTTGCAGAAGCGCTCGAAGCATTACAAGCGATTCCGTATAATACTGAGCATCTCGAAGAGTTCGCCCGATACGTCATCGAGCGCAAAAACTAACACGATAAGCGCGCATAACTATGACTCTTGATATTTCGAAATATCCAACACTGGCCCTAGCAAATACCCCAGACGAACTGCGTAGCATGCCCAAAGAAATGCTACCTAAGCTTTGTGATGAGTTACGTACCTATTTACTGAATTCCGTCAGTCGCTCTAGCGGTCACTTGGCCTCTGGATTAGGCACAGTAGAACTAACCGTCGCATTGCATTACGTCTACCAAACCCCTTTTGATAAACTGATTTGGGATGTCGGCCATCAAGCTTACCCTCACAAAATCCTCACTGGTCGCCGCGAGCAGATGTCGACCATTCGTCAAAAAGATGGACTGCATCCTTTTCCTTGGCGAGAAGAGAGCGAGTATGACACCCTCTCTGTTGGTCACTCATCAACCTCAATCAGTGCTGCGCTCGGCGTCGCTATTTGCGCCGCGAAAGAAGCCAAAGGACGTAAAGTCGTCAGTGTGATTGGTGATGGTGCCATAACCGCGGGAATGGCATTTGAAGCCATGAACCACGCAGGCGATGTCGACAGCGATATGCTGGTTATCTTAAATGATAATGAAATGTCGATTTCAGAAAATGTCGGCGCACTCAATAACCATTTGGCGCAATTACTGTCTGGCAGTTTATACACTTCGATACGTGAAGGCGGCAAAAAAGTTTTATCGGGCATTCCACCGATTAAAGAGCTGGTACGTCGTACCGAAGAGCATTTAAAAGGTATGGTCGTACCGGGGACGCTATTTGAAGAATTCGGCTTTAATTATATCGGTCCGATTGACGGCCATGATGTCTTAGAACTGATTAAAACCATCAAAAACATGCGTGAACTCAAAGGTCCGCAGTTTTTGCATGTCATGACCAAAAAAGGCAAAGGCTACGCGCCCGCAGAGAAAGATCCTATCGGTTATCATGGCGTACCCAAATTTGACTTAAGCCATACCAGCCTACCGAAGAGTGCTGAAAGTAAGCCTACTTACTCAAAAATCTTTGGTGATTTTTTATGTGATATGGCCGCGCAAGATCCTAAATTAATGGCCATCACCCCTGCAATGCGTGAAGGTTCGGGGATGGTGCGTTTCTCCAAAGAGTACCCTAGTCAGTATTTTGATGTCGCGATTGCTGAGCAACATGCCGTCACCCTCGCAACAGGAATGGCAATCAGCGGTTATCACCCGATTGTGGCGATTTACTCAACCTTTTTACAGCGCGGTTATGACCAATTGATCCACGATGTGGCAATTATGAATCTACCCGTGATGTTTGCGATTGACCGCGCGGGATTAGTGGGTGCCGATGGTCAAACTCATCAAGGCGCGTTTGATTTAAGCTTCTTGCGTTGTATTCCCAATTTATTGATCATGGCTCCGGCAGATGAAAATGAATGCCGACAAATGCTCTATACTGGTCATCAGCATCAAGGGCCAAGTGCCGTGCGCTACCCTCGTGGTACCGGCATGGGCGTGAAAATTGAAACCGATTTTACCCCACTGACGATTGGCAAAGGCCGTCTGATCCGTCAAGGTGATAAAGTGGCGATCCTCAGTTTTGGCACCTTGTTACCTAATGCCTTACAAGCCGCCGAAGCGCTTAATGCCACCGTCGCGGATATGCGCTTTGTGAAACCGCTTGATGAAGCATTGATCACTGAGTTAGCCAATAGCCATGACGTACTGGTCACGTTGGAAGAAAACGTTATTGCTGGCGGTGCTGGCGCGGCTGTGGTTGAGTATTTGATGGCGCAAAAACTCCTCAAACCGACCTTAAATCTTGGCTTGCCGGATCAATTTATTGCTCAAGGGACGCAAGAAGAGATGCATGCTGAATTAGGTTTAGATGGCGCAGGCATTGAAGCTGCGATTCGTGATTACTTAGCCAAGTAATCAAAGATAAAAGGAAAGCCTTCTCAATCGAGAAGGCTTTTTTGTTGTGGGTCTGGCCATGAAAAAGCGCTAAACAAGCGTTGCCAATCGTCATCAAACCCTGCGTTTAAGGTGACCATTTGCTCTGTATAAGGATGAATAAAGCTTAATTGGCTAGCGTGAAGCATCAAACGCTGCACTTGATACTGCTCACGGTACAAGCGATTATGTTTACCATCACCATGAGTGGTATCGCCAACAATCGGGTGACGCAAATGTGCCATATGACGCCGCAGTTGATGTTTACGACCAGTCTTCGGTTTCAATTCCATCAAACTGTAGCGGGTGGTGGCAAACTTGCTGGTAGAAAAAGGCACTTCAACTTTGGCCAGCGGTCGATAAGCAGTCATTGCTGATTGCGGCTCTTTATCTTCTTGAGCAAACTTATCGGCGATTTTATCTAACTCAACCTTCAATGGATAATCCAAAACATCCGCTTGCTCAATCCAGCCTCGCACTACAGCATGGTAAGTTTTTTCCATTTGTTGACTAGCAAACATGGGCATCAGTGTTGAGGCGACTTCGCTGGATAATGCAAACACAAGTACGCCAGATGTCGGTCGATCTAAGCGGTGCAAAGGGAAGACATGTTGACCAATTTGATCACGTAAGGTTTGCATCACAAATTGAGTTTCATGCTTATCCAACCAAGAGCGATGAACGAGCATTCCCGCTGGCTTATTGACTGCAACCAGATACGGGTCTTGATAAATAATCTCTAACATTGTTGCGCCACTCTATCTATCTCTATTAATACCTCAATCAACGGCTGATAGCCGGATTGCCCTTTCCACGCTTCAACAAAATAAGGGGTTAACAAAAACCCTCTAGGCAAAGGTTGTTTCGTGTCGAGTAATTGCCACATTCGAGGTAAAAAAATCCATTGTAGCCATTCGTGTGGGTGTAGCGTATCAATAGCAAACGGCTCTCGACTGAGGAGCTTATCTTCCGTTGGGCGATGTGCTTGCCATAAAGCCGCCGCTTTGAGTTCTGTGGTTAATTGTTGCAGCAAAACCGGTAAAGGTGTCGGATTGATCATCAATGTTTATTTGTTGGGCCTTGAATTTGCGACAAATGATACCATTTATTAAACAAAGAAAGTTAGGAACAAATAATCCCTTATGCAGCCGATTCATACCCTCACTGATTTACTCCAACAGAGTGAAGTACACTATCAGATTTTTGATCTGGGACGGCGAATCCAACCCGTCGATGCACAACAATTTCACCATGTTGAACAAGCAAGACAGCCGTACCCTTACCCGTTGCAACGTCAGGCTCATCTAGCGATTGTTTATTGGCATCAACACCAACAACCGTGGATATGGTTTGTAAAATTTAACCTTGATGAACGCGGGTTACTGGCCCAAGCGGAAATAGGCCAGTTTCTTAGCTATGTTCTCGAAGCAATGGGCTCGCGCCTCACCGGCGAATTAACCGAAGCTCAACAACAAAAGCTTGCTAATAATCCTTATACCTTTAAGCCAAGCGAAGAAAAAATGGCGGTCATTCATAGTCAAATTCGCCGACAGCTCTCATTGCCAAGTAGCCAATATTATGAACATGCCCAGCATTACTTAACGGGTGATTTAGGATGGGATAACTGGCAAAGTGTTGGCCTGCAAGGTATTAGCGATATCTGTGCACGCCTTAACGACGCTAATAATAGCCAGTTAATCATCAATGCGTTACCCCATTTACCTTCGCCAGTGCTCTACGCTCTGCTCGGAGCCCTTGAACACAGCTCATTACCTAATGATCTAGCACAGGCTCTCGATGAGAAATTACGAGTTTGCATCACGCAACCTGAAGGTGATCTATTTTTATTGGCCGCGTTGATCCGAGCACTCTCTGGAGGGACGCCAGAGCAGCTAGCTCAATGGATTGATCAAGTGTTGGATGACTCTTCTTTTTGTCACCCAGAAGTGCTGATTGCTATTGCCGGTCGTTGCTGGTCTGCGCTAAAACAAAGCGGACGTGCTCAACGATTTTTACTGCGCCTAGCGCAAAGTGGCGATCAAACGCTATTTAATCAAATTTTTGCTGATTTAGTCATGTTACCAGAGCTGCGAGTCGTGCTATTACCGCTACTCCATAGCAGCCCTTCACCAGAACTCTCTCAAGCGCTGGTCAATTTACAGCGTGCCACCAAACCTTCATCGCCATAAAGGAAAGCGAATGATTGATAACCTTATTGGCATCATTCTACTGAGCTTAATCTGTTACCTATTTTGGCAGCAGCGTCGTCAATCAGAAATAGCCAAACAGTGTATAGCACGTAAATGTGCAGCATTAGATTTACAGTTACTCAGTGTCTCTTTTGGGCAGCATAAATGGAAAACGCCAGCTCATCGCTGGCGTTGGCATACGGTTTACTATTTTGAATTCTCTGCACTCGGCGATGATTGTTATCAAGGGCAACTGGTGATGGTCGGCTTTACCCCCTCGGGCTTTCATCTGCCGCCGCACCGAATGCTTTAAGCTTAACGCCGTTACTGCTCAGAGAGAGTAACTGGCAAATGAGGATAACTCGGTTTGGCGTTGCCATTGATACTCATAAAACACGCCAAAAATGTCGTCTTCCGTTCTTATCGAAACAAAACCTAATTTATCCAAAATAGATTGAGCCGCCGCATGCTGAGCGTTGACCCTAGCCATCACCTTCTCAAGGTGTAATCGTTGACAAATTTTAGGGAAAAAAGCCTGCAATGCCTCATTAGCGATCCCTTGTCCCCAATAACTTTTATCGAACACAAAGCCCAACTCAGCACTCTGCTCGTCGACTTCAACGTACAAATGCCCCATGTATTCACGATTATAATTATCCAGCACAGCCATCGCATGTAAGTGAGGGTCATGTAAAATACGTTGAAATTGCTGTCTCGCCGCAGCCACGGTTTTCGGGCCATTCATTTGGGCACGATTTTTAGCACAACAATTAAGCATCAAAAAATCAGATTCAAACGTCTCGGTATAAGGCACTATTAACGTTCTACGTGTTACTATCGTCACGGGCCATCCTTGTTCTCAACAATATCAATTCTCTCAATACCTAAAACGAGTAAAGAAACAAATCGTCGTACTCCGTAGCCATCATAATGATAGCGCGGGTATCACGACAACCTTGCCACTTCACCGTCTCGCGATATAAACAGCGCTAAGCCACTGCGGAGTTTTCTTGAAGAAGTAGGCGAAAGTAAACCAATCCCAACGATGACGTATTGATCTTGATGTCATTTGCTCAACATCACATTATTATAATTATCATTATACTCAAACCGTTCGACATTACCGGCAGCAACATCATGTTTTCACTGCCCTATCCGAACTAAGAAAAGCCCCGACACACATGGTATCGGGGCTTAAGTCTTACTTATAGCAATCCAGCTACTTGTTCGTGCTCCCTGCATCGTCCCTAATAGTAGCGGTACAATCCAGTGACCTTATCCTATGCATCGCCACCTTGGCGGTGTCCCTATTCATCCATGACACTAACCGATCCTGGTTAGTTTCCTTCACTTGTTCCTTGAGCGGTGTCCTACCCTCATCCTGAAGGGGTCCCGACCTATTCCATAGGGTCCAGCTTTCCTTGCCCATCAACCTCATGTCAATGGTCATATCCTTAATGAGTCCTAATCCTTGCGGCGATGTTCCGATTCACCGTCTCATCCTTGAAGCAACACTCCTTGTGTCATTCCTATTCCTTGTCACTTCCGCTGCGACAGCTACTAATCTACTCACTTCTGGCCACGATTCAATCCCAAGTTCAAGTTTCATATCACTCAAATAGTTCAACATTAAATTTAATCACTTATAAAACAATCTATTAGAATTTTCATATCTTAAGACTTCAATAACGTAGCGCTTTTCTCGCACATCACAGGTAAGCGATCTCTTACACGCAACGCCCTCTTTTGCTACCAAAAGAACAAAGACTGAGAGAAGAGAAAACTCAACACGAAGCCATCATTTATGGGTAAGATAGGCACTATCCATGACACAAGGACAGAATATGCTCAGTAAAGATCTATCGCATGAATTACAGGCTATTTTCACGCAATTACAACAACAGGGAAAAGCGCCAACGGTGGCTCTGGTGAAATCTCGCCTTAGCACCTCGCTGCCAATCCCCGTCCTTATTGCAGCAATAACAAGTTGGAAACAAGCCCAACGAGTCCCAAAGGTTGAGGCCAATAGCGTTACTCCACTGACGGATCAACAACGTATTACCCAACTTGAACAGCAACTCGCGATGCTCAGTACTAGAGTCGAACAGTTAGCCGCCGAACTGACCAATCAGAAGGAATCAAGATGAAAATTTGGGTCGATGCCGACGCGTGTCCGAAGGTGATCAGAGAAACCCTGATCAGAGCCGCTGAACGTACGGGAGTAGAATGTACGTTTGTTGCTAACCATCAAATCCCACTCCCTAAACGCAGTAATATCATTGCATTGCAAGTTCCTGCTGGGTTTGATATTGCCGACAATGAAATTGTTAAGCGAGTCGAAAAGGGAGATTTAGTTATCACCTCAGACATCCCATTAGCCGACGAAGTGATCACGAAAGGTGCATTAGCACTGAGTTCACGAGGAGAGCTGTTTACCACTGAAACCATTAAAGCTCGGCTGAACATACGAGATTTTCTCGATACCATGCGCTCAAGCGGTATTCAAACGGGTGGTCCCAATGCGTTATCTCAAACCGAGCGACGTGAATTCGCTAACCATCTCGATCGCTGGTTGACTCGCCGACGCTAAACGTTGTCAGATAATCTTGGTCATATCGAGATGCCCCTGTTTACGATCAAAAAACGCCGCTGCCATTTTCATCATCGCAGCGGCGTTAAGCCTGTTTTTACTCTTTCGTTAAAGTGAAAAGATTAAGGAATATAATAGGTTGCAGCGCCCGGCCCGACAGGCATACCCAGCACAAACACCCATACAAAGAACAGTAGACTCCAACCTAATGTAAAGACAATCGTATAAGGGATCATGACCGCAATCAGCGTACCAATGCCTAGATTTTTAATGTATCGACTCGCAATCGCTAATATCAAACCAAAATAACTCATCATGGGGGTAATGATATTGGTCACAGAGTCACCAATACGGTACGCCGCTTGAATGGTCTCCGGTGCATAGCCAACAAGCATCAACATAGGCACAAAAATAGGTGCCGTGACCGCCCATTGTGCTGAAGCCGAGCCGATCATCAGGTTAATAAAGCCACACATCAGAATAAAAGCAAAAAACAGCATTGGACCAGTCAAACCAATGGTTTGCAAGAAGGAAGCACCACCGACAGCAAACACTTGACCAAAGTTAGTCCAGCTAAAAAATGCTACAAACTGAGCGGCAAAAAATACCAACACAATATACATGCCCATTGAGGACATGGATTTTGCCATCGCATCAATCACATCGCGGTCATTTTTCATCGTACCAACGACTTTACCGTAGACAAAGCCAGGAACAGCAAAGAACACAAAGATGAAAGCAACGATACTGCGTAAGAACGGGGAACCCGCAACCAGCCCGGTTTCAGGGTGACGCAATACGCCATTTTCCGGCACAATCGTCCAAGCTAATAGTCCGCAGACAACGACGGTGGCAAATCCAGCGTATTTTAAGCCTTTCTTTTCCACATCGGTCAAAAAGCCCATTTTATCTTGTGATAAATCATCACCCGCTTCAGCCACATTGTACTTACCCAATTTAGGCTCAACAATTTTTTCCGTAACCCAAGCACCAGCAATTGCAATAAAGAAGGTGGAAACGGCCATAAAGTACCAGTTTACTTCTGGGCCTACGATGTATTCTGGGTCCAAAATTCGCGCCGCCGTTTCCGTAATCCCAGAAAGCAGCGGATCGACCGTACCAATGAGTAGGTTGGCAGAATAACCACCAGAAACACCCGCAAACGCAGCCGCTAAGCCAGCTAAAGGATGACGCCCTAATGAATGGAACAGCATGGCGGCAAGTGGAATAAGCACCACATAACCCAGTTCACCCGCCGTGTTAGACATAATACCGGCAAAAATAACCGTAAACGTAACCATGCGTTTTGAAGCGCCCATCACCATGCCACGGATCGCAGCAGACAGCAGGCCAGAATGCTCAGCAATCGAGACACCCAGCATGGCAACTAACACCGTGCCCAAAGGAGCAAAACCGGTAAAGTTAGTAACAAGATTGGTCACAATGCGCTGTAAACCATCGCCATTCAGTAAGCTGACCACATGGATCATACCATCGGAAGCACGACCTCTTGCACCTTCAGGTCGGGGATCGACAACCGATACTTCAAAATAACCAGCAATACCTGAGGCGACTAAAATTGCCACGCAAAAAATGGCAAACAGTGTGATGGGATGAGGTAATAAATTCCCTAAATATTCCACAGCATCTAAAAACCGTGTAAAGCGCGGTTTTTTCGGTGCTGGTTGATTAATCGAAGCAGATGAACTCATCTGTTCCCTCCTTGTTATTATTCCTACTCATATGTGACAAAAATGTCAAAATCGAGCGCAGATTACTTGAGGAAACGAATAAGTAAAAATTGAACATGTTACAAAGTGTAAATTTCAGTCTTATTTTTAACCAATTTTAAACAAAAAATCAGATGATTAATCGGTAAATCAATCATCTGATGAGTCATTACTGTTTAACGTGTTTTGTGATCGAACCTAAACCGCCTTCCTTTCGCTGTTCATGATCCTGTCCAATTTTTAACGCTGCACGGCTTTAAAGCGCGGATTGGTTTTACAAATCACGTACAAACGGCCCCGTCTTTTGACAATTTGGCAATCTGGATGGCGTAATTTTGCGCTTTTTAACGAACTTAAGACTTTCATGGTTTATTCCTTGGTAAATTGAGCAAAGCGACGATTAAAGTTAGCCACACGTCCCTCTTTTTGAATCACACGCTGCTTACCCGTGTAGTAAGGGTGCGATTCTGCTGAAACTTCGACCGTAAAATAAGGGTAAGTTTTGCCATCTTGCCACTCGATCGTGCGATCGGTTTTTAATGTCGAACCAATCATAAAATATTTATCAACACTGGTATCATGGAACACCACTGGTCGATATTCAGGATGAATTCCTACTTTCATAGCCCCTCCGAAAATTGATATATTATAACATATCAATTAATAATCATTATCAACTGAAAATGCAAGTAAAAAATGTGCTATGTTGGCATGTCTCATTCTTATTATTCAGCGTTCGGTTATGTATACAATTGATCCTATTGGTATTATTGAAAGCCCCTATCAAGAAAAATTTGCGGTTCCTCGTCAACCTCGCTTAGTGCCCGCCGCAACCGCACGTTTAAAACTCCTCGGGACGGCGAATACCCCGGAAGCCGTGCGTGGCATTGAACAATTTTCTCATCTCTGGTTACTGTTCTTATTTGATCAAAATTTGGCCGCAGGCTGGAAGCCAACGGTAAGACCACCTCGCCTTGGTGGCAATGAACGGGTTGGAGTCTTTGCTTCCCGCTCAACCTTTCGCCCGAATGGCATCGGTATGTCTGCCGTTGAACTAAAAGGGATAACCAAACAAGGTGAGCAATTGTTTCTTGAGTTAGGCAGTGTCGATTTGGTCAATCACACACCAGTGATTGATATTAAGCCTTATATTCCATACTCGGATGCAATTCCTCAAGCGACCGGAGGCTATGCCGACCATGAACCAGAGCGGTTGCCTGTGGTTTTCTCCCCTCAATCACAAACACAACTCAATAGACTTACGGGACATCACCATGAACAACAAGTGATTGAGCAGGTTTTAGCGCAAGATCCACGTCCCGCCTACAAGAAAAACCAACTGGACAATAAGGAATATGCGGTCAATTTGTTCAATTTGAATGTGAAATTTACCGTTCTCGATAAGTTAGTGACAGTAACGAGCATTGAACGCTTTTGACAAAGCCGATTGGCTGATATTATACAAGGCTTAATTTTACGCCCTCATAATGATGAGGGGCTTTTCAATCATGATGAAACGGATACCATAGAATGCGTACCAGTCAATATCTTCTTTCTACTCTGAAGGAGACTCCAAACGACGCTGAAGTCGTGAGCCACCAGCTCATGTTACGTGCAGGTATGATCCGTAAGCTGGCTTCAGGTCTTTATACTTGGCTACCTACTGGTCTGCGTGTACTGCGTAAAGTCGAAAACATCGTTCGTCAAGAGATCGATAACGCCGGTGCGATTGAAACCTTGATGCCCGTTGTCCAGCCGTTTGAACTGTGGGAAGAGACCGGCCGCTCAGAAAAAATGGGCCCGGAACTACTTCGCTTTACTGACCGCCATACTCGTCCGTTTGTTCTTAGCCCAACGGCTGAAGAAGTAATAACCAGCCTCGTTCGTAACGAGGTCAGCTCTTACAAGCAACTGCCGTTGAACCTGTACCAAATTCAAACCAAATTCCGTGATGAACGCCGCCCTCGTTTTGGTGTGATGCGTGCCCGTGAATTTTGTATGATGGATGCTTACAGCTTTGATATCGACAAAGATGGTCTAGAAAAATCGTACCAAGCGATGCACGACGCTTACTGTAAAGCCTTCGATCGTATGGGGCTGGATTACCGTCCCGTATTAGCCGATACCGGTGCGATTGGTGGTAACGGTTCGCATGAATTCCACGTGCTGGCTGAAAGTGGTGAGGACATTATTGCTTTCTCTACTGAGTCAGATTACGCAGCCAACATTGAAAAAGCGGAAGCGGTAGCGCCAGCAATCGAGCGCCCAGCTCCAACCCAAGAAATGACGCTGGTTGATACACCAAACGCAAAAACCATCGCTGAATTGGTTGAGCAGCACGGTCTACCGATCGAGAAAACCGTTAAAACACTGTTTGTCAAAGCCTCTGATGAGATCGATGCCCCTATCGTGGCACTGATCATCCGTGGTGATCATGAACTCAATGAAATCAAAGCAGAGAAACTCGCTGAAGTTGCCGCTCCATTAGAAATGGCCAGCGAAGAAGAAATTCGCGCGCTGATTGGTGCAGGTCCTGGTTCTCTTGGACCAGTCGGCCTTCAGCTACCATTTATCGTTGATCGCACTGTAGCGGTGATGAGTGACTTTGGCGCGGGTGCCAATATTGACGGCAAACACTACTTCGGTATTAACTGGGGCCGTGATGTTGAGCTAGCGAAAGTGGAAGATCTGCGTAACGTCGTTGAAGGCGACCCAAGCCCATGCGGTAAAGGAACCTTGATGCTGAAACGCGGTATCGAAGTGGGTCATATCTTCCAGCTAGGGACTAACTACTCGGAAAAGATGAACTGTGGCGTACTCGATTCCAATGGTAAACACACTATTTTAGAAATGGGTTGTTATGGGATTGGGGTTTCTCGTGTTGTGGCTTCAGCCATCGAGCAAAACCATGATAAGTACGGCATTATCTGGCCAGATGCACTCGCCCCTTTCCAAGTCGCGATTGTACCAATGAACATGCACAAATCTGAGCGAGTTCAACAAGCGGCGGAAACACTCTATGCGGAATTAACCGCAGCCGGTATTGAAGTCTTGTTTGACGATCGTAAAGAGCGCCCAGGCGTGATGTTCTCGGATATGGAACTGATCGGTATTCCGTATACGATCATCATCGGTGATCGCAGCATGGATGAAGGCAACTTTGAGTATAAACATCGTCGCAGTGGTGAAAAATCTGCCGTCCCCATGGCCAATATGGTGAGCTTTATTCACGAGCAATTGGGCGATAGATAAGCGATGTGAGTGGATGATCATCCATCACTCATTCTCAATGAAGGCTGCTGAATGGCAGCCTTTTTTATCGATGCTGCTTAAAAGCTCCACCTTAAAAACGGCAAAAATCAGTTCTATCCCATGTGGGTTCCAAGACTATCTATTCACCATTAATGTATAGAGCCCTTATCGCTTCAAGTCGGAAACGAGAGAATGATTTTGTTTTCTGAACATACCCTGTGTATCATTGCGAGCCGTTATCATCTATCAATAGGAAACCCAGATGCGAGTTTACGATTGTTGTGATTTAGTCCGCGAGCTGTACGCACAAATTGGCAGTGGCGATCAAGGCTATATCCCTAAAGCTATCTCCTGCGCAGTAAAAACCTTAAATGATATTGCTGCCGATCCGACTCTGCCTAAAGACACTCAAGAAAAAGCCGCTTTCGCTGCTGCCAATTTGCTCATTTCTGATTTTGAGGACTAAGCATGATGCTCGACAATTTTGCGAATATGGATCCCATCATGCTGATGAGTATCGTTAATATGAAGCTGCGCGATGAGTTTGCTGGTGACCTTGATAAGTTGAGTGATCATTTTGCTATCGATCGTCAGGCATTAGAAGCACGCTTGGCCAATGCGGGGTTTGAGTTTTTACCTGAGGTTGGTCAGTTTCGCTAATACGCATAGCTCGACTTGATAGACAAGATGGTATGGGCCATAAATGTAAAAAACCCACAAATTGAAGTGGGTTTTTTATCATCCAACAAGTCGACGAAACGAAACGCGTTAGTCTTGTTTCTCTTGTTTCTCTTGTTTTTCTTTTCTTGCAACGGCTTTGCGCTCATTACGCTTAGCTTGGCTTTCAATAAAACCAATCAACTCTTTTTCAGCCCAAGCTTGTGCCTGTGCTTCGCTCTCAAAACCCATTTCGCGCTTTGAAACGACGGTGCGACGGGAGGTAACTTGACGAACAATTTCTGCCGCCCAACCATTATTCTTTTCGGTCACTTTAATCGTGAATTTTTTACTGTCTGACATTTTCATTTTCCTAAGGGAAGAAGAAGGGATTACTCATCAACGTTAATCGCGCTTAGAGCCGACTGGCTTAGCCGCTGAATATGTTGAACACCATCCCTTGGTAAGCGCGGCATTAGAGCACAAATTTCACTATTTTTCCGCTTTTTTTGCAAAATTTTACGCTCAACCGATAGCATCAAGCCGCAGACGAACCGCGGCTTGATGGGGTATTAGAGCGCGAGCATCGCTCCATTAAAAAGTAAACTTAACCGAGGTTTTTACGCGCATTTTGGAACATACGCATCCAAGGACCATTTTCTCCCCAATGATCAGGATGCCATGAGTTGGCAACCGTACGGAATACTCGCTCAGGATGCGGCATCATGATCGTCACTCGGCCATCTTGGGTCGTTAAGCCAGTAATCGCATTTGGCGAGCCATTCGGGTTGTTCGGGTATTGTTGAGTCGCTTGACCATGGTTATCCACAAAACGCAGCGCCACCGTACCAGATTGCTCTATCGCGTCTAAATGACGGCTATCACGCACTTCCACTCGGCCTTCACCGTGAGAAACGGCAATCGGCATCCGTGAACCAGCCATCTGATTAAAAAACAGTGACGGCGACGGTTGAATTTCCACCAAACTAAAGCGCGCTTCAAAACGCTCAGATTCATTGCGCACAAACCGTGGCCATAACTCAGCACCCGGGATCAAGCTTTTTAAATTAGACAGCATTTGACAACCGTTACATACCCCTAATGAAAAGGTATCTTGGCGTTGGAAAAAGCGCTCAAATTGCTCACGAGCTTGGGGGTTAAATAAGACCGATTTCGCCCATCCCTCACCAGCACCGAGCACATCTCCGTAAGAGAAACCGCCACAAGCGACCAAACCATGGTACTCATCAAGAGCGACTTGCCCCGTTAAAATATCACTCATGTGAATATCGACGGCATTAAAGCCAGCGCGATCGAAGGCAGCAGCCATTTCCACGTGTGAGTTGACCCCTTGCTCACGCAAGATAGCCATATTGGGTTTGCTTCCCTTAGCAATATACGGCGCGGCAATATCTTGCTGGACATCAAACGTTAACTGAGCATTCAAGCCCGGATCAAGGTTATCTTGCTTAGCCGCAAACTCTTGATCAGCGCAGCGTGGGTTATCGCGCAATGCCTGCATTTTATGGGTCATTTCTGCCCAAATAGTGCGTAGCTGGGTGCGGTTACGTTCAACCACAACTTGCTGATTTGAAGTAATACGTAACGTATCCGAGTTCGTTACAGTACCAATCACATGGCAACAGGCTTGTAATCCATGATTCGCTAAGGTAGCCAGTACTGAAGTCAGCGCCTCGTTGCGCACCTGCAATACAGCGCCAAGCTCTTCATTAAACAGAATCGCTAAGTGGTCATCGCCCAATGGTGCAATATTAGCGTCAATCCCACAATGCCCAGCAAAGGCCATTTCTGCTAACGTAACCAGTAAACCACCATCACCCTTATCGTGATAAGCGAGCACTTGTTGCTGGGCGACCAGCGTTTGAACCGCGTTATAAAAACCTTTTAACTGCGCAGCGTTATCAACATCTGCTGGCTTATCGCCTAACTGTTTATAAACTTGAGCCAGCGCTGTTGCACCAAGGCGATTTTTACCATTACCCAAATCAATCAGAACTAAGCTTGTTTCACCTTTATCGGTTCTCAACTGAGGAGTGATGGTTTTGCGCACATCTTCCACCCGAGCAAAAGCGGTAATCACCAGTGATAATGGTGACGTCACCGATTGAGATTGCCCTTGATCATCTTGCCATTGGGTTTTCATTGACATGGAGTCTTTACCGACGGGAATGGTTAACCCTAATGCCGGACAAAGCTCTTCACCAACTGCTTTCACTGCAGCATAAAGCCCGGCATCTTCACCGGGGTGCCCTGCTGGCGACATCCAGTTGGCAGACAGCTTGATATGTTTAATATCACCAATATGCGTGGCGGCAATGTTGGTGATCGCTTCACCAACCGCCAAGCGTGCTGAAGCAGCAAAATCGAGCAACGCAACTGGCGTACGCTCGCCCATTGACATCGCTTCGCCATGATAAGTGTCGTAACTGGCCGCGGTTACCGCACAGTTCGCTACTGGCACCTGCCAAGGCCCAACCATCTGATCACGTGCCACTAATCCAGTTACCGAGCGGTCACCAATGGTAATTAAGAAGGTTTTTTCGGCCACGGCTGGCAAGCGTAGGACGCGATCAATAGCGTCATTCATCTCAATATTAGAGCGGTCTAACGCCGGACTTTGTACTTGTTGCGTAGTGGCTTGACGATGCATTTTCGGTGGCTTACCCAGCAAAATATCCATCGGCATATCAATCGGCGTATTATCGAAATGGCTATCTTCAAGGGTTAAATGGCGCTCTTGAGTCGCTTCGCCAACCACCGCATAAGGGGCGCGTTCACGTTTACAAATCGCTTCAAACACTGGCATGTTTTCTGGAGCAACCGCTAGCACATAACGTTCTTGAGATTCATTACACCAGATTTCTAGTGGACTCATGTCCGGTTCATCGTTGGGCACATCACGGAGTTGGAATTTACCGCCGCGATCACCATCATTGACTAACTCAGGAAGGGCATTAGAAATACCACCCGCCCCAACATCATGAATAAAGGCAATCGGGTTAGCGTCACCCATTTGCCAACAGCGGTCGATAACCTCTTGGCAGCGACGTTCCATTTCCGGATTTTCACGTTGTACAGAAGCAAAATCCAAATCTTCTGCTGATTGACCCGATGCCATCGACGATGCCGCACCACCACCAAGTCCAATATTCATCGCTGGGCCACCCAGCACAATTAACTGCGCACCAACAGGGATCACTTTTTTCTGCACATGATCTGCGCGAATATTGCCCATCCCACCAGCGATCATAATCGGTTTATGATAGCCGCGAACCTCTTCTCCCGCATGAGAGATCACTTGCTCTTCATAGGTTCGGAAATAACCCAATAAGTTAGGACGACCAAACTCATTATTAAACGCCGCGCCGCCTAGTGGACCTTCGAGCATAATGTCTAACGCGGTGACAATCCGACTTGGCTTACCAAAATCACTTTCCCACGGTTGAACAAACCCAGGAATACGTAGGTTAGACACGCTGAAACCGACTAATCCAGCCTTCGGTTTACCACCGATACCGGTTGCGCCTTCATCACGGATCTCACCGCCCGAACCCGTTGCCGCACCGGGCCATGGTGAAATAGCCGTTGGGTGATTATGCGTTTCTACCTTCATTAAGATATGGGCATCTTCATGATGATAAGTGTATTGACGAGAATCGGGATCCGGGAAGAAACGGCCGACTTTAGAACCGGTCATAACGGCAGCGTTATCTTTATAAGCAGAAAGGACGTGATCAGGGGTAACTTCAAAGGTATTTTTGATCATCTTAAACAGCGATTTTTTCTGCTCTACGCCATCAATCGTCCAATCGGCATTAAAGATTTTATGGCGACAATGCTCAGAGTTAGCTTGCGCAAACATCATTAACTCAATGTCATTAGGGTTACGACCTAAACGAGTAAAACTCTCGACTAAGTAGTCAATTTCATCGTCGGCTAATGCCAAACCAAGGGAAACGTTTGCTTGTTCAAGCGCAGCGCGGCCGCCGGTGAGGATATCAACTGGTAACAATGGTGCAGGTTCGGCGACAGTAAACAAGGCACTCGCCGACTCTAAATCACTGAATACCACTTCCATCATCCGATCATGAAGTAATTGACTTAGTTCGGTTTTTTGAGCCTCAGTCAGTGGGCTCTGACTATCAATATAATAAGCCGTGCCACGCTCTAAGCGCTTAATTTTGCCTAAGCCGCAATTATGAGCAATGTCACTGGCTTTAGAAGACCAAGGAGAGATGGTGCCGGGACGCGGCGTGACTAGCAACAGTAAACCTTGTGGTTGGTGCTCTTGAATCGTTGGGCCGTAAGTGAGTAATTGTTGCAATTTACTCTGTTCAGCGCTGTCGAGCTCAGCATTAAGATCAGCAAAATGCATAAACTCAGCATAGATACCAGTAACTGGTAGGTCTTGTTGACGACACGTTTCGAGCAGTTTTTGAATGCGAAATTCAGAAAGCGCTGGGGAGCCACGCAAAATTCTCATGAGCTTAGGTCTCTATATACAAGTGATTAAGATGAAATTGGAATAAGTTCATTACATTACAAATAGTTATGTATGAATTAATAAACAAATACCAATGTCGACTCATTATTGCGAGGGCATTATAGAGGATTTCTTTTTGTGACGTAACACTAAAAGCAACCGTTTGCGCCATTTTTTCGTATATTTTGCACCAGCCCTCATTGCTCGCTCGACAAGGTTGTTCAAGAAGCTCAGAAAAATAAGGTCGCTAAGTTCCTATTCCTGAGCGATGGTGTATAAACTTTGCCTTCAACGCCTCGGGTTTGGTATAAAGACATACCGGATGTAAGAGATCGCTAATCAATGACCCCATTTTCTTTCACGTTTTTCTATCGTGCGCTATGGCTAGCATTAACCCTGCTCGTTCTCAGCGGCTGCCAAATTGACTCTGAGCCGAAAAGTGAGCTAGAAAAAATCCGCGAGAGAGGCGTATTACGAGTCGGTACGTTGAATAATCAGCTGTCCTATTTCATTGGCCCAGATGGTCCCGCGGGTCTTGATTATGAATTAGCAAGAGAGTTTGCTCGTGAACTAGGGGTACGGTTAGAAATGAAACCGGCCTATCGTACATCGAGTCTCTTTCCAGCGTTAAAAAATGGCGAGATAGATATTATTGCTGCTGGGTTAAGTCAATCAGAACAGCGCTTAAAAGAGTATCGCGCTGGGCCAGCCTATTACTATGTATCGCAACAGGTGGTGTATAAACCTGGCCAATGGCGACCTCGTAACATTAATCAGTTAATCGCCAGACAAGATGAACTGTTGGCAAATAATGATCAGCAGCCTATTTTTAAAATCGTCAACGACTCTCATTTTACTACGACATTAGCCAGCGTTGCCGAGCGTTATCCTGATTTTCAATACGTGATTGATAATGATAGTGATGTGAGTGAGCTATTGAAACAGGTCTCTAAAGGTGAGCTGCTGTTTACCATGGCAGACTCAGTAGAAATTTCACTCTCACAACGTATTTATCCAGATATCGCGATGGCCTTTGAAATGACCGAAGACCAGCCTATTTCGTGGTTTATGCGGCGTTCAGATGATGAAAGCTTATATGCGTTAATGATTGAGTTTTTCGGTAATCTCAAACAATCTGGAAGCTTAGCCTCTTTAGAAGAGAAATACATTGGTCATGTTGGTAACTTTGACTATGTGGATACTCGCGCCTTTATCCGTGCTTTGGAAACTCGCTTACCTAAATGGGCACCGCTGTTTCAAAAATATTCAGAAGAATTTGACTGGCGTTTAATTGCTGCGGTGGCTTATCAAGAGTCACACTGGAATCCGATTGCTCGCTCGCCAACCGGCGTTCGCGGAATGATGATGCTCACCTTACCAACGGCGCGCAGTGTCGGAGTGACCAATCGACTCGATGCAGAGCAATCGATTCAAGGTGGTGTCGAGTATCTACGCAGAATGGTTGCACGCATTCCAGACAGTGTTCCGCAGCATGAAAAAATCTGGTTTGCATTGGCTTCGTATAATATTGGCTATGGGCATATGATGGATGCTCGCCGCCTAACTCGCCAACAAGGTGGGTCGCCGGATGCTTGGGCCGATGTTAAAGATCGTCTTCCTCTTTTGCGTCAACAACGCTATTTCTCGCAAACGCGTTATGGTTATGCTCGTGGAGATGAAGCTCGCGCTTATGTTGAAAACATCCGTCGCTATTATCAAAGTATTATCGGCCATATGGATCCACATCACAGCAACGATACCGATCTCGGAATCGATGACTTGTTAGTGATTACTATCGAGCCAGAAGAGAGCGCGGATGAGAGTAATGACCATCACGTCGACGTCGAGTAAATCCTGATTAGCGAACAGCGACCGGTCTCATCATCTACCCAACAAAATTCGGTGTTCGCTAATAAAATATCTTGATTTTTATACTTAAAAATCATAAATATCTAGTGTGAAATTTAACGGTAATAAAGTATTGATACACTTTACTTCTACCTTGCTATACCCAAACGACTTGAGGTTGCAGGTAGGCGGAAAGTGAGTGAATCCCCCCTAACTATTTCTAGTTACAGCCTCCATGAAAAAGTCCATCCGCATGGCTGCAACTTCCAGTGGTAAGGGATCGATAAGTTTAATTATTTTTTATAATAATAGGAGGGTGTTTATGTTGAAACGAAAACGTCAATCAAAACTCCTGAACAAAGCAGTATCAGCCAATCGTCGCCGTCGCATGCTGGCGAACACAAAGAAGAAAGTGCTCGCACGTCATCGTGCCTTCGTGCAACTGATAGACTGATCGGATATCAGCAAACATCTACACAAAGACTCAATCAGGCTGTAGATGTTTGCCAGCCTCCTTCTCAGAAACACATCCCATCACTATTTTTATCTTACCTTTGTTTTTGTTGCTCTTTTTGAGCTTTAATTTCTTGCCGACGACGTTTGAAAAAAGCTTGCAGTTGAGTACGGCATTGCTCTTCTAATAACCCCTTTTCAATGATCGCGTAATGGTAAGCCGCTTGACTCGCAAACAAATTCAGCACCGTTCCTGCGGCTCCCGCTTTGAGATCTGGCGCGCCGTAAACAATCCGTGCAACTCGGCTGTGTAACAAAGCGCCAGCACACATTGGACATGGTTCTAAGGTGACATATAAAGTGGTATCTAATAGACGATAGTTTTGTAACGCTTGTCCAGCTTGACGCAACACTTGGATCTCAGCATGAGCCGTCGCATCATGCCCACCAATCGAGCGATTCCAACCCTCAGCGATCACTTGACCATCTTTGACTAATACCGCCCCAACGGGTACCTCGCCTTCCGCTTCGGCCTTGGCAGCAAGCGCTATCGCACGACGCATAAAGACTTCATCTTGTTGGGAAAACAAAGAAGGACTGTCGCTCATAAAAACCTCTTACACAAATGATATACCTCAACAACCTGGCGTTAGGGTACGTGAGTCGCCATCCATATAGATAAACGATGTGAGAACGTGGCCACCACCGCTGTCGCTTCAAGTCGCGGGGGATAGAAAGTATATCGTTAACCGCTTTATCCGGTAAGCTTAAAGCGATAAATGCTGAGTTAGATGGTCAACCAACAGACGAACCTTAGTCGATAAGTGGCGATTTTGTGGATACAGCGCCCATACTCCTTCACGATCATCTCGAAAAGTCGCTAACACCTCGACTAAACGGCCCTGAGCTAAAGGTTCCGTGACATAATAATCGGGTAACTGTGCCAGCCCCATACCTTTCAAGGCAGCATCCAGCAGTACCATGCCACTACTACAGCGGATCCGCCCACTCACTTTGATGCTTCTGGATTGTTGATGTTCCTTAAAACGCCAATGATCGTGAGTACCAATCAAACAAGAGTGACGCGTTAATTCAGATAACGCATAGGGGGTACCGTATTGCGCTAAATAGTCCTCACTGGCACAGACATATAAACGACGATCACTGAGTTTACGAGCGATAAAACTGGAATCCTCCAATTGCCCTAAACGTATCGCTAAATCAATCCCTTGATCAATCAAATCTAATTTCTGATTGGTTAACACCAACTCCAACTCAAGCTGCGGATAAAGCAGTAAAAAATCATGCAATAGTGGTGCTATTTTTTGCTCCCCATACGTCACCGGAGCCGTCACTTTAATTTTGCCACTTGGGGTATGTTGGATCTGCGTTATCGCTTGCTCAGCCTGAAGTAAACCATCAACCAACACTTTACATTGTTGGTAATACAGCATTCCCGCTTCCGTTAACGAGACTTTACGTGTCGTCCTGAGCAAGAGTTTTATCCCTAACCTCTCCTCAAGTTGTAATACCCGCCGACTGATGTTAGCGACTGAGGTGTGCAAACGCTCAGCCGCCTGAGTAAAACTGCCAACCTCTGCCACCGCCACAAATTCATTCACGCCTTCCCAACTTGCCATACCACTCCATTATTACTTATTTGTAAAAGTCATTCATATTTTGAGCTAATTATAGCAATAAAATAAAGCACTATACTGACCTTGTTGTGAGCTGCAAGGCTCCCCTAACGGCTTAAGTTCGTGGTGACCACTTGAATCCCTATCTCACCATTGAGCTTTTTCTCTATAACCAAACGACTTGAAGTTGCAGGTAGGCGGCAAGTGAGTGAATCCCCATGAGCATAGGCAAACTATGTGATTGGGGTGAACGAACGTAGCCAACACCGCTGACGCTTCAAGTAGGAAGGGTATATCGCAAGGAATAGATTATGTCACAAGATAAATTTATCAAATCACGCGCCGCCATTGCTTGGGGCCCGAATCAACCACTGAGCATCGAAGAAGTCGATGTGATGCTGCCTCGTAAAGGCGAAGTATTGGTACGAATTGTTGCCACTGGTGTTTGTCATACCGATGCTTTTACCCTTTCCGGTGAAGACCCAGAAGGGGTTTTTCCGACTATTCTTGGCCATGAAGGAGGCGGAATTGTCGAAATGGTCGGTGAAGGTGTGACTAGCGTAGAAGTCGGTGATCACGTGATCCCGCTCTACACTGCCGAATGTGGCGAATGCAAATTCTGTACTTCAGGGAAAACCAACTTATGCCAAGCGGTACGCGCAACACAAGGTAAAGGATTAATGCCCGATGGGACGACTCGCTTTTATAAAGATGGGCAACCGATTTACCACTATATGGGCTGCTCTACCTTTTCTGAATACACCGTACTGCCTGAAATCTCGCTTGCCAAAGTCAATAAACAAGCACCATTGGAAGAAGTGTGTCTACTCGGCTGCGGTGTAACAACCGGTATGGGCGCGGTATTGAATACGGCTAAAGTTCAACAAGGAGATACCGTCGCTATTTTTGGCCTTGGCGGGATCGGATTATCCGCGATTATTGGCGCTCGAATGGCAGGAGCCAGTCGAATCATTGGTATTGATATTAATGAGAAAAAGTTTGCCTTAGCACAGCAATTGGGTGCGACCGACTGCATTAATCCGCAACAGTTTTCCAAACCGATTCAGGAAGTGATCGTCGAAATGACTGATGGCGGGGTTGATTTCTCATTTGAGTGTATTGGTAATGTCAATGTCATGCGTCAAGCTTTAGAGTGCTGCCATAAAGGTTGGGGAGAATCAGTGATCATTGGCGTGGCGGGTGCAGGGCAAGAGATCGCAACACGTCCGTTTCAGTTAGTAACAGGTCGAGTATGGCGAGGCAGTGCGTTTGGCGGCGTCAAAGGACGCTCACAATTACCGGCTATCGTCGAACAATACTTAGCCGGAGAATTTGGCTTACAAGAATTTATTACCCATACCATGCCATTAGATAAGATCAACGAAGCTTTTGAATTAATGCATTCCGGAGAAAGCATTCGTTCCGTGGTGCATTTTCACTCTCAACCGTCCGCTTAATCTTAGTCGTCGCCATTCCGTTGGCGACATTAAGTCATCGCTAATTAGGAGCCGTATTCATGAGCCTTACCCCTCTCAGTCAATCCAAAGTATTTTCTGGTTGGCATAAACAGTATCAACATACCTCATCGGTACTAAATTGTGAGATGCGTTTTGCGATTTACCTGCCGCCACAAGCTTCACCTCAAACTCCGGTTCCGGTGTTGTACTGGCTTTCAGGGCTAACGTGCAGTGATGAAAACTTTATGCAAAAAGCCGCCGCTTTTCGTAAAGCGGCTGAACTTGGTATTGCTATTGTTGCGGCAGATACTAGTCCGCGAGGTGAGTCTGTCGCGGATGATCCACAAGGTGCTTACGATTTAGGACTGGGGGCTGGGTTTTACGTTAATGCCACTCAAGAACCGTGGAAGCAGCATTATCAAATGTACAGCTATATTGTTGATGAGCTACCAGCACTGATCGAGCAGCACTTTCCGGTGAATCAACGTCGATCTATCGCCGGACATAGCATGGGAGGGCATGGCGCTTTAACCATCGGCATTAAAAATCCGCAGCGCTATTGCTCTATTTCGGCATTGAGTCCGATTTGTCATCCCAGTGATTGTCCTTGGGGACAAAAAGCGTTTCGACACTACCTTGGCGAGGATCAACTAACGTGGCAAGACTATGATGCCGTTGCGTTACTTAAGCGTCAAAGCACTTCATTGCCTATCTTAGTTGATCAAGGGGAAGCGGATCCCTTTTTAAAAGAACAATTAAAACCAGAAACCTTACAAGCCGTAGCCATTAATAATGAGTTAAATTTTACCCTTCGCCTGCATGCTGGTTACGATCATAGCTACTACTTTATTCAGAGTTTTATCAACGATCATCTTGAGTTTCACGAACAGTATCTTAAAGGCTAGTTAACGACTGAACGGGTATCCATGACTGATACTCATCTCCCATCCCTGCTTAAACAATAGTAAAAAAGCCTGCTATATCAGCAGGCTTTAATTATCATTTACTCTTATTCATGGCCGAAACAGCAAACCTTCAGCTATCAATTGACTTATAAAGAGTAGGTATAAGGCGCTTGAATACCCAGAGGAATACCCAGTGCCCAATAGGCTAAAAGGAAAACCGTCCAGCCAATCAACATGGCAATGGAGTACGGTATCATTAATGACGCCAGAGTACCAATACCCGCCCCCTTCACATAGCGCTGGCAATACACCACCACCAATGGGAAGAAGACCATCAAAGGTGAAATGATATTCGACACCGAATCCCCCACCCGATACGCCGCTTGCGACAGTTCAGGGGAAATGCCAACCGCCATCAACATCGGCACTAAAATTGGACCAATTAATGCCCATTTTGCAGACGCGGAGCCTATCAACAAGTTAACCATCGCAGTCAATAAAATCATCCCGACAATGGTTGCTTGTCCGGGTAAGTTCATCGCTTTTAGCCCTTCCGCGCCATACAGCGCCAGCATAGTACCGATGTTTGATTGGCTAAAGGCCGCCAAAAATTGCGCACAAAAAAACGCCATCACGATGTACGCCCCCATGGTCGACATAGTGGCGGACATGGCTTTAATCACATCATTATTGGTTTTAAACGTTCCTGAAACTCGTCCGTAAACAATGCCGGGAATAATAAATAAGATGAAAATCAAAGGGACAATAGAGCGCATCACGGGCGCAGAAAAAGCGGTCAATTCTCCTTCAGGGGAACGTAGCACCGATGTTTCTGGCCATAGTGCGGCAACCAGTAAACCAATACCAAGCAGCATTGCGCCACCAGCATAACGAAACGCTTTAGACTCAATGGCGGAAAATGAACCTAAATCAGGGGCAGTTTCTGCATCTTCGTCAATCGGTATACTATTGAGGCGAGGTTCGATGATTTTTTCCGTGACATACCAACCAATACCGACAATCAGCATTGACGATAATCCGGTAAAGAATATATTTGAAAGCGGGTTCACTTGATAAGTTGGATCCAGCACTTGAGCCGCGGTTTGGGTAAAGCCCGCGAGTAGCGGATCAATTCCTGAAGGCACGAAGTTCGCGGCAAAACCACCTGATACCCCAGCAAAGGCCGCCGCAATACCAGCCAGTGGATGACGCCCCGCCGCATGAAAAATAATGCCGCCTAATGGAATAACCAGCACATAACCAGCATCCGCCGCAGTATGAGAGACGATTGCCACCAGAATTAACATCGGCGTTAATAACTGCGCCGGAGTAAAATTGAGCATTTTTTTCAAGCCAGTGGTGATAAAACCGGAAGAATCAGCAACACCGACACCAAGCATCGCTACAAGTACAATGCCTAATGGAGCAAAACTGGTGAAAGTGGTGACCATATTGGCCAAAAAGTTAGCTAGCTCGGTGCCCGTTAATAAATTATTCACTTGCAGCGCTTCGCCAGTACGAGGATTGATTAAATCGAAGCTTGCCTGCGATAGTAAAGCTGAAGCGACCCAAACGATAATGAGAGCCCAGAAAAAAAGTATCGCAGGATCTGGGATTTTATTGCCCACCCGCTCAATTAAATTTAAAAAACGATCCATACGACTCAATGGTTGCGTAGGTGCTGAGTTTACCGCTTGATTACTCATCCGTAGTTCCTAGTTCATGTTGTGCCTATCCCCTTCCTGACTAATGACGAGGTAAAACTCTTTCCAATCCTATTCATGGATCTTCGTTCGTCACTAACTGGGCACACCAAAGTGTTTAGGGAGATAGCTTATTAATTAGAGTCACAGTGTGCATTTTGATAGATTGATCTTATTGACGTCATCCTATCGATATCTGCGCTCAATTATTGTGAGTCATAGCCCATGATGAGATTCTATAAAACAAGCCAAGGCGAAGCACAAAATTCCAAACCAACTGAAACATCCAGAGACACTTTGCCCAACCTTGCTATATAAAAGCAACATTGCATCAACAAACTACCCACAACACTCTTTACAATTGAGTGATCAACCTATAAAGCTAGCGATAAATCGTAACGTCGATACCCAAACGACTTGGAGTTACAGGTAGGCGGCAAGTGAGTGAATCCCCATGAGGATAGGCAAACTATGCAATTGGGGTGAAAAAACGTAGTAGCCAACACCGCTGCAGCTTCAAATAAGAAGGGTAGATAATGCAGAGATATCTTGATTGGATCTGTATAAACCCGAAGCAATAAAACCTCTAATCAAACTCGCTGTGTTGGGAAATCATCGTTTTGAGTTGGACGGATTGATCTTTTCCATATCTGTCTTTCCAAGTGGCTTGAACAACGATGGTTTTTAATGCACCGGACAACTGGGTTGAGGGTACGCTCCATTGCAACAGGTAGAGAGGATGACGACTATCCTCACCATCAACAAAGTCATGAGGATAACTCGCAACTAAACTCGCCGTCGCGGCTGAAGCACCGCGGGTGCGAAACCATTCTAATTTTTGCTCAGCAAGGTTGAGTGCAGTAATGCTGTGCTGCGCAAAATCTGCACGCTGCTCAACAAAGATTTGCAACTTAACCAAACTTAACGCACCAACGCCGATGAGCACAAAAGCAATCATCACTTCAATCAGGCTAAAGCCTCTTTGTTTAATAACCATGCCAGCTCCCCTGTTGTAATGAAATGGTTTGCGAACGCTGATGTGATTCCTTATTCGATTGGAACTGCAAATTAAGCGCCCCATGAATCACCACATCCATGCCGTCAGCATCAAACACGATTCCGCCATCCGGTCGAAAAGCACCACGATCAACGTACACCGTGTTATCCGTTAACAAGTGCTTTATCTCATTGTAAAACGGTGCTTGTTGCCAATCATTCGATAAAACCTCTGGATTCTTGATCATATGGAAAAATGCGCCACCATATACATGGGATCCATTGGTAGCAAATAAACCGTTTTCTACCACTAAAGAGCGACCATCGGGTGCTAAAAAAGAACCGTGAATAAAGCAGTCTCCTACTACCCAAACGTCTTTATAAGTAGCAAATGCTTGATGCAACTTCGTGATACAGTCTTTAGATTCTGCGCCATTGAGTGTAATAACATGATGCTGACTTTTTACTTTGTGATAATTTTCTGTGCTATAGGTCAGGCCGAAATACGACTCAAACGGTTTAAATTTAGTATCTTGCACAAAATCGGCTTTAAATTCTGATGAGTCTTGAGTGTTAAAATCTTTACCTTGACCACGGGCTATTGAGGTTTTGCTCTCTGCTTTACACTTCATCAGCGGGTTATTCTTAGATTGAGCATCTGATACTCTTAAGCCATTTTCTGATTTAGGTTTATTCTTTTCTGATTCAGTTTCCGTTGATTGTTGGGAACTCGCTTCAGAATGAAATACAACTTGATACTTATAACGCACCGCAACACAGTCATAAAAGCCGTTTTCATCAGCCTCTCCTACCGCTTCTGGTCGAATATCAAAATCCCCCACTAGGCGCAGATTAGCATTGGTTTGAATTGCGCCAGTGCCTATCGTGTATGAATAAATCTGCTTATTCACCTGTGCGTATCCTTGACGTGCATGGATACGATAAACGCCATTTTCTAATGGTATGAGTTGCAATTCATCGAGCTGAAGTTGCTGTTTACAATTATTGGCTTCACCGGGAACTTGTTTTAATAAACCAGTAGTTCTAGTCGGGTCTTGTGCGATATAAGCATACAAACATTCAACGCCGCCTTCGGCTAACCAATAACTTTGCCGAGCACTCACTTCATTTTGCGCTCGCTTAATTTGATAAAACAAATTTTTATACGAGCCAAGGGTTATCACTAAGGTAATTGAGAGCAAGACCGCCGTGATCAGTAATGTCGCGATGCCTTGTTGATGACGCTTCATGATTGCCAATTCCTTTGCGTAATGTGCAATTGCATCGAATGGGCCACCTCAGGGTTAGCAACTAAAGAGGCACTAACATCAATCGAAATGACTGCACTTTGTACCGCCTGACCGTTAATAGGGAAACGCTTGACTGAAAATTGGGTCACTCGCACCTGCTTAGGATCAAATAAGTTAAAACAACGAGTCATACTCGCCGTAGACTGTGGGATCAGATAATTAGCCTGACAATACTTCAAACTACTCGAATCTAAGCGATATAGAATATGGCTAAATTTTTCTGCTGAATGATTGTGGATATAATAGACATAACCTATCGAGTGATCTGTCACCGATATGAGATCGGGCTTATCGATAAACTGCAATGAATAACTGTCTAAATAATTATATCCAGCACGCAGCACATCGCGTTTCAATTGGTGCATCACCATGCTCATTTGTTGCTGAAGCATAATTTCCTGACTACGCTGCAACGCTACGCGCTGATTAGAGATAAAGACACTACCTATAATCGCTAAAGCCATCACACCAACTAAACTGGCAATCATAAACTCAATCAAGCTCGCTCCAATTTGCTGGTGTTTAGCAACTGGAAAAGCCATATTGGTCTCCTTCTATGGTGCACACTTTTATTCGTCCGGCACGATTGTGCAAAATGACCCTAATCCCTTGGCTATCTTCAACGTGTGCTTTGATGGTGATACTGCCATTTTGAGTCGGATTACCCATGACATGATCAAATCTCACCGAGTTAATGGAGCTGGTATGGTTTACCGATAAATTACGGTATCGGGCGCCACTAAAAACTGAAATGTTCGATTCTTCATTGCTTGGCAATAAAGCGTCTGAAGAAAGCCGCAATTGCCACTCTCCCGTACTTGATGGCATTCCTTCAATATGAACCCAAAGCCCTTGATTACGAAACACCGCCTCAGATTTGGCTTGCATAAAAAAGCCATGTAAATCATTGGCCAGTGCCGTCATTTTAATTTGCTGATTTACCTGACGATAACTCGGCGCAGCAAAGGCAAGCATCAGCGTCACAATACTGACCGTAATTAACAGTTCTAAAAGAGTAAAGCCGCGAACCATTTCCCAAAATCCTTTGCAAACATAGAGATAGTCGTAAATCAACTTGCCTCGATATTAACAGTAATCAACACTAGGCAAGGATTGGTTAACAGAACGAATGGACATGATTCGAATAAATAAATGCAATGAATTGCACAAAAAGATGAGCGGCATGACACTGATCGAATTAATGATTGCCGTGGTGATCGTCGGTGTGCTGGCAAGTATTGCTTACCCAACTTACAGCCACTATGTGAAAGAGGGGCATCGTCGCCAAGTAATGGCTGATATGGCCAAAATACAACTCTATTTAGAAGAGAATTATCGCCATAGTGAGGGCTATCCTATAGACGAAATATTTGACAACAATAGCGTATGTTCATTTTGTGACTACGATAATGAACGATTTGAACTTACCATTAAATCTATTAATGATAACAGGCAATACACCATCATCGCTAAGCCACTGCTACAAAGAGGACAAAACACTGATACCTGTCGCGGAGAACAATATGATCAATTAGAACTGAAAAGTAATGGTGAAGCGCTGCCTCGGGCATGCTGGTAAATGAGACGAGCCAAGCGTAGATCAGCTATAGCAAAGATTACCCCAACAAAAGCCAGACTGCGACTGCGAGCATTAGCGTTGCCGAAATCCGGTTCATCAAGCGAACGTTATTGGTATGACCTAACGCATGTTTCAAGCCTTTACCGCCCGTTGCGTAAATCGTCATACAGACAAACTCCGAAATCATGATGATTGAAATCAACCAGAACAATTGCGGTGCAATCGGAGCTTGGCTATTAATAAAAGGCGGCAATAGCGCAATCATAAATGCCCACCCTTTGGGGTTAGCAATCGCAGTGACAAAGCCTTGGACAATCAAATCCCAATCTTTACGAACAATAGGGGTTTCAACATTTTGATTCAACGCTAATTTACCTTTTGAGCGCCACATTTGAACCCCGATATAACCAAGATATGCCGCACCCAATGTTTTAAATACCGCAAATAACCAAGGATAATTGAGCATAACGGATGCCATCCCCAATACTGCCGCCATCGCCACCACAGCAACACCAATCAGTTCACCGAACATCATCCATAAAGTACGTCGATAACCAATGCTCATCCCCAAGCTCAGTGCTAATGTCATACACATACCAGGGGTGATAGAGACAAAAAAGAACGTCGGCACAAAGGCCAAAAGTAGCGCACTCGTCATGATCGATCCAAATGAAAAAGAGAGAGTTAGAAAAGAGAAACCACAGCGTGGTATTGACCCCTTAATCTACCGCAGTTGTCTTGCGTATTTCAAGTAACAAAAAAGCTACCTAAAGTAGCTTTTTTATCAATCATGGTACGATTACTTGTTGCGGTTTTTTAAACGGTTCATCATTGATAAACGACGTTCAGCAGAAGCTTGATCTGGCTTGTCTTCATTAGGGTTGTTACGACGGCCTTGACGATCTTTAAAAGCCGCTTTCGTGTGCAATTTTTCAAGGTAAGCATCGCGTTTTTTCGGCTCATACCCAGGCTGTTCGACACGGCGAATGCGTTGCTGGATAAGATTCTCAACCTGAATTAACGTTAACTCTTCTTCACGACTGACAAACGATACTGCATGACCTTGCTTACCCGCTCGGCCAGTACGACCGATGCGATGCACGTAATCCTCTGCTAAAAAAGGCATATCATAGTTAATGACATGAGGCAGATCGACAATATCGAGCCCACGCGCAGCAACATCCGTAGCGACCATCACACGGGCTTTGCCCTCTTTAAATTCATCCAATGCACGGCGACGGGCACTTTGTCCTTTATCACCATGACAGATCACGGCTTTAATGCCATCTAATTTGAGCTCTTTAACCACTTGATTGGCGGTTTCTTTGTAATTCACAAACACCAAAACTTGCTGCCAGTTTTTACGGCCTATTAACTCAGAAAGTAATTCGGTTTTACGTTCTTGATCAACAGGGTAAACCACATGCGCAACCGTACTTGCTGTCGTATTAACACGATCGGCATTAATCCGTTTAGGCTTGCGTAAAATATCACCCGCTAATTGATTGAGCTGAGCAGACGTCGTCGCTGAGAACATCATGATTTGTGGTGACGTTTCAACTTCCAGCATGATCTTACGTACCGGATTAATAAATCCCATGTCTAAAATACGATCCGCTTCATCAAAAACTAAAAACTCTAAATTGGCCAGCGAGACATTACCTTCACTTAAATGCTCTTCTAAACGGCCTGGTGTTGCCACTAAAATATCAACCCCACTCTCGAGCTGACGCACTTGCGAAGACATTTTATTGCCACCGTAAACGGCGGTAACACTCAGCGAAGTATATTTAACGTAGTCTTTAATATTTTGGGCAATTTGAGCGGCTAATTCACGAGTTGGCGCTAAGATCAACGCTCGCGCGGTATGCGGAGAAGGTTTTTTACCACTATCTAATAAGCGTTGGATAACCGGTAATGAAAACGCGGCTGTTTTGCCTGTTCCGGTTTGTGCCGTTGCAAAAATATCATGCCCTTTGCGAGCCTCGGGGATCGCTTGTTGCTGAATCGGGGTTAATTTTTCATAACCACATTCTGTTAGCGCTTTAACCAATTCAGGGGCAAAACCTTGAGATAAAAATGACATTTAACGGGTTCCTTAAACAGACAGCCGATGATTCTTAATATTAGCCGAGCACTATAGCGGATTTAGGGTGATTTATCTCACATTTATCGTAACTACGGATAAATTCTCTTCTTGTTACCAACAAGCATAGTCTCTATGTCTAAAGTAATAGGTTGGAAAACTGAAGTGAACGAATCCCGATAACGATAGAGGACCGTGTGACATAGCTCAGAAAGGGAGTTAAGGCTGGAAATCCATCTTTCCAGCCTTATTACATAAAATAGCGCTAGTTAACTGGTCAAATCGTCAAAAAACTTTTTAACACCGTTGAAAAAGCCCTCTGATTTCGGTTTATGCTTATTTGCCGCATCTCCACCACAAGAGTCTTCAAGCTCACGGAGTAACTCTTTTTGACGAGCACTGAGTTTAACCGGCGTTTCCACCACCAATTTGACAATTAAATCACCGATGGCACCACCACGAACACTCTTTACACCTTTACCACGCATGCGGAACATACGTCCGGTTTGAGTTTCTTCTGGTACTTTAAGATTCACTCGCCCATCGAGTGTCGGCACTTCAACTTCACCACCTAAAGCAGCCATAGCAAAACTCACCGGGACTTCACAGTACAAGTTATTACCATCACGCTCAAAAATGTGATGTTCTTTAACATGAACTTGTACGTATAAATCCCCGGCTGGTGCGCCCATATCTCCCGCTTCACCTTCGTTAGCTAAACGGATGCGATCCCCAGTGTCCACTCCCGCAGGAATTTTGACGTTAAGGGTTTTGGTCTTCTGCTTGCGACCTTGACCATGACACACATTACAAGGATCTTTAATGATTTTGCCTTTACCATGACAGGTAGGACAGGTCTGCTGAACAGCAAAGAAGCCTTGACGCATCTGCACTTGTCCGTGACCATGACACGTTCCACAGGTTTGAGCTGAGGTTCCTTTCTTGGCACCGGATCCATCACATGAGTCACAATGAACCAGAGTTGGGATCTCAATCTCTTTACTGCAGCCACGAACCGCTTCTTCTAAGGTCAACTCCATATTGTAACGCAGATCTGCGCCACGCTGTGGACGAGGAGCACCACCGCCACGGCGACCACCGCCAAAAATATCACCGAAGACATCGCCGAAGATATCTCCAAAATCGGCACCGCCACCACTAAAACCGCCGCCGCCAAAGCCACCAGCGCCTTGTTCAAAAGCTCGATGACCATATTGATCATAGGCCGCTTTCTTTTGCGGATCAGTTAGAATTTCGTACGCTTCTTTTACTTCTTTAAACTTATCCGCAGCACTGGCATCACCCGGATTGCGATCGGGGTGGAATTTCATTGCTAGGCGCTTATAGGCCTTTTTAATATCGCGCTCTGAGGCATCACGGCTAACGCCTAATACTTCGTAAAAATCACGTTTTGACATGTTTTAAATCACCAATTATTACTACCAACGGGTTCACCGCTCGGTGTTTGTATCAATATAGATAAAGGTGCTAAGGGTATCATTGATGGTTCCCTTATCTTTATAGACACGGATATCACCACAAATTTACGGGCGTTAGAGTTCCCCCAAACGCCCGCAATCAGACCGTTTCAGACTCTCGGTAGACAAGGCTACCGAGTCAAGAACGCTTATTTCTTGTCGTCTTTCACTTCTTCAAACTCAGCATCCACAACATCGTCTTGTGTAGATTGCTGTTCAGCGCCCGCATTTTGTGCTTGAGCCTGTTGCTGAGCAATTTCCATCAGTTTTTGAGCAGCAGCCATCAGCGCTTGAACTTTCGCATCGATCTCGGCTTTATCTTCGCCTTTCTTCGCTGTTTCTAGCTCATTAATTGCCGCTTCAATTTTCTCTTTTTCATCAGCAGGTAGCGCATCACCCGCTTCTTCCACTTGCTTACGCGTTGCGTGGATCATTTGGTCAGCTTGGTTACGAGTGGTTGCCAACTCTTCAAACTTCTTATCTGCTTCTTTGTTTGCTTCCGCTTCTTGAACCATTTTCTCGATTTCAGCTTCGCTCAAACCACCAGACGCTTGGATAGTGATGTTTTGCTCTTTACCGGTTTGCTTATCTTTAGCAGAGACATGCAAGATACCGTCAGCATCCAAATCGAAAGTCACTTCAATTTGTGGCATACCACGTGGCGCAGCATTAATGCCTTCTAGGTTGAATTGACCTAGCGACTTGTTATACATCGCTTGCTTACGCTCACCTTGTAGAACATGAATCGTTACTGCACTTTGGTTATCTTCTGCTGTTGAGAATACTTGATTCGCTTTAGTTGGAATGGTCGTATTTTTCTCAATCAACTTAGTCATTACGCCACCCATAGTCTCAATACCAAGAGACAGAGGGGTTACGTCAAGCAGTAGAACGTCTTTCACTTCACCAGCAAGAACACCGCCTTGAACTGCAGCGCCAACGGCTACCGCTTCATCTGGGTTAACGTCTTTACGAGCTTCTTTACCAAAAAATTCAGCGACTTTCTTCTGAACCATTGGCATACGTGTTTGACCACCTACTAAGATAACATCGGTAATGTCTTTTACTGACAAATCCGCATCCGCTAGTGCAACTTTTAATGGCTCAAGAGAGCGTTGTACCAAGTCTTCCACTAATGACTCAAGTTTCGCACGAGTCACTTTAATGTTCATGTGTTTAGGACCTGTCGCATCAGCCGTAATGTAAGGCAGATTAACGTCAGTTTGTTGAGCAGAAGACAGTTCGATTTTCGCTTTTTCTGCCGCTTCTTTCAAACGCTGCATCGCGAGTGGATCACTTTTCAGGTTGATGCCTTGCTCTTTCTTGAACTCATCCACCAAGTAGTTGATCATACGGTTATCGAAGTCTTCACCACCAAGGTGGGTATCACCGTTGGTTGCTAATACTTCAAAGGTTTTCTCGCCTTCAACTTCGTCAATTTCGATGATAGAAATATCGAAAGTACCACCACCGAGGTCATAAACCGCGATAACGCGATCGCCACCTTGCTTATCTAGACCATACGCGAGAGCGGCTGCGGTTGGTTCGTTAATGATACGTTTAACTTCTAGACCCGCAATACGGCCAGCGTCTTTAGTCGCTTGACGTTGTGCATCGTTAAAATAAGCAGGTACAGTAATGACAGCGCCAGTGACTTTCTCACCAAGAAAGTCTTCCGCCGTTTTCTTCATTTTTTTCAGAACTTCAGCAGAGACTTGTGGTGCCGCCATTTTTTGGCCACGAGCTTCAACCCACGCATCGCCATTGTCAGCACGGACAATTTTATAAGGCATGATTTCAATATCACGCTGAACTTCTTCATCTTCAAAACGGCGACCGATCAGACGCTTGATTGCAAATAGCGTATTTTCAGGGTTGGTTACCGCTTGACGTTTGGCTGGCTGACCAACCAAGGTTTCACCATCTGTGTAAGCAATAACAGAAGGGGTTGTACGCTCGCCCTCTGCGTTTTCAATCACACGAGGTTTGTTACCGTCTAATACAGCAACACATGAGTTTGTCGTACCTAAGTCAATACCAATGATTCTACCCATCAGGCTATCTCCAAAATAATTCTATGTTCGTTTTTTGCTATACCCCTTATGTGGGGGTGGAGAATCGGGATTCAACCCCGATCACAAACAAAAACGTGAATGTTTGCTTCTCTTATGCCCCATAGATAAGGGCGAGCCCATGCATTTCAAGGGGGAATAGTAAAAAAATCTAATTTTTAATGACGATATACCGAGTTATCTGCCATAGCGTCGATAACTGGGTATAACCCCACACTCTAAAAACAAGAAGCGAAGCCTAACTGACTTCGCTTCAACAACAATAACCCGTTGTTAATCAACGACGTTATTTAGCAACCATCACCATCGCCGGACGAACAACGCGACCGTTGAGTTCATAACCTTTCTGCATCACAAACATCACGGTATTCGATGCATGATCAGCGCTCTCTTGAATCGACATCGCTTGATGGAACTCAGGATTAAAGGTTTCACCTTCAGGATTAATGACCGACACGCCAAATTTCGTCACCGCATCGACAAAACTCTTATGCGTTAGCTCAACCCCTTCAAGGAAAGGTTTAATCACCTCGTTTTCACAATCTGCCGCGTCAATCGCGCGCTCAATATTATCCAGCACCGGCAGTAACTCTTCGACAAAACGGCCAAGAGCATACTTGCGCGCTTTATCGACTTCTTGCTCGGAGCGACGGCGCATGTTCTCGACATCAGCCAAGGCACGCAGCATCGCTTCATGATTTTCCTTAGCGCGAGCTTCACTGGCCAGTAACGCCGCTTCTAATTGAGCAATTTTCGTTTCTTGGCCTTCTTCTGAGTCAACCTCGTGGTTCCAATCAATATCGGCATCGGTTCCCACAACGTCAGCTTCGGTTTCTACTGCTTGTTGCAGTTCTTCTTCTTGGATTTTTTTCTCTTCTTGGCTCATGATCTCTCCAGAATTCCTATCAAGATTGTGCAAAAGAACCACATTATCTTGGTTTCTTGACACAAACATTCGCATAAAAGCGTCACTTGCCCTTATTATGGGGATGAAGAATTCTGATTCAAGCCCAATTCAGTTGGAAAACGTATGAAAAATCCATTTACAGTGATCGCGATCATAGGTAAACCAAGAAATAAACAAGCAATTCAGACACATAACGAACTGTACTCTTGGCTCACCTCGATGGGAAAGTCAGTACTGATTGATGATCGTTTGCGTGAAATTTTAACCGATATCCCTAGCGAGCATTTTGCCAGCTTAGTCGAACTTGGTAAGGTGGCTGATTTAGCCATCGTGGTCGGAGGAGATGGCAACATGCTTGGTGCCGCGCGCGTGCTATCACGTTTTGATATATCGGTGATTGGGGTCAACCGTGGCAACCTTGGTTTTTTAACCGATCTCAATCCGGATGACTTTGAAGAGCAATTAACGGCCGTATTAGCTGGCGATTATATTGAAGAAACCCGTTTTCTACTCGAAGCAGAAATTCATCGTCACGGCCAAGTAAAAAGCCATAATGCAGCGCTCAATGAAGCGGTCCTGCACCCTGGGAAAATCGCACATATGATCGAGTTTGAGGTGTATATCGATGATAACTTCGCCTTTTCACAGCGTTCTGATGGCTTAATTGTCTCAACGCCCACTGGGTCAACCGCTTATTCATTATCAGGGGGCGGACCGATTTTATCACCCAGTTTAAATGCGATTACTTTAGTCCCCATGTTTCCACATACCTTATCCTGTCGCCCTTTGGTGGTTGATGGCAATCGACGCATTAAGTTAGTCGTATCACCAGATAACCGAGGGATTCAAGAAGTCAGCTGCGACGGGCAGGTTTCGTTGCCTGTTTCACCCGGTGATGAAGTCCATATTTACCAAAGCCCAAATGTACTCAGGCTGATTCACCCCAAAGATTACAGCTATTATCGTGTATTACGTAATAAATTAGGCTGGTCAAGTAAGTTGTTTTAATGTTTACCATTGACCAGCCGTGATCTGAGTTAAATTTTTCCTCCTGGACAACTTTACTGTATAAAGAAACAGTATATACTGTTGCTATATACAGTATTGTTTAATTATACAGGTGCACAAATGCTGGCTCATCTTAGTGTAAATAATTTTGCGATTGTAAAATCACTGCAACTTGAACTGTCTAAAGGTATGACCACCATCACCGGTGAAACGGGTGCGGGTAAATCCATTGCGATTGATGCTCTCAGTTTATGCCTAGGAGGGCGAGCCGAAGCCAGCATGGTGCGTCAAGATGAAGAAAAGACGGAAGTCAGCGCCGCTTTTATTCTTGATAACAATTTGCACGCCACACGATGGTTAGAAGACAATGATTTACTGGATGGTAAAGAGTGCATTTTGCGTAGAATCATCAGTAAAGATGGGCGTTCAAGGGCCTTTATTAACGGCAGTCCAGTCCCTCTTTCGCAACTAAAATCGCTAGGCCAACTGCTGATCAATATTCACGGTCAACACGCCCATCAGCAACTGATGAAACCCGAATTGCAACTGGCTATGCTCGATCAATATGCCGGACATCTTGATCTACTCAAGCAAACTCGACTGGCCTATCAACAGTGGCGTCAAGTTAACCACCATTTAAAACAGTTACGTGAAAACAGCCAACAGAACCAAGCTCAATTACAGCTTCTTGAATATCAAATCAAAGAACTCAATGAACTGGCGCTAGGTGAAGAAGAATTCATCGAATTAGAACAAGAGCATAAACGATTATCCAACAGTGGCGATCTGGCTATTAACTGCCAAAAAGCGATTAACTTACTGTATGAAAGTGAAGAAGTGAATGCGTTGAACTTATTGCAGACCGTCAGCCATACCTTGATTGAACTGGCCGAAATGGACGCTCAGTTGAACACGCTGCCGACTATGCTCAACGAAGCCATGATTCAACTTGAAGAAACCAACAACGAATTACGCGCCTATTTGGATCACATTGATGTTGACCCAGAACGCATGTCTTACGTTGAGGAGCGTTACTCTCGGGTGCTCTCGCTCGCCCGTAAGCACCATGTTCTGCCAGAAGAGTTATATCAGCATCATCAGGCACTTTTACAGCAAATTGCCTTACTTGATTGCTCAGAAGAAAAAATCCAAGAACTGGAAAATGACGTCGCTGTCCACTACCAAACCTTTGCAAGCTGCGCAGAAAAGCTCCATAAATCACGCAGTCGTTATGCCAAGGAGTTAGATAAGCTGATCAGTCTTAGTATGCATGAACTGAGTATGGAAAAAGCGCAATTCAAAATTGATGTGGTTCAGCATCAAGGGCAACCCTCTCCGCTTGGGTTTGATCATGTAACGTTTTTAGTCTCAACCAATCCAGGACAACCATTACAACCGATTGCCAAAGTTGCCTCTGGAGGTGAGTTATCACGTATCTCGCTAGCGATTCAAGTCATTACCGCTCAAAAAATTGATACTCCGAGCTTAATATTTGATGAAGTCGATGTCGGTATTTCTGGGCCAACCGCTGCGGTGGTTGGAAAAATGCTGCGTAAGTTAGGCGAATCGACCCAAGTCCTTTGTGTTACTCACCTACCTCAGGTCGCTGGTTGTGGTCATCATCAACTGTTTGTTGCCAAGCAGACCAAAGGCGGCAAGACCGAAACGCAAATGGTCAAACTCAGTGAAGAACAAAGAATCGCTGAACTCGCTCGCTTACTCGGTGGAAGTCAAATCACACCATCGACTTTAGCGAATGCCAAAGAATTACTGATTGCAGCTTAATAAAAACATTTTTTCTGCTAAGGTTTGCAACCTAATTCAAAATTTGTAGTCTGAACAAGCTCAGAGTGGCGTGAAGTTTTTACTTCTGCTCTGGGCTTGTTTATTATCACCCTAGTTTTGACACTTACCAGTAGTAGAATATTACCTATGCAGTTAACCAAATGGCTTGTTGCCATCCCTCTTGCCGTGACGATGTTATCCGGCTGCTCTGTTTTAGAACGTTTGGTGTATCGTATTGATATAAACCAAGGAAATTACGTTGAGCAACAAGCTGTTGAACAACTCAAATTTGGCATGACCAAAGAACAAGTCCGTTTTGTTTTAGGTTCACCGATGCTGATCGAAAATGGCTTTCCTAATACTTGGTACTACATCTACCATCATACTCCCGGTCACAATCCATCAGTGCAAAAAAACCTAATCGTAAACTTTAATGATGCAGGTCAACTGATTGAACTGTCTGGTGATTTTCAGCCTAGCGACACCTTTTTTGAAACCCTCAATTAAAGCAACTCACTGATGTTCTGAAACAGACTGATTACTATACAAAAAGCCCATCCAGTTGTTCATAATCTGGATGGGCTTTTTAGTCGTTAAGGCGAACAATCACTCACCGAGCGATCACAAACCCAACCTCAAACCACGACTAGGCTTTCTTAGTCGCGCTTGAACTGGCTAATTTGGCTTGCTCAGCACGCTTACGGCGAATGTCTTTAGGATCGGCTAACAAAGGACGGTAAATTTCAATTCGGTCATGATCTCGTACCGTCGCATCCAGTTTTACATTACGGCTAAAGACGCCAACTTTGTTTTTACTAAGATCGATCTCTGGGTAAAGACTTAAAATGCCCGATGTTTGAATGATTTCTTCTACCGTCATATGGCGATTGACAACTAACGTCATCACCCGCTGTTCATGAGGCAATGCATAAACCACTTCCACATGAATCCTATCTGACTCAATACTCATAAGGCGTACACCTGCTTCGCTCGTTGGGTAAACGCATTAACCATATTACTGGTCAACTCTGTAAAAATTTTCCCAAAGGCGAGTTCAATCATTTTGCTGGAAAATTCAAACTCTAACTTCAACTCAACCTTACAGGCATGCTCATCCAATGGGGTAAAATACCAACCTCCCCGCAAAGTTTGAAAAGGGCCATCAACCAAATGCATGATGATCGACTCAGCAGGACGCAGCTCATTGGCTGTAGTGAACGTTTTGCTGATCCCCGCTTTAGATACATCGACCGAGGCGATCATTTTATCTGCTGAAGACTCTAAAATGCGTGAGCCAGAACAGCCCGGCAAAAATTCGGGATAGCTCGCCACATCATTGACTAAATGAAACATCTGCTCAGCACTAAACGATACTAAAGCCGAGCGACAGACTTGCTTCATTATTTCCTCTTTTATCTCAGCGATTACGATAGTCCGAATTGTACGTTTATCCCTAGCTCACCTCAAGCTCAGTGCGCTTTCTGACCAAAGTTAACATTTAGCACCGTCTAAACATGAGCCACAGCCAATCAATGGGGTCAATAAAGCGCAAAATACCGCTCACGACTCGCTTTACTGACAGATTGCACCTTGAACTGCTTGAAGTTACTTAGGGATATCCTTATGCTACAGCAAGAAAAAACATTCCTTAACTTTTAACCAATCCGTAAAATGCATCCACTATGGTAAAGAAAAAATCAACGAAGAAAGCGGGTAGTAGCACTATCGCGCTCAATAAAAAAGCTCGCCATGAATACTTTATCGAAGATGAAGTGGAAGCAGGTTTAGAGCTTCAAGGCTGGGAAGTAAAATCCCTCCGTCAAGGTAAAGCGAATATTGCTGAAAGCTATGTTTTCTTGCGAGACGGCGAAGCCTTTATCTCGGGTATGACGATTACTCCATTACAACAAGCCTCAACTCACGTGGTTGCCAACCCAACTCGCGTTCGAAAATTACTGCTTTCCCGCCGTGAACTCGATAACCTGTTTGGCCGCATTAATCGCGAAGGGATGACGTTAACGGCACTGTCGTTATACTGGTCACGCTCTTGGGTCAAAATCAAAGTCGGCGTTTCAAAAGGTAAAAAACTGCACGATAAACGTGATGATCTCAAAGAAAAAGACTGGGCAAGAGAAAAAGCACGTGTGATGAAGAGTTCATTGCGCTAATTGTAACCACTTAACCATTTGATGCTAGACAGAATCTTTGATTCTGGTACTATGCACCAACTACCTCTGGGGCTGATTCTGGATTCGACGGGAATTTTGAAGTCTGAGGTGCATGCCGAGGTGCGGTAGGCCTCGTTAACAAACCGCAAAAAAATAGTCGCAAACGACGAAAACTACGCACTAGCAGCTTAATACCCTGCTGAGAGCCTTTCTGCCCTAGCTTCCGCTCGTAAGACGGGGAATAACAGAGAGTCAAAACCAAACAAGCTCGTGCCGCGTCTCCCGCCTGAGAGACAAAGCATTAAAATGAATTCAGGATAGCCATTAGATAGCGTGTCGGTTCGCAGTTTGACGGTGAAATTAAAGATCGACTAAGCATGTAGTACCAATGATGAATGATTTTCGGACGCGGGTTCAAATCCCGCCAGCTCCACCAATTCATAGTTTAAAGACGTCCTAGGGCGTCTTTTTTCTTGCCTGCAACAACGTAAAATCAACAACTTAGCATCCACCAGCGTCCAATGCGATTTCATAACAGCTTTGATTTTTAGGTACACTACAAGGTACACTGATTTTATCGTGTTAATTTGGTGTACCCATCATGGTAAAAAACACAGTAAAGCGACAGATAAAGAGATCAAAGCCTCCAAACCTAGAGAAAAAGAATATAATCTTTTCGATGGTGATGGCTTGCGACTTAGAATCAAACCTAACGGGTCAAAGCAGTGGATCTTCAACTACTATCGTCCCACAAACGGTAAACGAGCTAACTTAAGCTTTGGGATGTACCCAGAGATATCCCTTTTACAAGCAAGAAAAAGCTTACTTTCTGCCAAAGAGCTGATCGCACAAGGCATCGATCCTCAAGATGCTCGAAAACGCCAGCAGCAAGCCCATAAAGAAATCCATGAACATACCTTTGCCAATGTTGCGAAAGACTGGTTTGCCATCAAACAGCACGATGTCACTCTCGATTACGCGATCGATATCTGGCGTTCATTGGAGCTGCATATCTTCCCAAGCATCGCCAATAAACCGAAACGAGCGATCGCAATCACCGAAATACGTAATAACTGAACAAACAATTAACGCCCCACTCCCTATCGCAGCTTTCATAACTAAAACCACCCATTTTGCTCATCAACAATGTGACTTGCAATTTATGAATAACAATTTACTCATAACAAAGCCAGCCAAACATTAGTGAGTAATTATTTACTCAAAACTTGAAAAGAAAGGGCTTTAAGAGTAATGTTTTACTCATTGCTAAGTAAAGGTATTGTCGATGGAAGAAATCACTGTACAGGCTTTTATCAAAGATGAATGGATAGATATTGGTATCATCTCATTCCCTAAAAGTAACCAACATAATTTCCGAGTGACTGAACTCAACTACCTCAGCGACTATGCGCTAGAACATCACGATAAAGATGACTTTCACGCTGTTTCACTAAACCACCCTGTCTCATTCTTTTTTGATGACATGGGTAAACCTGGATGGTTAAAGTTTCTAGACGATATTATGCCTAGTGGCGCTAGTAGACGATACTGGGTCAAACACCTAGATATTGAAGACCTTAGTTCTGATGAACAAGACTATGTTTTGCTCAAGTTTGGCACAATGTCGCCTATTGGTAACTTAAGAGTAAAAGACTCTCTTCCTGAGCGCTACGAAGTAGCAGACAACCTCTACTTCTCTGTTGATGATATTAAAAATCGAGCAGGTGATTTCCTCGACTACGCACAGCAAAGAGGGGCAGCCGCAGGTGGTGCAACTGGGGCTGGAGGTGAAGCGCCAAAACTGATCCTCAGATGTGGTTTCGATCATGGATCTGGCAGCGAAAAAATATGGATTGATCCATACCAAGATGACAATAGCAATCACGACTTACATTACTTAGTAAAGTACCCTAGAGGCTCAAGAAGCACCATCGACTGCAATATTCTAAGAGCTGAGTTCTACTTCTACCACGAGCTAACCGAAATGGGAGTCGAAACGATCGCCACCGAAGGCATGCGGTTGGAGGAAGGATTAAACTACCCTTCCTTATGGCTGCCTCGATTTGATGTTCAAATTATTAATCAACAAATAAAGAGATTTGGCATGGAATCTGTGTATTCCATTTTGAAAAAAGGCGCAGGAGTCACTCTTGACCACGAAACAACAATCCGAACTCTCATAGAAAAAATTACTGAAAGCCATATGGTTAAACACCAAGGATATAGGTTTGATACCCAAGCTTTCGTCATTGAATGGGTGAAGAGAGATCTACTCAACATCTTATTTGGTAATAGTGATAACCATGGCAGAAACACTTCATTCTTAAAGGGTGATGGAGTCATAAAGCTTGCTCCCGTTTACGACTTCGCACCAATGAAAGCTGATCCTGAAGGCATTCCAAGAACAACAAAATGGAAAGCCCCACTAGAGGTTGGCGGAACTTACGACTTCGTCGGAATAGCGGACACCTTATCTGATCTCGTGCCAAAAGAAGTGTTATTACAAGAGCTAGAGGTTACTGCAAGTAAATGCATTGACTTAAAGCAGAGACTAGCGTTACGAGGAGTACCAGAACAAATCTTGGAGATGCCAGCCGTTGGACTTAATCATATATCAGAAAAGCTCACTAAATGGGGGCTACTATGAATAAGCCAAGCAATAAAGAGTCCGTACAAGATACGGTGGCTCGTCTAAGAGCAAACCGAAATCAACATCAGCCCAAGACTGGGACGAATGCAACTCATTCGACCAAAGAACGATCGCAACTTAATACTCCGACTAGATCGAAAACCTCAAAAAACGCCAAAGCAGTAAGTGCAGCAGAACGCAAAACCGAGGCAAACAAAATCATCAAACACTTATTGCTTGGAGAGCTAACACAAGGCCAAGCGTTGAAAAGTTTACGCATTAATATACTGGGACTCAAACAGGATGTGTTCGCAAGACTTGTAAATGTCTCAAGAAAAACACTCTCAGATATAGAGAATGATCGGGGCAGCTACAATACAGAGATTCTCAACAAGGTATTCAAACCATTTGGCTTAAAAGTCGGAATGCTACCGTCTTCTCCCGATGTGTTAAAATCGCTACTAATAGATAGTGAGGCTGGGTAAAATACTCAGTATCAGCGCTATTGCTTTAGATCAAATTGCTATAACAAGCTAGCATTTTTAAATGATTTAGTAATACATCGACGCGGGTTCAGTTCCTTTTGAAGTAGGAAATTGATGTAACATTTGATGCAACACCAAATTGGCAACATCGATATAAGTTACTGAATTTATGAAAAGTGAGAAACCATTTCAACTCCCGCCAGCCCACCAATTCATAGTTTAAAGACGTCTCAGGACGTCTTTTTTCTTGCCTGCAATAATTTAAAATCAATAGCTTAGCATCTAATGACGTTATCTATTCGCTTTCTCTACTTCATCGAGCTAAGTATTACGCTCATTAGGTAAATCACTTAAATAGTGTACAAATTCCACTTCAAACCCATCGGGATCGATAAAGTAAACATTACGACGAAAAGCCTCATTAGTTCCATTATCAGCAATCTCAAAACCCGCTTGCTCTAAACGTGCGATCACTGCATCAAGGTTTTGAGTTTCAAAAGCAAAATGCGCTAAGCCAACGCTGTGCCCAGTACGATCTCTGTTCCTCCCTTCGCCAAACTCATTGAGCGCAAGGTAATGATTTTCATCGCCAAAATGCACCCAAGTTCTGGCTTTGCCATACCACTCGCCACCACCTTTCGCGCGTATTTTCCAATGAGGAAAAGCGGCTCGGTAAAAGCGTAATGATTGTTCTAAATCTTTTATGACTAGATTAATGTGTTCAATTTTCATCGTTCTTCTCCTTGTGCTTGATGAAGACACAGGCTAAAACCTTAACCTTGGTTGAGGTAAAGTGTTTTTTTGCTTTTTTATAGAAAAATGAACAAAAGATGAGGCTGAGCACAATATGTCAAACGATTGGACAGTGGGGAAAGTCGCACAGCGCAGTGGGATAAGTATTAGTACACTGCATTTTTATGAACGTCAGGGACTGATTAAGAGTGACCGCAACGCAGGTAATCAACGCCGTTACCGAAAAGATATTTTACGTCGTGTTTCCGTGATAAAAGCAGCTCAGAAGCTAGGGATTTCTCTGGCAGAAATACAGCAAGCATTAGCAACATTACCTGATAGTCGAACGCCAACTCAAAAAGACTGGCAAGCACTATCAGCACAGTGGAAACAGCGTTTAGATGAACGAATTGCTGGATTGGAAAAGTTGCGCGATACGCTTGACGGTTGTATCGGTTGCGGCTGTTTATCGATGCAAACTTGCCCACTGTATAATCCAGAAGACAAACTGGCCAAACTAGGAACTGGACCCGTACTTTTAGAGCAGTGCCATATAAAATAAGGAAGACAGCAGCAAGCCATAGAGTAGTAGAGGTCATCCATAGTGGCAATGAGCCTAGATAGACTCTAGGCTTTAGGGAAAACGAACGTAACCAATATCGCTGCCGCTGTAAATAAGAAGGGGTTAGTCTTATCGCTTCCTATTCAAAAACTTAAAACAGGTATCTAATAAGCAGGCTCAATCGTACCGTTAAACGTTTCGGCAATAAATTCACTCACCGCGGCCGACTGAAAAATCTGTACAAATTGCTGATACACCGCGTTGTCTCGCTCGTTTTCACGAGTGGCAATAACCATTACCGCCAATGGTGCTTGATTGGATTCAAGAAAAATCCCCTGTTTTTTAGGATCAATACCAGCTGACATCACATAGTTCATCGTAATCGCTGCCGCATCAACTTCATCTAAAGTTCGCGGTAACTGAGCGGCATCGACTTCAAGAAACCGCAAATTTTTCGGGTTTTCAACAATATCCCTTGGAGTTGCATTGAAACCGACACCATCACGAAGCGTAATTAAATTCGCATCAGCTAACAGCAGTAAACCACGTCCACCGTTAGTTGGATCATTGGGAATCGCAATCCGTGCATTATCAGGTAAGTCTTGTAATGATCCATGACGATTCGAATAAATCCCCATCCGCATTAAAATCGAGTGACCAATCGATACTAACTTTGCCCCATGATGACGATTGTAGTTGTCTAAAAACGGTTGATGTTGATAACTATTAATATCGATACTGCCATCGGCCAGTGCGGCATTGGGAGTAATAAAATCAGAGAATTCAACAACTTTTACCGTTAAACCGTGTTTAGCCGCTTCTTTAGCGACGGCCTCAACCACTTGAGCATGTGGCCCAACGGTTGCTCCGACCTTAATTTCAGAGCGTTCTTTTTGACCACATGCCGTCAGCCCCAGCAGTAATGTTATCGCTAACGCGCAACGAATCGTACTTTTCATTTTCAGCATCCTTTCTACTCACAAAAAACAAAGACTTCTAGACGTCCATAATAAACGCAATAGAATAATTCGCAACTCGATTTGCTTTTTATTATGTTGCACTTTATATTAGATTAAACTTATTTAGCAAGAACTAACAAAGAGGTTGTATGAAATCTTATTCTCAATTACTCAAAGACAACAATACCTTAGGTAAATCTTATAAACAGCAAAGCCCTGATACCTTATCTGCGTTTATGCAATTACATAAAGCCGCTATGGCTCCTGGTGAGCTGGATCTGAAAACCAAAGAGATGATTGCACTCGGTATTGGTATCGCTGCACGTTGTGATGGTTGTATCGCCGCTCACGTTTTTGCAGCGTTAAAAGCTGGGGCGACACAAGCCGAGCTGGTTGAAGTGATCGATGTTGCTGTACTGATGGGAGGAGGCCCTTCCTTAACTTATGGTATTCAAGCACTGGGAGCAATTGAAGAGTTTGCCGCTGAATCACAATAAATAACGCCTGAAGCTAAAATAGGTTGGGGAGATAAGCGTAAACACTTTCCAGCAACAATCCCCAACCACTTATGGCAATATCATTTTTATCAATCAACGTATTATCAACGACGAGTGATTTGATCGAATGTTGCGCCTTGTGCAAAATGAGTTTGATGTGCCTGCTGCCAACCGCCAAAAACCTCATCGATAGTAAATAGTGTTAAATGAGGAAACACTTCCGTATATTTCTCAGCGATATCAGGATCTCTTGGTCGATAAAAATTTTGCGCGGCAATCTCTTGGCCGACTGGAGAATATAAATACGCCAAATACGCTTGTGCGACCTCACGAGTTCCTTTTCTATCGACTACTCGATCAACCAAACTCACGGTAGGCTCAGCAAGAATAGAGCGACTCGGAACTACGATTTGTAAGCCATGATGATTTAATTTGTTCACCGCGAGCAGAGCTTCATTTTCCCAAGCAATCAACACATCACCTATTTTCCGCTCAACAAACGTGTTCGAAGCGCCACGTGCCCCCGTATCTAAAACGCTGACATTTTCATAAATCGACTGAACAAATTGCTGCGCTTTTTCTTCGTCACCTTGATACTGATCTAAAGCGTATCCCCATGCGGCAAGATAATTCCAGCGAGCGCCACCCGAGGTTTTCGGATTAGGTGTAATGATTTCCACATCAGGTTTGATGAGATCATCCCAATCTCGAATATTTTTAGGGTTCCCCTCTCGGACCAAAAAAACAATCGTCGATGTATAAGGCGCTGAATTATAAGGTAAGCGATGAATCCAATTGGGAGCGATTCTTCCCCCCTCGGCAATGGCATCAATGTCATAAGCGAGTGCTAAAGTCACGACATCGGATTCAATACCATTCATCACGGAAACTGCTTGTCGACCTGATCCGCCGTGGGATTGCCTAACCGTGACATTATGTCCGTTTTCTGCTTGCCAATAAGTGGCGAATGCGGCGTTATATTGTTGATAAAGCTCTCTGGTCGGATCGTAAGAAACATTCAATAACACGGCATCTTTTGCCAAGGTATGTTGAGAAACACTGAATAGAGATAGAGCGAGTAGCCATGTACGCATGAGTCATCTTCCTTAGTTAATATGCGACAAGCAAATTAGCACAACATTTATAACCAAGTTAGAAATACAAATCGATTGCATATTCACTTTTGGAATATTCTACTTTTCCGGCGCTCACTCAGCCCCGCAGAGAAGATCAAGGCGACTATGGTACGCGATCAGAATTTAACTCTATAACTAGATAGCTTTTAGCACTTTTCATCTTTCATTTCGCAGACTTTCTATATAAATAACACAAAACCCCACAAACAATAATGACAACACTTCGCGTTATCATTATTATCCTTGGCCTTAAATAGAACTCGATACTAACCTCGGAATGAGTGATGAAAAGAAATAGATTAAAATCGATAACCTCTTGCTTAGTGGTAGCGCTGACCTTTCCGGTGAATGCCCAGAACCATGAAACAGGGACAGAAAACACAACCGTGGAGACTATAGTCGTTACTGCTAACGCAGGCCAAGGGATAGCCTTAATTGACGCTCCTGCGACAATTAGCGTAATAGATGTGCAAGAACAAAGTCAGTACCAAATGAATGCGGATATTGGTGACCTGATCGCCGATATTCCCGGCGTGAACGTTTCTAGTCAAGCTAATGGCTCACGTGCTGTACGCATCCGTGGTTTGAGCAACGACTACACTCAAGTGCTATTAAATGGTCAGCGTAATTACAGTCGTGAGGCTCTATGGCGCGGCAGTGATAACGCATTAAGTATTACACCAAGTGTTGCAGTGGAAAGCATTGAAGTAATCCGAGGCCCAATGTCAACCCTGTATGGCGCAGATACAATGGGCGGTGTGGTCAATGTTATCACACGCAAAAACAGCGGTAATCCAGAAGGCAGCTTCAGCGCAGAGGGCCAGAGACATCAGGGAGATAAAGGTGGTAATGGTCAGATCTATGGTTTGTACTACTCGATGCCAATTAATGATGCCATCAGCTACACCGTTTACGGTAGCTACCTCGATATAAAAGAATCGTTTTACCCACAAGCGACTGATTTCACTAAGCGTCGTGCCCAAGAGAACTACAACTTAGTCAATACTTTTGATTTTGCTATCAATGATACCCACTCACTCAGTCTCGAAGCACAACTCTCTAATGAACAACAATTAGGTAGCGCAATGTGGGGAGGTCGTCGCTTTGAACAAGAGCGTAAAATGCAGCGTTACAACTTGGGTTATGGATACCACAACTACGATGTCAGTGTCGAAGCCAACCTACATTACAGTGATTTTGATGTCGCATACGATGTTGCGTCATCCGATATTCGCGAAAAAAATTATGGCGTCGATGGCAAAACCGTGATTGCACTCGGTCAACACGATCTGGCGATTGGTGCCGAGTCTCGTAAAGCCGAAGTAGAAAATGACCGTTTTTCTGGTGGTCTGGCAAATCGAACCACATCTGCAGGTTTCATTGAGACTGATTTAGAAGTAGCACAAAATACACATTTTATCCTTGGCGCTCGTTACGATCACGACTCTCTTTTTGATGGTGAACTTACTTACCGTGGTTATCTAAACCATCACTTTACCAATAGCTGGAGCATGAAAGCAGGCGTAGGGACAGCATTTAAAGCCCCAACCATAGCACAAATCTCTCCGTCTTATACTGCACCAGGTTGTGGTGGTAAGTGTGTGGTCTATGGCAACCCAGATTTAAAAGCAGAAACGGGTACTTTTAGCGAATTAGGGGCTTACTTTAATCACCATGCCACCAGCGCGAATATTACCGTGTTCTACAACCATGTGGATAACATCATCCAGCAAGTGCGTCAGAGTAGTGGTGACTTTACTTTCGTCAATGTAGACAAAGCCGCCCTTAAGGGCCTTGAGCTGTATGCGCAACACCAATTTGATCATGTAGGCTTTGATATCTCTTATACCTATCTTGATGCCAAAGATGACATCAGTGGTGAGCGACTTGTCGGTACTTCTAAACATGAAGCGACGGTAAAAACGACGTGGTTTATGACAGATTCAACTGATCTCTTTGCTCGTTTACACTACCGCAGTGAAGTCCGTGGTGAGCTTGGTAATAATGATATTGCGGGAGTATACACCACCTTGGATCTTGGCCTGCGTTACCGTCACAATAACGATATTGATATTAAATTTGGTATCAATAACTTAACCGATAAAGATATCTCTAGCCCAGAGACCTACACTGAGGTTATCCAAGGGCGTACGGTTTATGCTGGATTAACATACCAGTTCTGATCGATGCTAACGTTGTTGTTCGATAGCATTGAGCGGTGGGGAGGTCCTCTCCTCACCCTATTTTCATCTTCGTTTGGGTATTGTTACGCCTCTCATCGGGTGATAATTCTGCCACTCAATGGCTAAAGCTCTTTATTAGATCATGAAAAGCTTTACTCACCTAAGCTCGCCCAGCAGCATCGTGAGTTATCTGAATATGGTCTCGACGGCCTCAGTTACTCTCAGCTAGGGGCGAAACCCTCTAAAACCAGAGCATAAAAATGTCTCGACAGTGATAAACATGCCTGTTTTTCGACCAGCAAAACGGATGCATTCTCAATCTATTCTGTGTTAGCATGACCAGCTTTTATGATGGACATCACAATTTTCTATTATTGTGACAACCATACCTCCTAAATTTGTTAGGTAAAAAGCGAGTTTTTATGTCTAAAGTTTCTTTGAGTGTTGATGCGTCTTGCATGACGGCATCCGATTACTCCGCCACACACCCCCCGCAGAATAACAACGCCTCACTATCACAAAAACTTGAGCTTAATAATCCCGTATTATGGCTTAGTGGTAGCTTCCTCTCCTTATTCGTATTATTAGCGGTTACCTCTCCTGAGCTGCTCACTTCTCTGATTGATTCTGGTTTTCGTTATGCCACTCAAGGTTTTGGTGCCTTTTGGCAACTGCTGTTATTGGCTAATTTTGTGATTGGTTTGGCGCTGGCTTTAACCCAAACCGGATCGGTGCGTTTAGGTGGTTTAACATCGCCAGAAATCGATAATATGAAATGGTTATCAATCATTCTTTGCACTTTACTGGCTGGTGGCGGTGTTTTTTGGGCCGCCGCCGAACCTATTGCTCATTTTGTTAACGCTCCACCGATTTTTGCTGACGCCGATTTATCGACAATGGCCATCAACGCACTCTCACAATCTTTTATGCATTGGGGATTTTTAGCTTGGGCCATTTTAGGTTGCCTTTCTTCCATCGTACTGATGCATTTACATTACGATAAAGGACTCCCTCTAAAACCTCGTACTCTGCTTTATCCGATTTTAGGTCAACGGGCCGTTACCGGCTGGGTCGCTAACTTAATTGATGCTCTGAGTATTATCGCGGTTGCCGCAGGGACTATTGGCCCGATTGGTTTTTTAGGTTTGCAAATTAGCTACGCACTGCATGCCCTATGGGGTATACCCGATACTTTCACGACACAAATCATCGTTATTTTGTTTGCGCTGGCAATGTATACCTTTTCTGCGTTAAGTGGCTTAAGTAAAGGCATTCAAGTGATCAGTCGCTATAACATTATTTTGGCGGTGATTTTAGTTCTGTTTATCCTAACTTTTGGCCCAACGGGATTTATTATTGATGGCTACTTACAAGGTGTCGCCTTGATGGTTGATAACTTTGTTCCTATGGCGCTCTATCGTGCTGACACAGATTGGCTCAGTTGGTGGACAGTCTTTTTCTGGGGCTGGTTTATTGGTTACGGACCGATGATGGCGATCTTCATTGCACGCATTTCACGTGGACGCACAGTACGCCAATTGATTCTTGCGATTAGTATCGCCGCTCCGCTGATCACCTGTTTTTGGTTTAGTATTGTTGGCGGCAGTGGATTGGCTTTTGAATTGACTAACCCAGGCGTTATTGCTCAAGGTTTTGAAGGGTTTAACTTACCTGGTGCATTATTGGCAATCACCGCTCAACTGCCCTTCCCGACCTTAATGGCTTTGCTATTTCTGGTGTTAACCACCACCTTTATTGTCACTACTGGGGATTCAATGACCTACACGATTAGCGTCGTGATCAGTGGCGAGGCTAATCCTAATGCTGCGATTCGGACCTTTTGGGGCGTAGTGATGGGAGCGATGGCGATCGTTCTGATATCAATGGGAGAAGGGAGCATTTCAGCGCTACAATCTTTCATTGTCATCACCGCCGTACCCGCTTCACTGATTTTACTGCCTTCACTATGGCAAGCGCCTAAAATGGCGACTCAAATGGCCAAAGACCAAGGCATATTGATGAAATAACAAAGGGGCTAAAAGCCTAATGCCGATCAGTTAAGAGATAAATGATCGGTTGAACGATCCTACAGATGGCTTATAAAGGCTCTAAGTTCCTAAAACTTTCAGCCTTTTATTTTGCAATTAACTACAGCCCTAACACTCGCCAAGCGTTACGCCCCCAATACTGAACAACTTGGAAAACTCAGTGACATTCTTTGTCCTGATTTCATCAACCAATGCTTAGAAGCTTCCGGTGTGGCCACTATTCGTAAACGTCGTATCCCTCTCGACATGGCCGTTTGGGCGGTCGTTGCTATGTCGCTTTACCGACAAGAGCCTTTGTGGTCAATTGTCTCCAAAGCACAATTAATGTTGCCCGGGAAACGAAGTCTGGTTGCCCCTAGCGCTATCGTTCAAGCGAGACAACGGCTCGGGGCTGATGCAATGAAAGAAGTATTCCATCAAAGCCAGAGCTTATGGAATAAAACAGCTGACCATCCGACTTGGTGTGGATTAAAACTCCTCGCTGTCGATGGTGTGGTATGGCGAACGCCAGACACCAAGGAAAACCGTGATGCGTTTCAATCTGCATCAAATCAGAATGGTGAAGGTAGCTTTCCTCAGGTGCGTATGGTTTGCCAGATGGAGTTGACCAGTCACATGCTGGTCGCCAGTGCTTTCGCGAGTTACAAAACCAATGAGATGATATTGGCGGAACAGTTGATTGAAACAACACCAGACTACAGTCTCACAATGTTCGACAGAGGGTTTTACTCTCTTAGTCTTCTTCATCGCTGGGCAAATACAGGTACTGAAAGGCATTGGCTAATGCCAATGCGCAAGAATACTCAATTTACCGAAGTCAGAAAGCTGGGTCGCAATGATCGGATTGTCGAAATCAAGACAACACCTCAAGCGAGAAAGAAGTCCCCGTCACTACCTGAAACCATCGAAGTTCGCCTGATAAAGAAAACTATCAAAGGGAAAGAAGTGAGTATCTTGACCTCGATGACTGATCATCGTCGTTATCCGCCAGCGGAAATAGCAGAGCTTTACAGTCATAGATGGGAAATCGAAGTGGGATATCGGGAAATGAAGTCTTCACTTCTGAACAACGAGTTCACACTGAGAAGTAAGAAGCCAGAGATGGTAAAACAAGAACTATGGGGCTTATTGCTTAGCTATAACATTATTAGATATCAGATGGTTAACATGGCTAAAGCTGTGCCTGGCATCTACCCCAACCAACTGAGCTTCACAACGTGTGCTCACTCTATTANGATAAAGAAAACTATCAAAGGGAAAGAAGTGAGTATCTTGACCTCGATGACTGATCATCGTCGTTATCCGCCAGCGGAAATAGCAGAGCTTTACAGTCATAGATGGGAAATCGAAGTGGGATATCGGGAAATGAAGTCTTCACTTCTGAACAACGAGTTCACACTGAGAAGTAAGAAGCCAGAGATGGTAAAACAAGAACTATGGGGCTTATTGCTTAGCTATAACATTATTAGATATCAGATGGTTAACATGGCTAAAGCTGTGCCTGGCATCTACCCCAACCAACTGAGCTTCACAACGTGTGCTCACTCTATTATTCACGTAATTTTGGGGTTCTGGTTGGAGTCGGCGGGAACAATCCCTAAGCGCATTACTCACTTGCAGGAAGAGGCGATACACCATGTCTTGCCCATTAAACGAGAAGAGCGGATATATCCGAGAGCAATAAAACCAAAGGCAAAGAAATACCCCAATAAAAAGAAAGCCAGTCAGCTTAACTGACTGGCATTAGCCTAAATTGAGCGCTCTTTTTTATAGTCAAATCTGATATAGCTCTAGAGCACCATCGCCGCTAACCAACCGAAGGCAATCAGGGGCAGGTTATAGTGAATAAAGGTCGGTACGACCGTTTCCCAAATATGTTCGTGTTGGCCATCAGCATTCAAACCAGAAGTTGGACCTAAAGTTGAATCAGAGGCTGGAGAGCCAGCATCACCTAGCGCAGCAGCGGTACCAACTAAAGCGATAGTCGCCATGGGGGAAAAACCAAAAGCCAAGCAGAGTGGTACATAAATCGTCGCAATAATCGGAATAGTAGAGAAAGACGATCCTATCCCCATGGTGACAAGGAGACCGACGACCAACATCAATAGAGCTGCGAGTGGTTTATTATCGCCAATGCTGGTTGAAAGAGCGCTAACCAGTGACTCAACACCACCAGTGGCTTTCATCACGGCAGCAAAGCCTGCAGCAGAGATCATGATAAAACCAATCATCGCCATCATGTGCACTCCTTTGGTAAACACATCATGGGTTTCTTTCCAAGCAATCACTCCGCCAAAGGTAAAAATCATAAAGCCAGCTAAAGCACCGATGATCATTGACCCAGTAGCGAGTTGCACCGCCAATGCCGCCACAATACCCAGTGTTGCGGTAAGTAAGTGCTTACGATTGATATGACTGTTTTCTTGGTGCTGAATGGTGGTCAGTTCGGTTGCTTGATATTCACGTGGTTTACGGTAAGTAAAAAAGACCGCAATCAACAAACCGACCAGCATACCAAGGCCGGGGAGTAACATTGCTATGGGTACTTGACTGGCGGTAACGTTTTGTAGGCCATTATCATGCAGGTTTTTGAGTAAGATATTATTGAGGAAAATCCCCCCAAAACCGACCGGCAGGATCATGTATGGGGTAATTAAACCAAAAGTCAGCACACAGGCTATCATTCGGCGGTCGATCTTGAGACGAGCAAATACCGCCAATAAGGGCGGGATCAGGATCGGAATAAAAGCGATATGCACCGGGATCACGTTTTGCGACGACATCGCCATCAGCAGTAAAGCCACGAGCACGGCATACTTTAATCCCGTTGTCGCCGCATGATTTTGTTTACCATGGAGACGTTTAATCACGCTTTGGGCAAGGACATCAGTAATACCGGAGCGAGAAATTGCCACCGCGAAAGTGCCTAACATGGCATAGCTCAGAGCTATCGTCGCGCCGCCACCTAAACCACTTTCAAACGCAGCGACAGACTCATTTAAACTCATACCAGCAACAAGGCCACCGACCATCGCACTGAACGTGAGGGCGACGACCACATTAATGCGCATCAATGCTAAAATCAGCATGACGCACACAGATATAACAACAGGGTTCATAAATATCTCAATTAGTCAGTTGTGTTTGTTTGGGGAGCTAACGGCCAGCCACCCAGTGCTTTCCATTTATTAATAATTCCGCAAAATAGTGCTGCGGTTTGTTGAGTATCGTAAAGTGCGGAATGCGCTTCACGATTATCAAATTCCATCCCTGCGGCTTTGCAAGCCTTAGCTAACACAGTTTGTCCATAAGCTAACCCACTGAGTGCGGCAGTATCGAAAGTCGCGAAGGGGTGAAAAGGGACTCGTTTTAATTTACAACGTTCATTGGCTGCCATCACAAAACCGTGATCAAATGATGCGTTATGGGCAACGATGATCGCTCGGCTACAGTCTGCCGCCTTTTGTTCTTTACGCACCTGTTTATAAATTTCTTTTAGAGCATATTCTTCGGTGACTGCGCCTCGCAATACACTGAAGGGATCATGAATCCCATTAAATTCTAAAGCGGCTTTTTCAATATTTGCCCCTTCAAATGGCTCAATATGAAAATGAAGGGTTGAAGCAGGATGCAAATCTCCTTGTTCATCCATGCATAAGGTAATGGCGCAGATCTCAAGTAAGGCATCCGTTTGTGGATTAAATCCAGCGGTTTCAACATCAATAACTACTGGGAAATAGCCTCTAAAGCGTTTATTTAACGCAAATGCTTCATTAATAACAGTCATGTGAGCCTAAATTAAGTGACAAGAACAACATTATTACAGATTATCTGCTTGAGAAAAACCAAATCCCAGCAATAAAATCATCAAAAGCTTGTTGTTGTGGCGAGTTTTTTGCATGTTTTACGGACCCTTCACGCAGATTGCGTTATTTGCCTTCGTTGCGGCAAGTTATCGCCTTAGTGCTTATTATTGTGGTAAGAGACAGATTATGAATAAATGGCTAATGACAGGTCTTTATGTAGCAGGTTGTCTTGGCACTGTGAATGCATTCGCTTCTGGTAAGCAATACGTTGCCTCGCCACAGCAGTCTACTTGGCAAATGGTGGTCAATACACCATTAGAGTGCCAGTTAGTGCATCCCATTCCTAATTATGGCGATGCTGTTTTTACTTCTCATGCCAGCAAACAGATTAATCTTGATTTTGAACTAAAAATGCGCAGACCGATGGGTGAGACTCGTAACGTAAGTTTAGTCTCTATGCCGCCGAGGTGGCGTCCGGGCGAGCGTGCTGATCGCATCTCTAATATCCAGTTTTTTAAACAATTTGATGGTTATATTGGTGGTCAAACGGCTTGGGCACTCTTGAGTGAATTAGAACAAGGGCGTTATCCAACCTTTAGTTATCAAGATTGGCAAAGCCGTGATCAACGCATTGAAGTGATGCTCTCATCGGTACTGTTTCAGCCTCAGTACAACGTGTTTAGTGATTGTATCGCTAATCTTTTGCCATACAGTTTTGAAGATATCGCGTTCACTATTTTGCATTACGACCGAGGAAATAGCGTCGAGCTTAATAAAGCATCGCAGAAGCGTTTAGCACAAATCGCGGATTATATTCGATATAATCAAGATATAGATCTGGTATTAGTGGCGACTTACACCGATACCAGTGAAGGCCGCAATGAGAGTCAAAGTTTATCAGAGCGCCGTGCAGAATCGTTACAACGCTATTTTCGCACCTTAGGACTGCCAGAAGATCGTATTCAAGTTCAAGGTTATGGGCAACGTCGGCCGATTGCTGATAATGCATCGCCGATTGGACGAGATAAAAACCGCCGAGTGGTGATTTCGTTAGGGCGAACTCAGGTTTGATGGAACGCTGATAAAAACGCACAGACCGTCGTATTTCATCCCCTCAGAGACAACAAAACCGCTCACTAGAGCGGTTTTGTATATCGGCATTAAACGTTAAGCTGATTAGCCTTCAAGCCCAGCACTGGCTTGTTTGTTTTGGATCAGTTCAACCATATAACCATCCGGATCTTTAATAAAGGCGATATGTGTACTGCCACCTTTAACAGGACCGGGTTCACGGGTCACATTACCGCCTGCTGCTTTGATGGTGTCACAGGTTGTGTAGATATCATCGACACCAATCGCAATGTGTCCATAAGCGTTGCCCATCTCGTAGTCAGCGACTCCCCAGTTATAAGTGAGCTCGATGACCGCACCTTCAGATTCATCGCCATAACCTAAAAAGGCAAGGGTATATTTGTACTCGGTGTTTTCATTTTTACGCAGTAGTTTCATGCCCATGACTTGGGTATAAAATTCGATAGAACGATCTAAATCTCCAACACGTAGCATGGTATGAAGAATACGACTATTTGACATAATGACTCCTAGCTTTCTGGGTAGACTTTCTCTTTGTATTCACACAAGTCTTCAATAATGCAACTTCCGCAACGGGGTTTGCGTGCGATACAAGTATAACGACCATGAAGGATTAACCAATGGTGAACATCGACTTTGAATGCTTTGGGGACGACTTTAAGCAGTTTTTGCTCGACTTCATCGACATTCTTACCGATAGCAAACTTAGTCCGATTTGAGACGCGGAAAATATGCGTGTCAACGGCAATCGTTGGCCAACCAAAGGCGGTATTAAGAACCACGTTGGCGGTCTTTCGACCCACGCCGGGCAGTGACTCTAAAGCGGCTCGATCTTCTGGAATTTCGCCGCCGTACTGATCAAGCAGTATTCGGCAGGTCTTAATCACATTCTCGGCTTTAGAATTGAATAGTCCAATGGTTTTTATGTATTGCTTCACGCCATCGACACCTAAATCCCATATGGCTTGTGGGGTGTTGGCGACGGCGTAGAGTTTATCCGTGGCTTTATTGACACTCACATCGGTAGCTTGAGCCGATAGTAAAACGGCAATCAGCAGCTCAAATGGCGTATTCCAGTTGAGTTCAGTTTGTGGGTTAGGGTTGTTGGCTCTTAACCGCTCAAGGATTGCTAACCGCTTTGCGTTATTCATAATCAAATACCCAGTCAATCGAGTTATACATTGGTGACGCGCGCGCGCTCAATGGCCTGCTTTTCAGGCTTAGGTTGACGCTGAGCAATCTGCTTATCAATCACGTTTTTGGCGGCAATCAGAAAACCGACACCAATGAAAGCGCCTGGTGGTAGTAGTGCGAGTAGGAAACTATTGTCTAAATGCAGAAGATCGATACGCAGTATTGATGCCCAATCACCCAGTAGCAAATCAGCACCGTCGAATAAAGTACCATTACCCAGAATTTCTCGCAGAGCGCCTAAGACGACCAGAACGGCAGTCATGCCTAATCCCATCCAGAAGCCATCTTGAGCGGCAGGAAGCACTTGATTTTTTGAGGCGAATGCTTCGGCGCGACCAATAATGATGCAATTGGTGACAATCAAGGGAATAAAGATGCCTAAAGAGAGGTAAAGTCCGTAAGCATAGGCTTTCATTAGTAACTGCACACAAGTCACTAAAGCGGCAATGATCATTACAAAAATCGGGATCCGTACTTCTTTGGGAACATAATCGCGCACTAAAGAGACGGTCACATTCGAACCGACCAATACCAATAAGGTCGCTAGACCTAAACCAAGCGCGTTAGTGACGGTGGACGAGACGGCTAATAGCGGACACAGACCTAGCAACTGTACTAAAGCTGGGTTGTTATCCCATAAGCCATTTTTGATCAGTGTTTTATGGTCACTCATCTATTGTCCTCCACAGTTCAAGGGTTGATTAACGATCTGTTCGCGATGTAAATTCACATACTCGACCGTTTGTTTAACTGCTTTTACGACCGCTCTCGGCGTAATGGTCGCTCCGGTAAATTGATCAAATTGCCCACCATCTTTGCGTACTTGCCACTGTTTTTGATTGTCATCACTGACTTGACGGCCAGTAAAACTGAGTATCCAATCGCTGATCCGTAAATCAATTTTATCGCCAAGACCGGGGGTTTCTTGATGAGATAAAACACGTGTGCCGAGTATATTTCCTTGTTGATCAATACCAACAATGATTTTGATCGCTCCGCTATAGCCATCAGGTGCAATCGCCTCAATAGCCAATGCGGTGTGCTCTCCATTCAGAGTGGCCAGATAAACAGGCACGGCTTTTGAGCTACCGAGTAAGGGATCGCTTACTAGTGTGCATGCGGCTGACAGTTGATTATCATGCCATTCAGGTGGGATCACCTGATTTAACACTGATAATAATTGTGCAGTTTCTTGAGCTTTGATTTGGCTGGCGGTCAAATATTGGGTTAACGCGACGACACCAGTGGAAGCGCAAGCAAAGATAGCCAAAATTAACCCATTTTTACGGATGGCAGTAAACATAATGCTCCTTAATGCCCGTAAGTACGAGGTTTGGTGTAATAGTCGATTAAGGGGACACACATGTTGGCGAGTAATACCGCAAAGGCGACACCGTCAGGAAAGCCTCCCCAACTACGAATCATCACCACTAAACTCCCAATAAACAGGCCATAGATAATCCGGCCTTTATTGGTAGTAGAAGCGGTAACGGGATCGGTAGCAATAAAAAATGCCCCAAGCATCGTCGCCCCAGAAAGTAAATGAATAATCGGCGAAGCGGTCGTGCCCGGAGCCAGCAGCATCAACAGTAAACTAGAGACAATCACCCCAGAGAGAAAAGCGACCGGTATATGCCAATTAATCACCCGTAGCTTAATCAGTAATAAGCCGCCTGCTAGATAAGCGAGATTCACCCAATCCCAACCAATCCCCGCTAAACCACTGAATGGGGGTAAGGAAAGCGCTTGTGATAGTGTATTGCCAGCATGCAACGCCGTTTTTAAAGCATCCAATGGGGTCGCCATGGTCATGCCATCAATCCCTGTGCGGATCTGCTGTAGCGATAACCCATCTTGATTAAAGCCAGTAAAAATCAGTGATAAAGAATCAACAAACGACACGGATTCTGGGGCTAATTGATGTGGTGCCAACCAACTGGTCATTTGTACTGGAAATGAGATTAACAGGACAACATAAGCCACCATCGCTGGGTTAAATGGATTTTGACCGAGTCCGCCATACAAATGTTTACCGACCACAATGGCAAAAACTAAACCGATGATCACTATCCACCAAGGTGAGAGTGGGGGAATAGCAATAGCAAGCAACCAAGCGGTGACAAGGGCACTATAATCTCGTAAAGCTAAACGTGGTGAGCGTTTGCGCAGTAACATCACTATGGCTTCTAAACCTAAGGCAACGGTTATCGCCAGTATCAATTGGATTAATGTTCCCCAACCAAAAAAATAGCTTTGTGCAACCAATCCGGGCAGGGCACAAATCGCGACCCATTTCATCAACTCAGCGGTGCTGCGCTTGCTATGCGCGTGTGGCGAACTAGCAATAAAAAAGGCCACTATTTTTTCTCCTCAGCGTTATTGGCTTGGTGATTGGTTTGCAGGGCGGCTTTACGCGCTTTAGCGCGAGCAATAGCTGCGGCGACAGCGTCTTTTTTGTCATCATTGGGCGTAGAGGCTGTCGGTTTAGGCGCTGGGCTGGTTGCTGGAGACGAGTCAGCAGCAGAAGCCTCTTGCAGGGCGGCTTTACGCGCTTTAGCGCGAGCAATGGCTGCGGCAACGGCGTCTTTTTTGTCATCATTGGGCGCAGAGGCTATCGGTTTAGGCGCTGGGCTGGTTGCTGGAGACGAGTCATCAGTAGAAGCCTCTTGCAGGGCGGCTTTACGCGCTTTAGCGCGAGCAATGGCTGCGGCAACGGCGTCTTTTTTGTCATCATTGGGCGCAGAGGCTATCGGTTTAGGCGCTGGGCTGGTTGCTGGAGACGAGTCATCAGTAGAAGCCTCTTGCTGGGCGGCTTTACGTGCTTTAGCGCGAGCAATGGCTGCGGCGACGGTGTCTTTTTTATCATCATTGGGCGTAGACGCCGCAGGCGCAGGCGCAGGCGTTGGAGTCGAGGCTAAAGAGCCTTCTTCGACTGGCGACTCTACGGATTGTCTCGCTTCAGCTTGTTTGGCTTTCGCGCGGGCAATGGCAGCAGCAACCGCTGGTTTCACTGGTTTCTCATTACTATCCTCTTGCTGCTTTTGCGCTTTGACTCTCGCAATAGCGGCGGCGATCGCATCATCACTGCCACTATTTTGCATCTCTTTGCGGCGATCTTCGGCAGCTTGTTTAAAGCGCTGTTCTCGTTCGGCTTTATCACGCTCCATGCGGGCTTTTTTCTCTTCAAAGCGCTGCTTCGCACGCTCAGCCGCTTCGGCTTCACGTTTGCGGGTGCGAATTTCCGCTTTCGCTTGACGATAATATTGCACCAAAGGAATTTCACTTGGGCAAACATAAGCGCAAGCGCCACACTCAATGCAATCTTTTAGATTCAGCTCTTCGCATTTATCATATTCTTCAGCTTTGGCGTGCCATTGTAACTGCTGCGGGAGTAGCGACGCGGGGCAGGCGTCGGCACATAAACCACAGCGAATACAGGCCATTTCTGCTTGCGGTGCACTAATTTCTTTGCTGGTCGGCGCTAAGATGCAGTTGCTGGTTTTGGTAATTGGCACCTGAGCATGAGGTAGGGTAAAGCCCATCATCGGCCCGCCCATGATCAAACGCGGTAATTTTTTGTCGGCTTGGTAAGCAAACTTCTCTAGCAGATGCGCAACTGGCGTGCCGAGCAGCGTCCATACATTGGTTGGTTGTTTAAAGGTATTACCAGTTAAGGTAACCACACGTTGAATCAGGGGTTCGCCATCGATGACCGCACGTTTAATCGCATGTATTGAGCCGATATTTTGCATCATCAGACCAATATCCGCCGGAATGCCATTATTAGGCACCTCAAGGTTGGTCAAAATTTTGATCAACTGTTTTTCACCGCCAGAAGGATATTTAGTCGGGATCACTCGGATCAGCAAATCTTTTTCTTTTGCCGCTTGCTCTAATGCTTGGATGGCTTCTGGTTTGTTATCTTCAATGCCGATAATCGTCAGCTTAGGGCGCAATATATGCTCGACAATACTGATCCCTTGGATGATCTCGTCGGCATGGAAGCGCATCAGTGCATCATCGGCTGTAATGTAAGGCTCACATTCAGCCGCGTTAATGATCAATATTTCAGTACGTGATAGCCCAGTTTGAATTTTTTTTGCGGTTGGAAATCCCGCACCGCCCATTCCTGAAATGCCGGCGTTGCGGATGATTTCAATCAGTTGTTCGGCTGAATACTGAGTAAAATCGGTGATTGATTGGCGCTCTATCCACGATTCTTGACCATCTGGACGCAGCACAATGCACATTTCTGGCAATCCAGAAGGATGAGCGGTTGTGCGTGGTTCTATTGCGATGATTTCTCCAGACGTCGGCGCATGCACTGGCAGCATAAATGTTGTTGTATATTTGGTGAGCGCTTGACCTTTGAGCACCCGCTGCCCGACCTCAACCAGTAGATCGCCCGCTTTACCTATGTGCTGCTTTATTGGTAGAACAAGTTCATGAGCAATGGGAGCATGAGCGATAGCGGTTTGTGTTGATTGCTGTTTATTTTCAGGTGGATGAATGCCACCGGGGAAATCCCAAAGACGACCAGCTTGGATTTGTTCAATTAATGACAACATACCTATCCTTAATGCGCACTTTTTTGCGAATTAGACGCAGGTTCAACGATATTCACGACTGGGATAGCATTCATTTGCCATTTCCACGTTTCGGGAGTGGTCTCTAATGGGATCATCTCGATACAGTCAGTTGGGCAAGGGGCAACACACAAATCACAACCAGTACACTCGTCTTTTATTACGGTATGTAAGGCTTTGGTGCCTCCGACGATAGCATCGACAGGGCAAGCTTGGATGCACTTGGTACAGCCAATACACATATCTTCGTGAATAAAAGCAACGGTTTTGACCTTATTATCCAAATCATGGGCGGATTCTTGAACTTCAACACCCATTAAATCAGCTAACTTTTCAATCGTCGCTTGGCCACCTGGTGGGCATTTATTAATCGTATCACCATTGGCGATCGCTTCAGCATAAGGTCGACAGCCCGGATAGCCACATTGACCACATTGCGTTTGCGGTAAAATGGCATCGATTTGATCAACAATCGGATCGCCTTCGACTTTGAAGCGAACAGAAGCAAACCCCAAAATAGCCCCAAACACGGCAGCCAGTGCCGCCAGCGCAAGAATGGCGATCAGTAACGTACTCATTTATTTCACCAAACCGGTAAAGCCCATAAAGGCCAAAGACATTAAACCTGCGGTGATCATGGCAATGGAAGCACCTTTAAACGGAGCGGGAACATCGGCGACTTGAATGCGCTCACGCATCGCCGCAAAAAGAATTAGCACCAGAGAAAAGCCAACCGCTGCCCCAAAACCATAAATAATCGATTGGATAAAGTTATGATTTTCATTGATATTGAGCAGCGCTACGCCAAGCACTGCGCAGTTGGTGGTAATTAAGGGTAAGAAAATACCTAATAAACGGTATAAAGTGGGGCTGGTTTTATGAACGACCATCTCCGTAAACTGCACCACCACTGCAATCACCAAAATAAAACTCATGGTGCGCAAATACTCAATACCAAGTGGCGCGAGAATGTAACTTTCAACAAGATAGGCACATACAGAGGCAAGGGTTAGGACGAACGTCGTCGCTAACCCCATACCAATCGCAGTTTCGAGTTTTTTCGACACACCCATAAAAGGGCATAAGCCTAAGAATTTTACCAGTACAAAGTTGTTAACCAGAACAGTGCCGATTAACAGCAAAAAATAGTCGGTCATAGTGATCGTTGTCTTAAATTCCGAGCTGGGCATTATCCTGCTTTGCGCAGTCAATAACAACCGAGTAAAACAAAGGTTTTAGTATGTTGACTACAAAGTATACGTAATAATTGCGGTTAGAGAGTAAATCCTTTGATTGGCAACCTGATGCGAAGAGGAATTTGAAACATTAAGCTAAGATTGTGCTGAACTTTATTGATTGTGCTCGGTCATATTCGCCATAGGTTGTATCCCCTTCCTACCTGCAACTCCAAGTGGTTTGGGTAGAGTTTGTCGATTTACGTTACTCAGGATTGTTGATTGGATTATTTACGTCGCCCTCGTTACCGATTATTAGCCTTACTGTTGATCAGTTGGGTGATGGTGCTGTGTCTGGCGAAAAATAGCGGCGTGTTAAGTTTTTGCCCTGAGTCGTCCTCGGTGCTTGCTGAGCTGGTGTTGGCCGACAACGATACCTTGAGTGAGTCATGCCATTTAACAGAAAAACTGCTGAGTCATCATTTACAACAATTAGTGGAGCTATTTAGCCCATTATTGTGGTTAACGGTTGCGATCATCGTCAGTCAACGGCTGATGAGTCGTTTACCTTTTACCATTTTTCGCGAACCGAGAGTTCCCAAGCGGCGACCCCATCTTCAACTGTGTGTTTTCCATGAATAAAACCAGCATGTATTGGCATTAAAGCTACAAACCTGTTGGTGTTTATTAATAAGGAAAAACCATGTTCCCTGTATTTAGAATCTTCTTAACACGTTTAGTGCGTGTCTGTTTGTTATTAAGCTTATTTAGCTCGTTCTTGGCGCAGGCTGAAGTCGTTGCTACCGATTGGTTGACCGATGCTTATCATCCACCTGTTGCGGTACGTTTGGTGTTAACTGGCCAAAGCGATCCGCAAAGCGGAGAGGCTGCTGGTTATCTGGAGGTAAAGTTAGATAAGGGATGGAAAACCTATTGGCGATCTCCCGGAGAAGGCGGTGTTGCCCCAGAAATTGATTGGTCTGCATCTGAAAATGTGAGTGACTTTCAGTGGCATTGGCCGTTTCCTAGCCGTTTTTCGCTGCTCGGTATTGAAACGATCGGTTATCAAGATGATACGCTCTTTCCGATCACGCTTAAAATACAAGACTGGCAACAGCCAGTCCTGTTTAAGGCGCGCTTACGGCTCTCATCCTGTTCGACCGTTTGTGTGATCACTGACTATCCCGTTGAGCTGAGCTTTATTCCTGATCAGTTGATGCCTAGTAGTAATGAAGTGGCGCAATATGCACAGGCGATGAGTCGGGTACCGCAAAAAACGCAGCAATTATTGACATTAGGCGCTGTCTGGGATGAGGCTCAGCAACGTTTACAAATCACCGCACACAACCCACAAGGTTGGCAGCAGCCGGATCTCTTACTTGATGGTCAAAGTGATAAAGTCGCAGAAAGTAGCTTTACTCAACCACGAATTCAGGTTGATGGGCAAAACTTGACGGCGACATTTACTGTTTCTAGTTGGCTCGGTAAAGCGGATTTGAGTGGTGAATCCGTACAAGTTACTTTTGCTGATCAGTCGCTATTGGTTGAACAAACCGTGGCGATTGAATCTGGTCTGATTCAATCCACAACCTCAGGTTGGGGACTGGTGCTGATGTTTGCTAGTGCGTTACTGGGTGGTTTGATTTTAAATGTCATGCCGTGTGTGTTACCGGTATTAGGCATGAAGTTAACGTCAGTGTTGACCTTGGATAAACCACAGCGTCGTAGTGTCCGCTTGCAGTTTCTCACTTCGGCCGCAGGAATACTCAGTGCTTTTTGGTTGATAGCCATAGGATTATTGGCACTGAAATGGAGTGGTCAGGCAATAGGCTGGGGTATTCAATTTCAAAGTGCCAGCTTTATTGTCCTAATGCTGCTGATCACCACCTTATTTGGCGCCAATATGCTCGGCTTGTTCGAGTTACGTTTGCCAGTGAGTGCTTCGACATGGATGGCAACGCGCGGCTCCGATCAGCGTTATTTGGGTCATTATTTACAAGGCATGTTTGCAACCTTATTAGCAACGCCTTGTTCGGCGCCTTTTTTAGGCACGGCGGTCGCTTTCGCACTGGGCGCAGACACGCTCACCCTGTGGTTTATTTTTACCGGCTTGGGTATAGGTATGGCGCTACCTTGGTTATTGGTGGCACTGTTTCCTCAGCTTGCACTCCGGCTGCCGAAACCGGGTGCGTGGATGAACCGTATAAAAATCCTTTTTGGGTTGATGTTATTGGCTACCTCATTGTGGTTATTAACCCTACTCGCTGCCCATTGGCCGCTGTGGGCAATACTGCTTTATCTGTTATCTACTCTAGCACTGTGTGTTTGGCAAGGATGGAGACACTACGGCGCTCAGCGTATCGTTCTCTTCGTGCTCATTACCGTATTGTCTTTTGGCGCGGGTCTATGGCTGGCCAAACTCAGTACCACTCATGGACTCACTCAGCTTAGTGACGATTTACCCTGGCAGCCACTGGTAGCAGAGCAAATTACTCAGCATGTAGAGCAAGGTAAAGTGGTGTTGGTTGATATTACAGCTGACTGGTGCATTACTTGTAAGGTCAATAAAATGAACGTGTTATTACAAAATCCGGTGCATAAAGCTCTACAGCAAGAAGAGGTGGTTTTGATACGCGGCGATTGGACGCTGCCCAGTGAATCTGTCACTGCATTTTTACAAAGCCATGGCCGATTTGGCGTGCCGTTTAATGTAGTGTATGGCCCTCAAGCTCCACAAGGCATTGCTCTGCCTGTGTTATTAAGCGATCGTGCGGTGATGGATGCACTGCATGAAGCAAAAGGAGAAGCACGATGAAGAAAAAGCGCTTGTTACGTCTTGGACGTGAGTGGTTGATGGTTGGTTTGCTACTGATCGTCGTTTCTGTGGCTATCGATCAATGGCGTAGTCAACAGATGCCAGAGCGTAATCAATTCAGTTTACAGGCGGTGGATCTCCAAGGTCAGTCAATCGATATTCAAGTCATGAGTGCAGAGAAACCGATGGTGATCTATTTTTGGGCTAGTTGGTGCAATATATGTCGTTTTGTCACCCCAACAGTCAATTGGCTCAGTCAATACTACCCAACGTTAGGTATTGCGCTCTCTTCTGGTAGCGATGAGCAGATACGACGTTATTTGGCTTATCATGACATTGAATTTCCTCAGCTTAACGATCCTCGCAGTCAAATAGGACAGGATTGGCATATACGTTACACGCCAACAATCATGATAGTCCATCAAGGGCAAATTGAATTTATTACCAGCGGTTTAACAACCCCGTGGGGATTGTTGGCTCGTTTGTGGCTAGCAAGTTAGTCATTATTAAATAAAGGATAAAACATGAAAATTTACAGAATTGTGCTGATCGGCTTATTAGCCACCTTTTCACTGAGTAGTGCTGCTGCATTGACGGTAGAGCAAACCAAACAGTTGGCGGATATTGAACAAATTTTACAACGTAATCCGCAAGTGATTGACAATCTGCACAGCACGTTACGTATGTACGAGCAACAAGCCAATCGTTTTGAGCAGGTATTAAAGGATAATCAAGCCTATTTATACAACAACCCTGATCACCCGAGTTTTGGTGCTCAAGATCCTGAATTAACGCTGGTTTTTTTCACCGATTACAGCTGCCCGTGGTGTAAAAAACTCGATCCGGTATTGCATGAGTTGGTCAAACGTTACCCGGCGATCAAAGTGGTGAGTGTGCTGGTGCCGCTGAAAGAACTCGATAGTCCAGTTAATTCGGCCAGCTATGCATTAAACCTATGGCAGACGGATCAACAAAAATTTACTCAAGCAGATGAATTGTTGGTCAAAAAACCGGGCGCGCATAATCCACAGTCGTTACTGCAAGTGGCTCAAAAAACCGACACTAGCCAAGCGCTGAATGTACAGGAAAAAACGCAACAACAACTGGCGAAAAACTATCAGTTATTTAGTGAATTAGGGCTAAACGGTACGCCGGCGCTGTTAATTGGCCAGCAAATTATTCCCGGCTATCTACCGCTAGATAAGTTAGCGCCATTAATTCGTGAAAAACTTGCGAAATAATTTTTCACTATTCAAGTGGTTTTCTATTTGTTGAGGAAATGCAATAGGTGTCGATCTATTTTTTGTTTTTATTATGTAAGAATTTGCAAGTAGAAATGACATTTCCTTAACATTGCGCTCACGTTGACAGAACAAAAATTGACTTTAGGCCAATACCTCTCTGCTAATCTGCTGCTCACCTCGCTTTCCGCAGGAATAACATCTGCTACGACACGCAGCTAATTGAAGCTGTATACATGGAGTGATCATTGAGATGAATAGGTTAACGAGAGCTATTATTATTGCTATGTTGCTGGGGATTGCTACCGGACAAGGTATTCGTTGGTATACCCCTGTTCAGCCAGAAGAGTTTGCCAATAACATAACCCTAATCACGGATGTGTTTTTACGGCTGATCAACATGATTATTGCCCCTTTAGTGTTTACTACGTTAACGGTTGGTATTGCTAAAATGGGGGATACGACGACGGTTGGCCGTATAGGCATTAAAACTTTACTGTGGTTTATGATGGCGTCAATGATGTCATTAATTCTTGGCTTGGTGATGGTGACCATTCTATCTCCAGGTGTTGGCCTACATTTAGATATCCCTTCGAGCTCTTTGGTCAGTGGGGTTGATGCACAAGCACTGAGCTTCCGTGACTTTGTCATTCATGCCGTACCAAGAAGTGTGATTGAAGCCATGGCCAGTAATCAAATTCTGCAAATTGTGGTGTTTTCTCTATTTTTTGGTCTAGCTGCTGCCGCTATTGGTGCTCCAGCTTACCCAGTAATTGATATGCTAAAAAGTGTGTCAGAGATCATGCTGAAGGTAACCGCTTATGTGATGAACTTTGCTCCATTTGCTGTCTTTGCGGCAATCAGTGCCATGGTGGCTAAAGAGGGAATGGGGATTTTGAGTACCTATGGTACGTTCATGGGGCAATTTTATCTCTCACTCAGTATATTGTGGGGCGCATTATTGTTGATGGGAGCCTTGGTGCTTGGGCGACGCGTGTTTACTCTGTTTCGTATGATACGTGAGCCAATACTATTGGCATTTTCAACGGCAAGTTCAGAATCTGCCTATCCAAAAACGCTAGAAAGTTTAAGTGCTTTTGGTACTCCTAAGCGAATTTCTAGTTTTGTATTACCGATGGGCTACTCATTTAATCTTGATGGTTCGATGATGTACTGCACCTTTGCCGTCATGTTTATCGCCCAAGCTTATGGGATTGAGTTAACCATGGCACAACAGGTGACCATGTTACTTATTTTAATGGTCACGTCTAAAGGCATGGCAGGCGTGCCCCGCGCGTCATTGGTGGTGATTGCCGCCACGCTTCATCAATTTCACATCCCTGATGCGGGCATATTGTTACTGCTCGGCATTGATCACTTCCTAGATATGGGACGTTCAGCGACCAATGTATTGGGTAATGCGATTGCTGCTGGTGTCGTGGCGAAAAGTGAAGAGGGTAATGAAGCCCCGCTTGAAGAAAATGTGGCTTAACAGCTAGGTTAATCGAGTTATGTTGTTGCCTTCTCAGTTGTGAGAAATATAAATAGACTAAAAGCAAAAAAGACGTCCTAGGACGTCTTTTTTTCTGGAATTTGGCTCCCCCTGCGGGACTCGAACCTGCGACATACGGATTAACAGTCCGCCGTTCTACCAACTGAACTAAGGGGGAATAGTTTTGCGGCGAGAATACTACTTATCCGCTCTTTTTCTGTCAATATCTACCCCTTAAAAAATCATAGATATTTTTGATGATAGAGACTTTACTTTTCTGTACTCCTTATCAGGCATGCGTTGCATTTACTTATCCACCAATTTTGTGGATAAGTGTATAAGGGGATTTGTAAAATTAGCCTTAGTTCCAATTATTATCATACTCCCGCCAGTGTAATCGATTGCTTTTTATGGCTAGTATTTTGACTTTATAGGATTTTTTAGTTTTACCCACAGATTGTTCAGGTGTAGTTGTCAGATTCATGATTATTGCAGTGATGCGAGGTCGAGAGTCTTTTTGTGGATAAGTAATGGGATGTTTTTTGTACCAAAGGGATAATCGTTACGCGTTTTTAGTGTTAACCCCTAAACTACTTGCGAGTTTGCAGCGCTGACCGGACAATAGTCATTCAAAGCAATGAATGCAGCAGGATAATGGGTAATGAGCAAAACGTTTGAGCTGGTCTCTGAATACCAACCCTCTGGCGATCAGCCGGAGGCAATTGAACGATTATTGGCAGGCATTGATGCGGGATTGGCGCACCAAACCTTATTGGGAGTAACGGGATCGGGAAAAACCTTCACGTTAGCGAATGTGATAGCTCAAGCCCAACGCCCAACCATTTTATTAGCACCGAATAAAACATTAGCGGCCCAGCTTTATGGTGAGATGAAAAGTTTTTTTCCTCACAATGCGGTGGAGTATTTTGTCTCATACTATGATTACTATCAGCCGGAAGCGTATGTTCCAACTACCGATACCTTTATCGAAAAAGATGCCTCGGTTAACTCTCATATTGAACAGATGCGCCTATCGGCGACCAAAGCGCTTTTAGAGCGTAAAGATGCGATCATCGTCGCTTCGGTATCGGCAATTTATGGCTTGGGCGACCCCGATTCTTACCTAAAAATGATGTTGCATCTAAGACGCGGCGATGTGCTTAACCAACGTGACATGTTACGGCGCTTAGCGGAGTTGCAATACAGCCGTAATGATGTTGCTTTTGAGCGCGGTCAGTTTCGGGTTCGCGGTGAGGTGATTGATATTTTCCCAGCCGAATCGGAGCAAGAAGCGGTTCGGGTTGAAATGTTCGACGATGAAATTGAGTGCATCAGTCTGTTTGACCCATTAACGGGTGTCATTCGCCAGCGTGATTTGGCGCGTTTTACCGTTTACCCCAAAACCCACTATGTAACACCTCGCGAGCGGATTCTTGATGCGATTGAACAGATCAAACAAGAGTTACAACTTCGGCGTCAAACCCTGTTAGATAATAATAAGCTATTGGAAGAGCAGCGCATCTCACAACGGACACAATTTGATATCGAAATGATGAATGAACTGGGTTTTTGTTCAGGCATTGAAAACTATTCTCGATATTTAAGTGGTCGTAGCGCTGGTGAACCGCCACCGACCTTATTTGATTATTTGCCTCATGATGGTTTATTGGTAATTGATGAATCACACGTGACGGTGCCGCAAATTGGCGCGATGTATAAAGGTGACCGCTCACGCAAAGAAACCTTGGTTGAATTTGGCTTTCGTTTACCTTCAGCGTTGGATAACCGACCTTTAAAATTTGAAGAGTTTGAAGCCTTAGCGCCGCAAACGATTTTTGTATCTGCAACGCCGAGTGCCTATGAATTAGAGAAATCTGCAGGTGATGTGGTTGAGCAGGTCGTCCGGCCAACGGGGTTACTCGACCCTGAGATTGAAGTACGTCCCGTAGCCACTCAAGTCGATGACCTATTATCAGAAATACGCATTCGGGCCGCCAAAGAGGAACGAGTGCTCGTAACGACACTGACTAAGCGTATGGCGGAAGACTTGACCGAGTATTTACACGAGCATGGGGTAAAAGTGCGCTATTTACACTCGGATATTGATACCGTTGAACGGGTGGAGATTATTCGTGATTTACGACTAGGAGTGTTTGATGTCTTAGTTGGGATCAACTTATTACGCGAAGGTCTGGATATGCCTGAAGTATCCTTAGTCGCGATTTTAGATGCTGATAAAGAAGGTTTTTTACGTTCAGAGCGCTCATTGATCCAGACTATAGGTCGCGCTGCGCGTCATTTGCGTGGTAAGGCGATTTTGTACGGGGACAACATTACCAAGTCAATGCGTAAAGCGATTGATGAAACCGAGCGTCGCCGTGAGAAGCAGCAAGCGTATAACCAACAGCGGGGAATAGAACCTCAAGCGCTAAGACGCAGCATTAAAGATATTATGGAATTAGGCGATGCGACGAAGCCGAAACAGCAGAAAGCGAGCAAAGTTGTGCCACTTGCTAAGGTTGCCGAACCCGGTGCGAGTTATGACTTACTCACTCCCCAGCAGTTAGAAAAGCAGATCATGAAGCTCGAAGCTGAAATGTACAAACACGCACAAGATCTCGAATTTGAATTAGCGGCTCAAAAGCGCGATCAAATTACGCAATTACGTCAGCAGTTTATCGCTAATAGCTAGAGCATATAAGAGTTGCATACGAGATAATGGTAATAAGGAGTTTGCAAAATGCGACTCTTGATGCAACAATTAAGCAAAATGCAAAAATAAAATGGCTGGGTAGGCAATTGAGCGAAAATAACGTTAAAACCAAGTATCTGTTGATGGTTGAGGATACGGCTTCTGTGGCAGCATTGTACCGATCCTATCTGACTCCGCTAGAGATTGACATTAATATCGTCAGCACCGGGCGCGATGCGATAGAGAGCCTTAACCGACGAACGCCCGACTTAATCCTGTTAGACTTGCGTTTGCCTGATATGACAGGAATGGATGTGCTTGCCGCTGTAAAAAAACAATCTCCCGATGTGCCGATCATCTTTATGACCGCACATGGCTCGATCGATACAGCGGTCGAGGCGATGCGTCAAGGTGCACAAGACTTTCTGATTAAGCCGTGTGAGGCTGACCGGCTACGTGTTACCGTCAATAATGCAATGCGCAAAGCGAATAAGCTTAAAAACGAAAGTCACGATCCAAATAATCAAAACTACCAAGGTTTTATTGGCAGTAGCCAAACTATGCAGGCGGTATATCGCACGATTGATTCCGCAGCGAGCAGTAAAGCCAGCATTTTTATTACCGGTGAGAGTGGTACTGGTAAAGAAGTGTGCGCCGAAGCGATTCATGCCGCCAGTAAACGAGGCGACAAACCGTTTATCGCCATCAACTGTGCTGCGATTCCAAAAGACTTAATTGAAAGTGAACTGTTTGGTCACGTCAAAGGTGCCTTTACCGGAGCCGCCTCAGATAGACAAGGTGCTGCGGAGTTAGCTGATGGTGGAACGCTCTTTTTGGATGAGCTGTGCGAGATGGATCTTGATCTGCAAACCAAATTATTGCGTTTTATCCAGACTGGTACTTTTCAAAAAGTCGGCTCTTCTAAGCTACACAGTGTGGATGTGCGCTTTGTTTGTGCGACGAACCGTGATCCCTGGAAAGAAGTTCAACAAGGCCGTTTTCGCGAAGACTTATATTACCGTTTATACGTGATTCCATTACATTTACCGCCACTACGAGAACGGGGCGATGATGTGATTGAAATTGCTTATTCATTATTAGGTCACATGGCGAAAGAGGAAGGCAAAGGATTTGTTCGCCTCTCTTCAGAAGTGACAGAGCGTTTTAAGCATTATGAATGGCCAGGTAATGTGCGTCAGTTACAAAACGTACTGCGTAATGTCGTGGTATTGAATGATGGACAAGAAATTACCTTATCGATGCTGCCTCCGCCACTCAATGCGCCAAGAATGGCAGAGCCTACCTTTTTGTCTCAGGATGAGAAGGTGCTTTCTGTGCATGATATTTTTCCGTTATGGCTAACGGAAAAGCAAGCGATAGAAAAAGCCATTGAAGTGTGTGATGGCAATATTCCAAGAGCGGCGAGTTATTTAGATGTCAGTCCCTCAACGATTTATCGCAAACTGCAAACCTGGAATGAAAAAGAGCAGGAAAAGGAGCGTTAGAGACGTTATGCAGTGGATGAATACCGAAAAAATTGATGCATTGGCTCAAGAGATAGGCAAAGAGAATATTCCTATCTTAATGGATATTTTTTTAGGTGAACTTCGCCTTTATCATCAGCAGCTCACTCAAGGGGCTGATGGCGGCAATATGACTTACTTAATTGAAATTAGTCATGCTCTTAAAAGCAGTGCCGCCAGTTTTGGTGCCGATAAGCTGTGTGCTTTTGCGACACAAATCGATAGCAATGCTAAGCAGGGGATTGCTATGAATGAAGAAACAGAAACGGCTAAGATGCTAGAGATACTCAGCGAAACTACCCAGTGTTATGCTCAGTTACAAAGCGCGGTGCATTAACCGCTTCAAACCTGTCTTATAACAAGGCGCATTTTACTGGAAGGAAAATCAGTGTTAGCGGAACGAGCTGGGCAAATGGTGATTTTTGCTACTTTGGTGCAGCAAAAAGGCTTTACCGCTGCCGCCAAGCAATTGGGGGTATCGGTCTCTCATGTCAGTAAACAGTTGGCTTTACTTGAAGCGTCTTTGGGAATTAAGTTGGTACAACGTACAACGCGGAGTGTCACGATTACCGAAGCGGGGCAAGGTTTTTATCGGCATTGTGCCGAGTTACTTCGTTTGGTCGATGAGGCGCAAGCTGAAGTTGAAAGTCAGCGTGATGAAGTCGCTGGGCTGCTGCGTTTGGGTTTATCGCAATCTTTTGGAACTTTACATGTTTTACCTGCGCTAGAATCGTTGCGTCAACGTTATCCTGAGCTACAAGTCGAGGTCCACCTGTTTGATCATCGTGTTGACATGTTACAAGAGGGGCTCGATTTATGGATAACCAGCAATGAGCATATACCTCAGGGATACATTGCTCAGCGTCTAGCGGATAGCCGTTTTGTTGTGGTCGCCTCACCGGACTATTTACTGCACCATGGTACGCCGCATACTCCGGAAGCGTTATCAGAGCACAATTGTTTGATTTATCGAAGTTGGGATCGTGACTATACCCGTTGGTCTTTTGCAAAATTGGATCACAAGTTGACCATACAAGTTTCGGGTAACTACTCGGTTGATTTAGCGGAAGCGGTACGTGATGCTGCAGTGGCTGGATGGGGGGTAGCGTATCTAGCGACGTATCTGCTTAAAGATGAATTTCGTCACGGACAATTGATTCAATTATTGCCAGATTGGCACGCCAACCAAAATATGCCGTTTTATGCGGTTTATCCTAGCCGCCAGCATATGCCTAAGAAAACGTCGGCGGTGATCGACTTTATCAAAGACAAATTAGCGAGTCCTTGTTATTGGGACAGCCGCTTAGAGCCTTATGTGCGCTTCGCATCGACAGGATGCTAAGTCTGCCGCCTACTTAATGTTTCAATCTCCCCCTGTTTTCCTCGTCTGGCAACATTGGTCGTCTATGCATGAGTTTGTTCTTTTTTCTTAAGTGATTCTTTCCATGACTAGAAACATTATTTCCATATAGAAATAGTATCAAAAAGCAAACGTTTGTTTTGTTGAAATTCAATGGCTTAAATAGTCAGTGATCGCGTGGATTATTTTTGATCTACTCCGTTAACATTTGCTACTTGCGTATCTACTTTTGCGCTATAGAATGCCTCGCCTTGCATTATTAGTAACTTTTCGGATTGGATTTATGATCTCATTGCTTGGTGTGATAGCCATTTTAAGCGTTGCTTGGCTATTTTCTGCAGATAGAAAAAATATTCGACTTAGAACGGTCGGTTTGGCTTTTTTGTTGCAAGTAGGTTTCGCCCTGTTGGTGCTCTACGTGCCAGCAGGTAAAGATATACTCAATGGGGTGACAGGCGCCGTTGCTCATTTGATCGATTATGGCCAAGAAGGGATCAGCTTTATCTTTGGTGGGTTAGCCAGTGAGAAAGTAGGCTTTGTATTTGCCATTCATGTCCTTGGTATCATTATCTTTTTCTCTGCGTTAATTTCGGGGTTATACCATATTGGCTTGATGCCGAAAGTGATTAATTTGATTGGCGGAGCGCTACAAAAATTACTGGGTACTGGCCGAGCAGAATCGCTGTCAGCAACCGCCAATATTTTTGTGGGTATGATTGAAGCTCCCCTTGTGGTTAAGCCTTATTTAAAGCAGATGAGTGATTCACAGTTTTTTGCGGTGATGACTTGTGGTTTGGCATCGGTTGCCGGAGGCACCTTGGTCGGTTATGCGTCATTGGGCGTCAATTTGAACTATTTGATTGCCGCCGCGTTTATGTCTGCACCGGCTGGTTTACTAATGGCAAAAATGTTGTTTCCAGAAACGGAAACCTACCAACAAAAGGCCGAAATCGATATTGATATTCCAAAGGCAACCAATGTCGTCGAAGCGATGGCTGATGGGGCGATGTCTGGACTACGAATTGCGGTTGCGGTCGGCGCGACACTGCTGGCTTTTGTTAGCGTGATTGCCTTACTCAATGGTCTATTAGGCTGGGTAGGGGACGGGATCGGCATCACATTAAGTTTTGAGCTGATACTGGGGTATTTATTTGCACCAATAGCATGGTTATTGGGCATTCCATGGCATGAGGCGATTACCGCCGGATCGCTGATTGGTAATAAAATCGTCATCAATGAGTTTGTCGCTTTTATTCAATTCATCAACGTACAATCACAATTGAGTGAACATTCGCAAGCGATCATAACGTTTGCTTTATGTGGTTTTGCTAATATTTCGACGATGGCGGTCTTGATCGGTGGCTTGGGGAGTTTAGTACCAGAGCGGCGCAGTTTTATCTCTCAATATGGTTTTAGAGCGATTGGGGCTGGCGTTTTGGCTAATTTAATGAGCGCTGCATTGGCTGGTGTGATCTTATCACTATAAATATAAACGGGGCGAGAGAGATTATTACTCGCCCCGTTTTTGTCTCACATGTTACTTCTCATTGTTAATCAGAGATAATTAATGCGAGTGATTAAAGTTGCGTTTTATCTTGAGTATGGAACTGTTCGCACGCCATCATGGTGTTTTCAATTAAACTTGCTACCGTCATCGGGCCAACCCCACCAGGAACCGGAGTGATAAAACTGGCTCGTGTGCGTGCAACTTCAAAATCGATATCACCAATCAATTGTCCAGAAGCAAGACGGTTGATACCGACATCAATCACTACAGCTCCTTCTTTCACCCAAGATCCGGGAATAAAATTAGGCTTACCGACCGCGACGACTAAAATGTCTGCTTGACGAACATGGTGTTCAAGATCTTTAGTGAAACGATGGCAGGTTGTCGTTGTGCATCCCGCTAGCAGTAATTCCAGACTCATTGGACGCCCTACAATATTCGATGCACCAACGACAACGGCATGTTTACTCCGCAATTCGATATTGTAACGTTCTAATAAGGTAATGATCCCCTTAGGGGTGCAAGAGCGCAGTTTAGGGATACGCTGAGCTAAGCGACCGAGATTGTAAGGATGAAATCCATCGACATCTTTATCCGGTACAATTCGCTCTAATACTTGGGTCGTATCAATGCCAGCAGGTAGAGGAAGTTGAACAAGAATACCGTCAATAGTGTCGTCTTGATTCAACGTATCGATTAATGCTAAGAGCTCCGCTTCGCCCGTTGTTGCCGGTAGATCATAAGATTTCGAGACAAATCCGACTTCTTCACAGGCGCGGCGTTTACTGCCGACATAGACTTGCGAAGCCGGATCTTCGCCGACCAGAACAACCGCAAGTCCAGGAGCCCGTAGTCCCAAATCGGTGCGGGCTTTTACTCGTGCTGCGACTTCAGATCGCACCGTTTGCGAGATTAATTTTCCATCAATATATTGAGCCGTCATAACATTCCTTACTTACACTGCAAAGCACAAAATTTTGCGCGCATTGTGGCAGATGACAAGCAAAATATCCATAAGCAAACGTTTGCTATTTGATTTTTAATGTTTGTGCGGATTTTTCTGTTTCAAATTCGGTAAAGATGATCCGCTAAATAGTGATGAGTCATGCTATTTTAGTAAGACGTTATGTGGTTGGCTGACGACGACATCGTGAGTTATGTACTCGTTAACCCGTTTTAAAATAGTACTTTTGCTTTATATTTAGGCACTTGATAGAAAATAACGGTCAAAAGCGTTGATTTACGCGCTTGAACTCGTATAATCCTTTCCCGTAACGCGCCCTTAGCTCAGCTGGATAGAGCACCTGCCTTCTAAGCAGGTGGTCACAGGTTCGAATCCTGTAGGGCGTGCCATATTTTAAGCCCCAGTACTTGTACTGGGGCTTTTTGATCGGCGCTTATTTTTTGAAGCGCAGGACAAGTTCATGCAAATCGTCCGAGACCTTATCGACATCATTAATACAGTCATTCAACTGATTTGCACTCCGTTGGGTGGATGCCGCTAAGTTTGAAATATTGACGATTTGTTGATTAACGTCCTCTGCTACATGAGCTTGCTGCTCAACCGCAGTAGCAATTTGTGCTGACATATCAGCAATCTGTTCAACGGCCTGTGAAATACCTTCCAATACTTCACTACTTTTTAAGACGTATCCTAGTCCTTCTTCAGCATTTTGCACGCCTACTTTGGATACGTTTACTGCTTGCTGAGCTCGACCGGTCAGCTCAGAAATAATATTGTGGATATCTTGCGTTGATTGCTGAGTTCGAGTCGCTAATACGCGTACCTCATCAGCGACGACAGCAAAACCTCGTCCTTGCTCTCCAGCTCTTGCCGCTTCGATAGCCGCATTAAGTGCTAATAGATTTGTTTGTTCAGCAATATTTTCAATGATTTGGGCGACTTGAGCAATTTTTGTGGTCTGCTCAGAAACACTTTCAACAGAGTGACCAATCTGCTGCACCGTTTGTTTGAGCTTTTCAATTGAATCTCGAGTAATGTGGGCCGTTGTGACGCCGTTTTGAGTCAACGTATTGGCTGTTGATGCTTGCCCCGCCGTATTATTAACATGCTCGGAAACATCATTGATTGAAGTGCTCATTTGGTTCATCGCCGCAGCGACAGTCTCGGTTTCGGCTTGCTGGCGTATGATTTCTTTACGAGCGCTTTGAGTTAAGCTTTGCCCACGCTTCATGCCCGATGAAACGTCACTGGCCGCGTTTTCAATTCGCGCCAAAATGGTACTGAGATGAGCGGCTTGACTGTGGAGGGAGACTTTAATCGTTCCTAGATCGCCACTATCGTCTGTATAAGTGCTGACCGCTAACGGGTGACTAAATGAGTTTTTCAGTAGTGCGCTGAGTGATGCAAACATTTTCTTGCGTGAGTATGAGATCCAAGCCGAGAAGATAACAACACTCAATAGAAAAAAGCGCTCAGAGAGTTGAGAGTAACCGATATTCCATAAAACGATGGCGAACAAGAAAGCGATACTTAACAATAGATATTCAGGGTGCGCGAGCAAAGCTAGTGACTTTGTTGATTTTCCAGACTTAATTCGTTGATAAAACTTTTCTGCACGAGCAACTGCTTGTCTCTCTGGACAAGAACGGACAGACTCATAACCCACGACTTTTCCATTTTTAGTAATTGGAGTGGCATAAGCATCTACCCAATAGAAATCGCCGTTCTTACAACGGTTTTTCACCAACCCCATCCAAGGCTTTCCTGCTTTTAGATATTGCCACATTACCTCAAATGCTTCAGCGGGCATGTCGGGATGGCGTACGATATTATGCGGTTGACCAATCAGCTCGTTCTTGCTGAAACCACTGATGTCGACGAAGGCATCGTTACATTCCAAAATAATACCTTGGGTGTCGGTCACCGTAATTAATTTGGTTTTTGGGTCAAAGGTTTTTTCTTTATTGGTCGTTGGTTGGTTATTACGCATAACGATATCCTAAGCAAGGGGATGCAGTGAATCAAATCCTTTCCATTAATAAGAGTAATACAAATTTGATAATCGGCTATGGCGTAATAGGGTAAATCCACTTGCTTATTTAAAAATAGGATCAGAATCGGTTCGGTTTACTTTTAAAGAATCGCAGGTTTTGCTTGATTATTATGCTACTATTTTCTGGTGTATAAGTTTGTTTGATAAGGCTCGTAGTTATGACTTCTTGCTCTGATCCTGTTTCTCGTGTGAGTTGTGCTCACTGCCAATCTCATGATGGACTGGAATTTTCATTTACGATGGCTTTTCAGCCGATCATTGATGTTAAAAATCGGACGATTTTTGGCTATGAAGCATTAGTGAGAGGCGAGCAGGAGCAGTCTGCTTACTCAATAATTTCTCAAATTAATGAGCATAACCGTTATTTGTTTGATCAAACTTGCCGAGTAAAGGCGATTCAGCTCGCTAGCCAGTTAGGGTTAGATTCGATGTTGAGTATCAATTTTTTACCGAATGCGATTTATCAACCAGAGCGCTGTTTGCGGACAACGATAGAAGCTGCTCAACGCTATGATTTTCCTATCTCCCGGATTTTATTTGAATTTACTGAAGTTGAAAAATTTGAAGATACGACACACGTTAAACGAGTAGTGGAGTATTATAAATCGTTGGGCTTTTTAACCGCGATTGATGATTTCGGTTCTGGTTATTCTGGATTGAATCTCTTGGCTGATTTTCAAACCAATATCGTTAAATTAGACATGCAGTTAATTCGTGGTATTGATGTGGATCTGACCCGACAAAGTATAGTGCGTAATTGTTTAACGATGTTTAAAGATCTGAATATTACACCGTTGGCCGAAGGGGTTGAAACGCTAGCGGAGTTGGGCTGTTTAATCGCACTGGGCGTTCCATTAATTCAAGGTTATGTCTTTGCTAAACCTGGTTTTGAGTGTTTACCTAAACCGGATATTGACCACATATTGAATACCCTTCCTACTTGAAGCTGCAGCGATGTTGGCTACGTTCGTTCACCCCAATCACATAGTTTGCCTATGCTCATGGGGATTTACTCACTTGCCGCCTACCTGCAACTTCAACTCGTTTGGGTATAGTCTATAGCGGCGATGTATATCGAGCCTCCTCGGATAAAAACGCTAAGTAACAGGGTTACTTAGCGTTTTTTCTTATTATCTTATGCGATGTTTCAGCATGAGAGGAGTCTATTAGGTTTAGATAATGACAACAATCGCCAATAACACCAATAATCCCCCCAAAATAGAAGGGCGTTGGAAGCGGTTCGCCGCTTTTAGCTCTGAACCAGGGACAACGGGCACGGTGGTTGAAAGAGCAGCAACGGGACCCCCTGTTAAGAAGTACTGCATAACCGCACAACCACCAGCAGCAGCAGCAGCGGCGGCGAGTGGAGAAACATCGTATTTCAGAACAATGGTTAAAAATGGTAATACAATGGCCGCTGATGCTGCGTTTGATTGAGTGATCAAACCAGCAATCGCTGACACTAACAACATTACCACGATCGGTGCGTAGTTCAGCGCAGGATCAAACCAGTTGGCGACCATGTCCACAACACCAACATTACGAATGACAGTCGACATAAATAAAAAGCCGATAGTCGCAATGAGTGGGATAGCGACTCGTTGCACGCCTTCAAGCATCATTGATTCCGCTTGTCCTAGTGGTGTTTTGGCTAAAATGGCGACTAACAAAGCAGAGAACACGCCGACTAGAAACACTGGATAACCAATAGCAAAACCAATCACCAAGGCAATAAAAGGTAAAATAGCGATTAAAAAGCTTTTATCTTCATATTTATCTTTAATGTCTTGCAATATGGCATTGATTTGCTCTTGAGTATAAGTAATACCACTACGTTTTTGCTCAACGCGTAGACGCCAAAAGCTGATCGCAATAATTGATAAAGCGGTCACCGCACCAATGACGTTGATCATACCAAAGCCAATACCAGCAGTGGCGATGACAGCAAGTAGGGTTGGGTGAGTGAATCCACCAAAGTTACCTAAGTGACCGGCATGCGCTTGTAATCCTGCGACTTTATCTGGATTAACACCGAGTTCAATCGCGGCAGGACCAGTAATTACCGCCGTAATAGCGGGTTGGGTAAAGCCAGTCAGACCACCAATCACGCCAGCAGCGACGGTTCCTGCACTGGCAATGCCAGGGCCTCCTCCAAAGCGGCTACCCAACAAAATGATGCGTTGAATAATCACGTTGAGGAAGCCAGTTTTTTCCATGACACCAATAAAAAGTAATACACCCGCCATATCAGCAATCACGGGGTGTAAACTGCCGTTGACCATTTTCAAAACAGTAATATCCGCACCGCCGGTGACGGGGAAACCAGCCAGTAAAGCGGCCAATGTCGAGCCGATAATCGCGGTCATATACAGTGGCGTTCGACCACTGATCATTAATATCAGGGTAAGCCCGATAACTAATTGTGCAATAAGTAACATAGTACCTCTCTTAATTTAGTAATTGACGATCCCTTCTCACTTGCCGTTGCCGCGGTATTGAACGTATCAATGACACTTAATCATAATGTTACCAATCTTAAGGCCACGGATTCACTGACCACCGACTCGCTATCTCATGTTGTCTGGGCATCGACGATGTTGATGATGAACCATTTTGAGCAGAGAATATCACCACTTCAGAGTTAGATAATGAGTATAAAGTGTTATAAAAAGTAATTACCTAGTGTTTCAGTCTGTAAGATGAGGAAACTATACCGAATTAAAGGGGGTTAATGATGACAATGATCATGGTTGTTGCCGAAAAGAGACGGCCTTTCTCGGAGAAAGGCCGTTTTGTCTAATAGCTCTCAAAATCATCTTAAAGCGATGTCAGGGAGAAGGTGGTTGGAATCACGATGTTGCTTCAATCGTATTAATGGCGTGGATCAGTTTGTCGGATAGGTGAGCTTTTTGTCCGTTTTTGAAGTTAAACATGACTACGGTCGCCGAGCCTGTCGTGGTCACTTTGCCCATTTTTTTACTGACCGCTTGATATTCCATAGTAAAACGATCGCTTTGAATATCAACTACACGTGAACCAATCAGTAAGGTATCAGGAAAGGTGACCGGAATTTTGTAACGGCATTGGGTTTCACTTAGCACTGGGCCGATACCTGTACTTTGCGTTTCTTCCATCAGGGCAACTTGTTTGAAATAGTCGATACGCGCGGTTTCAAAATAACGAAAGTAAACCACATTGTTGACATGCTGTAGCGCATCCATTTCTCCCCAAGCCACAGGGATTTCAGTAATAACCGGAAAATCAGCGAGTAAATGTTCCATAAAAGTCAGTTCCTATGTGCGTGTGACAGGGTATTCTAACGTGAACGGAATGAATGATGGTGAGTTTGGTAACATTAATTTAACGTTTTGAGGGGTGAGTAGCAAAGTTAAAGACAACCTACGGTGAATAATTTCATTTTTAACAGTAGGTTGTCTTGAGTGCGTGTCATTTTGTTAAGAGAAGGTTAGTTTTTGGGGTGAGTAAATCCACCGTACAGATCCATACGACGGTGGCGTATATTAGTCACTGAGCCTTCAGTATTGAGCTGCTTCAGTTTATCGAGATCAACATCGGCAAAAATGATCATTTCGGTGTTAGGACTTGCTTCAGTGATCGTTGCATCGTGTGGGAAAAAAACATCGGACGGTGAAAATACAGCCGATTGCGCGTATTGAATATCGACATTATCAACCCGTGGCAGGTTACCGACGCTTCCCCCGATAGCCACATAACACTCATTTTCAATCGCTCTGGCTTGTGAGCAAAGCCGCACACGTTGATAGCCATTTTTGGTATCTGTCCAAAATGGCACAAAAATAATCTGCACATCTTGCTCTGCTAGCATCCTTCCTAGTTCTGGAAATTCACTATCATAACAAATTAAAATCCCCACTCGTCCGGCATCGGTTTCAAATACGCGGACTTGATTGCCTCCATCAATTACCCAGTCACGTTTTTCATGGGGAGTAATGTGTATTTTGTATTGTTCGTCGATAGAACCATCACGATGCAGCAAATACGCTACGTTATACAATTGACCATTTTCTAACACTGGCATGCTGCCAGCAATAATATTGATGTTGTAAGTGACGGCCAGCTTTGAGAAATGATGTTTGATTTGTTCACTAAAAGAAGCAAGAAAACGAATCGCTTCGACGCTGTTTTGTTCACGTTTTAATCCCATCAGTGGCGCATTAAAAAACTCCGGGAACAGGGCAAAGTCGGCTTGATATTTGGCTAATGAATCAATGAAAAACTCAGCTTGATCGAGCAAATCCTCTACGCCATCAACGGCGCGCATTTGCCACTGGATGATACCAATACGAACCAGCGTTTTTTCAACGTCGTGTACCGACTGAATATCTGCCTCATAGAAAAAATTATCCCATTCTAATAATGTTGCGTAGCCTTTTGAGTGGTCATCTTCTGGGAGATAATGGCGCATGATACGCTTAACATCAAAATCGTTCGCTAATTGAAAAGAGAGGATCGGGTCGTGTAACTCACGGCGTTTTACTTTTTCAATATAGTCAGCAACGGGCATTTGATCGGCGTGTTGAGCATAGCCTGGTATACGTCCACCCGCTAAAATCGCCTTAAGATTATTACTGCGGCATAACTCTTTTCTCGCCGCGTACAACCGTCGCCCTAAACGTAAACCACGATAATCAGGATGGACAAACACATCCAAGCCATAGAGAGCATCACCGCTGGTTTTATGCTGAATGACATTATGTTCACTGATAATGTCAGTGTAGACATGCGGTAGAGAGAATCGGTTGTAATCGACTTTGATGGTGAGAGCGGCACCGATGATTTTACCATCGTCTTCGATACAAATCTGACCATCGGGAAATTGATGAATGAGATCCATGATCGTCATTCGTGGCCAAGCTCCCCCAACATCGTGGAAAACGAGATCCATCAGTGCGGCTAACTCAGGATAATCGTTCTTTTCAATCACACGCAGAGTTAAGCGTGGCGCGATATTACTCATACTTTATGAACTCCTTTTTTAACCATACTGGCTAATTTATTGGCGCGATTCAAGGTTAAAGATAGTGAGCTATCTATTCGTTACCGCATTAGGTGGTGTCGATAGGGTTAATTTTATAACAGAAATGTCATTAACTTGTCGCACAACCTGGATGCTTGTCACGCGATTGCCGCTGAAAAAATAGTCACCATGGTCCATAGTACTAGCTTATTTTTCGTCAACCGATAGATGACATTTATCGGTTTACTATACATTGAGGTAACACTCATGAAGTCCTGTCCATTACCGCTTTTATATACTTTAGTCAGCGCGGCTCAGCTGATTAAACGTCAATGGCGGAAATTTTTATGGCTCTCTTGGCCACACTTAGTGATCACTCAGTTAGGGGGATGGCTTCTTTCCAATCCGTTTTTCTCTGAGCAAATGCCTTTGGTGTTCCTAACGGGAGTAGTAATGATTGGTGTGACGGCTTGGGTTACCGTCAGAATGCACAGAGCTATTTTACTCGATCATTCATTCGAGATGAAGAATCCACAACCCGTCTCTGGGCTAAGAGAATTGAGAGTCATCGGTTATTGGTTATTGCTATTTTCGGGATTATTGGTACTTATTTTTCTATTCACTTTCTCAGTCATGATTCTATTTGAACTCTCTTTCTTTGGTTTAGCGTTGCTGTTTTTGCTATTGGCTGTACCGGTTATTTGGTTATTTTCTCGCTGCCTATTAGTGATCCCTGCGGTATCGATCGACGATGAACCACGCGGGCTCATTACCGCATGGCGTTTGTCTCAGCCTTATCAGATATCGCTGTTTTTGCTCGTTGGTGTGTTACCACTAGGGGTTGGGTTCGTGGTGTATCAGTCAGCCCAATGGCATCAAAGTGTCAGTTTTTCATTGTTGGTGAATATATTGGGTTATGCATTTTGGATCTACGAGCTATGTCTATTGTCGCTCAGTTATCGATGGATTAAACAGCGTAAACAGATCGATAACATGCTTGATACCTCGTCAAATAAACCGTCTTTACTGATTAAAGAATAATGTTGGTATGGGTAGAAGCGTCATTCATATAGATAAGAGCCATCCTTGGTTCGCATCTGCATCTATCTATCGTGTCAGGGTAAGCATTATTCGCAAGGGGGGGCTAAGTGAATTAACGCTAAACCTCCCAACGCCGTTTCACGATATTTTTTATTCATGTCTTTCCCTGTTTGGAACATGGTTTCAATCACTTTATCTAAAGAGATTAAGCATTTACTTGTGCGTTTCAGTGCCATGCGAGAGGCATTAATCGCTTTAACGGCGCCCATCGCATTACGTTCAATACAAGGAACTTGCACTAAGCCACCAATTGGGTCACATGTCATTCCTAGTGAATGCTCCATAGCAATTTCTGCTGCCATACAAATTTGCTCATTACTGCCGCCACGTAATGACGTTAATCCTGCCGCCGCCATGGAAGAGGATACGCCTATTTCTCCTTGGCAACCGACTTCGGCTCCTGAAATGGAGGCATTCATTTTATATAGCATACCAATTGCCCCCGCGACGGCGAGAAAATCTTTAATTTGTTTAAGATCCAAAGGGCGAATAAAGCGATGATAGTACATCAGTACAGCGGGAATAACTCCGGCTGCGCCATTGGTTGGGGAAGTGACGACCTGACCTCCAGCCGCATTTTCTTCACTGACAGCAAAAGCAAATAAGTTAATCCAATCCATGACTTCTAATGGATCTTGTTCTGTGGACGCATTGGCTTCGAGTTTTTTCAAGAGCGCAGGTGCTCGGCGAGTCACATTAAGTCCGCCTTCTAAAATGCCTTCGGTTTCAAACCCTCGTTCCATGCAAGAGGACATCACTTGCCAAATCTGTTCTGATTTTCGATCGATCTCTTGCCCATCACGCAAAGCAAGTTCATTGCGAAGAACGAGACCGGCGAGACTAAGTCCATTACGTTGCGCTTTGTTGAGCAAGTCATCGGCACAGGTAAAAGGAAATTCAACGTTAATGGGTGAAGCGGCGTGACCGTGTTCAAGTTGCGCAGCGGTAGCAATAAATCCACCACCAATTGAGTAGTAAGTTTCAAAAGCGACAAGGCGATGTTGCTGATCAAACGCGCTAAACGTTAGGCCATTTTCATGTAAAGGTAAGCTCTGTGGATGAAAAAGGAGATCATCTTGATGAGAAAAAGGGATGCTTTTTTTACCTGCTAAATTTAACGTAGCGGTTTGTTGAATGGTGTGTAAATCTATCTTCGCTTGTGTGATATTAATAGTATCTGGCTGATTACCGAGTAGTCCGAGCAATACCGCGCGATCGGTATGGTGACCTTTTCCGGTCAATGCTAATGAGCCATACAAATCAATCTGGATTCTGGTCACCAGCGATATATCCTCAATCAAGGATAAAAATTGAAAGCCAGCGATCATCGGTCCGTTGGTATGAGAGCTGGATGGCCCAACACCAACTTTAAAAATATCAAATATCGACAACATAATGTTTCCCTTATTGGTGTAATGCACTCGGCTACGTTTAGTGAGTATATACCCTTCCAACTTGAAGCTGCAGCGGTGTGAGCGGCGTTTGTTTATCTCTATCACATCGTGTCTATGTTCATCGGGCTTCACTCACTTGCCACCTCGCTGCGACTCCTCGTTATTCGGGGATAGCGCTCTTTTTCTTGTCATACTGAAAGCGACGCTGCGTTCAGCGCAAGGTTGTTTTGATGAGTGTTATTCATCGAAAACCGAGTGTGCAGAGGATAATATAAAACCTAGTATTTTACTCAAGTATTTGCTATTTTTCGCAAAATACCACCAAAAGAGCAGCATTGATGTCTATCTGGCAAACCACGACACTGACCAATCGTTACCATGCGTTACCCAAGGTTTTTTATCGAGAAGTAATGCCTCAACCGCTCGATAATCCAAAATGGATAGCATGGAATGCGGAATTCGCTACTCAGTTCGGTTTACCCGATCAACCCGATCAAGAACTGCTTGTTTGTTTCTCTGGACTACAGATGCCGGAGAGTTTTAAACCATTGGCAATGAAATACGCGGGTCATCAATTCGGGGTTTATAATCCAGATTTAGGCGATGGGCGAGGTGTGCTATTAGCCGAAATAACCAGTCTCTCAGGGGAAGTCTTTGATCTGCATTTAAAAGGTGCTGGACTTACCCCTTATTCACGGATGGGGGATGGGCGTGCGGTCTTACGTTCGACAATCCGTGAGTATTTATGTAGCGAGGCGATGGCGGGATTAGGCATTGCCACCACTCGAGCGCTGGGGATGATGGTTAGTGATACGCTAGTCTATCGTGAGCAAGCAGAAAAAGGCGCTTTATTAGTCAGAATGAGCCAAAGCCACGTGCGTTTTGGTCACTTTGAGCATTTTTTTTATACTAATCAAATCAATGAGCTACGTTTATTGGCCGATAAGGTTATCGAGTGGCATTATCCGCAATGTCTGCAAGCGGGTAACCCTTATGCTGATTGGTTTGCACAGGTTGTTGAGCGAACCGCAAACATGATTGCTCAATGGCAAGCGGTCGGTTTCGCTCATGGGGTGATGAATACAGATAATATGTCTATTCTTGGACAAACGTTTGATTATGGTCCTTTTGGGTTTTTAGATGATTATGACCCAAGTTTTATTTGTAACCACTCGGATTATCAAGGCCGTTATGCGTTTAATCAGCAACCAAGAATAGGTTTATGGAATCTGTCTGCTTTAGCACACGCTTTATCACCACTTATTGACCGCGGAGATTTAGAACAAGCCTTGAGCCGTTATGAACCGCTACTTAATCAATATTTTAGCGAGCTAATGCGTCAGAAACTAGGCTTATTGACCCAGCAGCCTGGGGACAGTGAGTTATTCGACCAGCTATTTACGTTACTCGCGAAACATCGAGTCGACTACACGCGTTTTATGCGTCAGTTATCGTGTTTAGATCATGCTGATGAACAAAGCGTTATCGATCTCGTTGCTGATAGAGACGCTGGTCAGCGGTGGCTAGAGCATTATCTGCAGCGTTGTCAGCAAGAGAAAGACGCTCAAGGCCATTTAGTCTCGGTCTCTCAACGTTGTGCCACGATGCGTAAGCATAATCCGAAATACATTTTACGAAATTACTTGGCACAGATCGCAATTGAACGCGCTGAGCAGGGGGACTATCGTGAACTGGAGCGGTTAACCAACGTATTAGGTGACCCTTTTTCTGAACAAGTCGAGAACGAGCATTATGCTCAATTGCCGCCAGATTGGGGAAAGACGCTGTCGATAAGCTGCTCTTCTTAGCTTATGTTCTCTTGCGCCTCGAGGTTACTATCGGTCTTTTTTAAGTAGGACCTTCATCCTATTCTCATCTCGACGATGTCTTGGTGACTATAGACTCGTCATTACGGTGGGACCGTCGAGTGTCGAATTTTTTAAAGTATAAAAGTAAGAGCAAGATCTCTTTTTATCGATTTGGATAAAAAAAGACCTCGATTCTCTTGAAAAAGCCTTTATTGTCCCCATTTCGATTACAGCGTGTTGAAACGAGGTGATGGATTTTTTAGCACTTAGGCGAGTTTTTATCAGATTGACGGGTTCCGGCTTGGGGTTTAACTCGACAGCAAAAGCTTGGGTCGGTAGAATGTCGCGTCTAAATTTTTGTCCTGAGACTAATCAGAGATACCTTTATTCGGCGCAAATCGGCAAAGATATCACTCATTAGTCCGGCGTGAAGGTGAGTTAACTGGATACGCCGATGCTCAATGTTTTATCGCTAAGTGTTCAATCGAGCACCACACAAGGATGCAGCCAGTCAACGTATTGGCTCATGATGCTCAGTAATACTGAGCCAGTTTTGAGGTTTATAAATAATGCAAGTTACTGTTGAAACGCTAGAAGGCCTAGAGCGCCGTCTCAATATTACTGTTCCAGCTGCAAACATCGAAGATGCGGTGACAGCGGAACTACGCAACATCGCGAAAAACCGTCGTTTTGATGGTTTCCGTAAAGGCAAAGTGCCAATGAAGATGGTTGCTAAGATGTACGGCAAAGCAGTACGTCAAGATATGCTTGGTGAAGTGATGCAGCGTCACTTTATCGAAGCTATCGTAAAAGAAAAAATCAACCCAGCGGGCGCACCAACGTTTGCTCCTGTTTCAATGGAAGAAGGCCAAGATTTGGTATTCACCGCTACTTTTGAAGTTTATCCAGAAGTTGAGTTGAAAGGTTTAGAAAACATTACGGTAGAAAAACCAGCAGCAGAAGTGACCGACGCCGACGTCGCTGAAATGCTAGAAACGCTTCGTAAGCAGCAAGCGACTTGGGTAGAAGTGGATGAAGCGGCTGAAGAAGGTAAGCGTGTTTCTATCGACTTCATCGGTTCGATTGACGGTGAAGAGTTTGAAGGCGGCAAAGCGGAAAACTTCCCACTAGAAATGGGCGCAGGTCGTATGATCCCTGGTTTTGAAGACGGTATTGCTGGAAAAACCAAAGGCATGGAATTTGAAATCGACGTGACTTTCCCAGAAGATTACCATGCGGAAAATCTAAAAGGTAAAGCGGCTAAGTTTGCTATCAAAGTAAACAAAGTTGAAGCTCGTGAGCTCCCAGAATTGAACGATGAATTTGTTGCTAAATTTGGCGTTGCAGACGGTGGTCTTGAAGGTCTTAAAGCTGAAGTTCGCAAAAACATGGAACGTGAGCTAAAGCAAGCGATCAAAACACGCGTTAAAGAGCAAGCGATTGAAGGCTTAGTAAAAGAGAACGAACTACTGGTTCCTTCTGCTTTGGTTGACCAAGAAATCAACGTACTACGTCAGCAAGCAGCCCAACGTTTTGGTGGTAACACTGAAGCGGCTAACCAACTTCCACGTGAGTTATTTGAAGAACAAGCGAAACGCCGTGTTGTTGTTGGCCTACTACTTGGTGAAGTGATCCGTACTCAAGAGCTGAAAGCGGATGAAGAGAAAGTAAAAGCGATCATCGAAGAGATGGCCACCGCTTATGAAGATCCAAGTGAAGTGATTGCTTACTACCAGCAAAATGAGCAAATGATGAACAACATGCGCAATGTAGCTCTAGAAGAGCAAGCGATTGATGCCATCATTGCCAAAGCACAAGTAACGGAAAAAACCGTTAGCTTTAATGAGCTAATGAACCCAGAAGCGGCTTAATTTTAGTCGGTGATCAGCAAGAAGGGTTGACGAAACCTCGACTCTTCTGCTAACAATGGTCCGTGTGATGCCCATCATTCGGGCCATTTATTTTAGGGATATTAAGACTATGAGCTACCAAGAAAAAAATGCAATGTCGCCAATTATTGACGCGCTAGTACCCATGGTGGTGGAACAAACTTCTCGTGGTGAGCGCTCATACGACATCTATTCTCGCTTATTGAAAGACCGTGTTATTTTCCTAACGGGTCAAGTAGAAGATCACATGGCAAATCTTGTCGTGGCTCAACTGCTTTTCTTAGAATCTGAAAATCCAGATAAAGATATTTTTCTATACATCAACTCACCCGGTGGCAGCGTAACCGCAGGTATGTCGATTTATGACACGATGCAGTTTATTAAACCGAATGTAAGTACCCTGTGTGTTGGACAAGCTTGCTCTATGGGCGCTTTTTTATTGGCAGGTGGTGCTCCTGGCAAACGTTACGTTCTGCCTAACTCACGTGTCATGATTCACCAACCACTCGGTGGATTCCAAGGGCAGGCATCGGATATTCAGATCCATGCACAAGAAATTTTGAGCATCAAGAATAAATTAAATACGCTACTTGCAGAGCATACCGGACAGCCACTAGATGTCATTGAACGTGATACTGACCGAGATAACTTTATGTCAGCGCAGCAAGCAGTCGATTACGGTATTGTTGATGCGATACTTACCCATCGCGGTGAATAACAATCGTAATAATTGATTAACGCAATTTGGGGTAAATTGTTATACACTCAAATTATCAAGAGTAAAGGCTAAGAGGTTAGCGAATGACAGATAAAAGCAAAGAGGGTAGTAGCAGTAAGCTACTGTACTGCTCTTTCTGTGGCAAAAGCCAGCACGAAGTTCGCAAGCTAATCGCAGGTCCTTCAGTCTACATTTGTGATGAATGTGTCGATCTTTGTAACGATATTATTCGTGAAGAGATCAAAGATGTTTTACCGAAGAAAGAGTCGTCGGCGTTACCAACACCGCGTGAAATTCGTGAACATCTTGATGACTATGTGATTGGCCAAGAACACGCGAAAAAAGTGCTCGCTGTTGCGGTATATAACCACTATAAGCGTTTACGTAACGGTGATACGACCAGTGATGGTGTGGAACTCGGTAAAAGTAATATTTTGCTGATCGGTCCAACCGGTAGCGGTAAAACACTGTTGGCAGAAACGTTAGCTCGCTTTTTGGATGTGCCATTTACTATGGCCGATGCTACGACCCTGACGGAAGCGGGTTATGTGGGCGAAGATGTTGAAAACATCATCCAAAAATTGCTACAGAAATGCGATTACGACGTTGCAAAAGCGGAGCGCGGAATCGTGTATATTGATGAAATCGATAAGATTTCACGCAAAGCAGAAAATCCGTCGATCACTCGAGATGTCTCTGGTGAAGGTGTTCAACAAGCACTGCTTAAATTGGTTGAAGGTACCGTTGCTTCTGTTCCGCCACAAGGTGGACGTAAGCATCCTCAGCAAGAGTTTTTGCAGGTTGATACCTCCAAAATCCTCTTCATTTGTGGTGGTGCTTTCTCTGGTTTGGATAAGGTGATTGAGCAACGCGTTGCTAAAGGCACTGGGATTGGTTTTGGTGCTGAAGTTCGTTCAAAAGACAACAGTAAGTCATTGAGTGAATTATTCACCCAAGTTGAGCCAGAAGATTTGGTTAAATACGGTCTGATTCCTGAGTTTATTGGTCGTTTACCAGTGACCGCAACGTTGACGGAGTTGGATGAAAAAGCGTTAATTCAAATCTTGTGTGAGCCTAAAAACGCGCTGACTAAACAGTACGCTGCTCTTTTCGAGTTAGAGAAAGCAGAACTTGAATTTCGTGAAGATGCCTTGCGTGCTATCGCTGCTAAAGCGATGAAACGCAAAACAGGAGCACGTGGTTTACGTTCAATTCTCGAAAATGTCCTGTTAGAAACCATGTACGAGCTCCCTTCAATGGCAGACGTTGAAAAAGTCGTGATTGACGAATCCGTCATTAATGGTGAGTCAGAGCCGCTACTTATTTATTCTGGAAATGAGAGTCAGGCAGCAGGCGCTGAGTAAAAAGTGTTCAACCATTTTTAAAAGGAGGTAGTGATACCTCCTTTTTTTAATTCCGTCATTGAATCCAGTCAGTTAGGCCCCATATACTCCGATATACATAAAAGCGGAAGAGAGAATAATATGAACTTGGAACGTTCCGAGCGTATCGAGATCCCAGTACTACCTCTGCGCGATGTGGTGGTATACCCACATATGGTCATTCCTCTGTTTGTTGGCCGTGAAAAATCCATCCAATGCTTAGAAGCGGCGATGGATAACAACAAACAAGTGCTCTTGGTTGCTCAAAAACAAGCTGAAACCGATGAGCCGAAAGTTTCCGATCTATTTGCAGTAGGAACGGTAGCGACCATTCTTCAACTATTAAAACTGCCAGACGGTACGGTCAAGGTTTTGGTTGAAGGCCAGCAGCGCGCGAAAATTAATCAATTTCATGAGGGTGATTTCTTTTCAGCAGAGGCGGAATATCTGCTGACACCAGAGTTGGATGAAAAAGAACAAGAAGTGATTGTTCGCAGTGCGATCAATCAATTTGAAGGCTTTATCAAACTGAATAAGAAAATCCCACCTGAAGTACTTACTTCACTGAATGGGATTGATGAAGCCGCTCGCTTAGCTGATACCATCGCCGCTCACATGCCTTTAAAATTGGTGGATAAGCAAAAAGTATTAGAGATTTTAGACATTTCTGAGCGTTTAGAATTTTTAATGGGGCAAATGGAGTCGGAAATCGATCTGTTACAAGTTGAGAAGCGTATTCGCACTCGAGTGAAAAAACAGATGGAGAAATCTCAGCGTGAGTATTATTTGAATGAGCAAATGAAAGCTATTCAAAAAGAGCTCGGTGAGATGGACGACACGCCTGATGAATTCGAGACTCTGCAAAAGAAAATCGATGATTCAAAAATGCCCAAAGAAGCTCGCGATAAAACTCAGCAAGAGCTACACAAACTCAAAATGATGTCACCGATGTCAGCAGAAGCAACCGTGGTGCGTAGCTACATCGATTGGATGGTCAGCGTGCCTTGGACGAAGCGTTCGAAGGTTAAAAAAGATCTCGCGAAAGCGGAAGAAATCCTTAACGCTGATCATTACGGTTTGAAACGAGTTAAAGAGCGCATCTTAGAGTATCTTGCGGTGCAAACTCGGATCAATAAACTCAAAGGCCCTATCCTATGTTTGGTTGGACCTCCAGGGGTTGGTAAAACGTCATTAGGTCGTTCTATTGCATCAGCAACGGGTCGCCAGTATGTGCGTATGGCATTAGGTGGGGTACGTGATGAGGCGGAGATTCGTGGTCACCGTCGGACTTACATTGGCTCACTGCCTGGAAAATTAATTCAGAAAATGGCTAAGGTTGGGGTAAAAAACCCACTTTTCCTGTTGGACGAAATTGATAAAATGTCTTCAGACATGCGTGGCGATCCTGCTTCAGCGCTGTTAGAAGTTTTGGACCCAGAACAGAACAATTCGTTTAACGACCATTACTTGGAAGTGGATTACGATTTATCTGATGTGATGTTCGTTGCGACATCAAACTCGATGAATATTCCAGGGCCACTGCTGGATCGTATGGAAGTGATTCGCTTGTCTGGTTATACCGAAGATGAGAAGCTCAATATTGCTAAGCGCCATTTGGTGAATAAGCAGATTGAGCGTAATGGACTAAAGCCCAGCGAAATCATCATCGAAGATTCAGCGATCACTGGCATTATTCGCTATTACACGCGTGAAGCTGGTGTGCGTGGACTGGAACGCGAAATTTCGAAAATTTGTCGTAAAGCGGTGAAGAAGATCCTGCTCAATGCCTCAGTGAAAACGGTAACGGTCAACCAAGAAAACTTAAAAGAGTTTTTAGGGGTACAGCGTTTTGATTACGGTAAAGCCGATGATAGTAATCGAATTGGTCAAGTAACGGGGTTAGCGTGGACAGAAGTTGGTGGTGACTTACTGACGATTGAGACTCAATCGATGCCAGGTAAAGGTAAGTTAACCCAAACGGGTTCACTTGGCGATGTGATGCAAGAGTCTATTCAGGCCGCCATGACCGTCGTTCGTTCTCGTGCTGATAAATTAGGCATCAATAGCGATTTTTACGAGAAAAAAGACATCCATGTCCACGTTCCTGAAGGCGCAACTCCGAAGGATGGGCCAAGCGCCGGTATTGCAATGTGTACGGCACTGGTATCAAGCTTAACGGGTAACCCTGTTAAAGCTGAAGTCGCAATGACGGGAGAAATCACGTTACGTGGTGAAGTGCTCCCTATCGGTGGCTTAAAAGAGAAGTTGTTAGCAGCGCATCGTGGCGGTATAAAAATGGTCTTAATTCCAAAAGACAATGAACGTGATTTGGAAGAGATCCCAGATAATGTCATCGCAGATTTACAAGTGATCCCTGTCCAGTGGATCGATGAAGTCTTGCAGCTTGCCTTAGAAAATGACCCAGCTGGGGTTAGTTTTGCTGTTGTAAAATAGTGATGTGTAGCAAAAATAACTAAAAGATTACGCTGATAGGTCGAAAAAGGCTTGTCAGCGTTTTTTTTGGGAGCTAACGTTACCAACTATGGCTTAAGCCCTGTTGTAATAAGGCATTAAGCCTGTTTTTAATCTTAATGGAACGAAATCGGCACCGAACAAAACAATAACTTGGTGACCAAAGGGGAATTACAGTGAATAAGACACAACTAGTAGAAAAAATCGCAGAAAATGCGGATATTTCCAAAGCATCCGCAGGTCGCGCACTGGATGCATTTATCGAAGCAGTGACCGATACACTTCAATCTGGTGATCAAGTAGCGTTAGTAGGTTTTGGTACTTTCTCTGTCCGCTCACGCGCAGCTCGTACTGGCCGTAACCCTAAAACGGGTGAAGAGATCCAAATTGCTGAAGCTAAAGTACCCGCGTTTAAGGCTGGCAAAGCTTTAAAAGACGCTTGTAACTAATACAGGGTGTTTTTTGCCGTTTTAACGCAAAAATAATTCGAACCTTTTGAAATTATGCGCATCCTACTGATGCGCATTTCTTTTTCTGATATTATCGCGCTATTCAATTTTGGCTGAAGCATTTAGCTTCAAACCCGGAGAGCAGTACAACTATGATGGAACGATTACGCGAAGGCGTGAACAGCATCGCGGTGAAAATTATCCTAGGACTCATCATCCTATCGTTTATCTTTGCAGGCGTGGGTAACTATATCGTTGGCGGCGGCAATAATGCAGCGGCCAAAGTCGGCAAGACAGAGATCAGTCGTGGGGAATTTGAACAGGCGTATCAAAATGAACGTAATCGCATGCAGTCACAACTTGGCGATTACTTTTCTACATTACTAGCAGACCCAACTTATGTCGCTTCACTACGACGCTCAGTGCTTGATAGCATGATCAATGATATTTTAATTGAGCAGCATGCACAGTCGCTCGGTTTACGTGTAAGTGATAATCAAGTTCGTCAAGCCATTATTGCCATGCCAGAGTTCCAGTCGGCAGGTCAATTTGATCAAAATATCTATCAATCTGCTCTGCGTCGTGCAGGGTTTACCCCCGATGCTTTTGCCGAGTATATGCGTCGTAGTCTGGTCCGTGATCAACTGGTTGCGGCTTTACAGACCAGCGAGTTTACTTTACCCGGTGAAGTCGAAGGGTTGAGTGCGTTAGTGGCTCAAGCTAGAGATGTGCGAACCATCACGCTACCGACCACTGATTTCGCAAAAGAGGTTCAGCTAACAGATCAAGAGATTGAGCAGTATTATCAACAAAATGATGATCGATATACTCGTCCGGAACAGATGAGAATTTCTTATATCGAGTTGTCAGCGCAGCAGTTGAAACAAGCCATCACCATTACGGATGAGCAGACCAAAGCATTCTATGATGCGCATCAAGATAAATATGCTTCTAAAGAACAGCGTAAAGTCAGCCACATCATGATCCAAGGTGATGATCAACAAGCAGCTCAGGCGATTTTAGATCAATTACACAATGGGGCGGACTTTGCTCAATTGGCGAAAGAGAAATCACAAGACATTGGTAGTTCCCAAGAGGGTGGTGAGCTAGGTTGGATTGAACGTGATACGATGGATGCGGCTTTTGAAAGTGCGGCTTTTGCTCTTCAACAAGTCGGTGAAATTAGCGGGCTGGTAAAATCGGATTTCGGCTACCACATCATTAAACTTGATGAACTTAAGGCTCCAGTGATTAAGCCTTATGAGCAAGTTGCTGCTGAGATAAAAGCAGAGTTACAAGATCAGCAAGCGGTTGATCGGTTTTATCAACTACAAACTGAGCTAGAGCGTATTGCTTTTGAGTCACCAGACTCGTTAGATGAAGCCGCTAAGGCAATTGGCGCAGACATTCAACGTACGGATTTTATTTCAGTCGCAGAATTGCCTGCTACATTGAGTGCTCCAGCGGTTATACAAGCGCTGCGACAGCCAGAAGTCAAAGAAGATCAACTGAACTCGGATGCAATTGAAATTGCCCCTGAGCATGTTGTGGTTGTCCGTGTTGAGCAAACTCGTCCAGAAATTATTTTACCGTTGGCCGAGGTTCGTGAGCAAATCGTTGCGACGTTATCGCGTTTAAAAGCGGAACAGCAAGCATTGCAATTGGCAAACGATTTAGTCACGGCTTTAAACGCTGGCGATAATAGTTTATTAGACGACCATCAATTAGCCTTTAGTGAGGTTCAGCGTATGGATAGAAGTTCTCCATTGGCTGAAATCGTCTTCTCTATGCCGAAGCCAGAAGGCGAGCATCATGTTTATGCACATGGCAAAGATGCACAAGGCAACGTTGTTGTTATCGCTTTAGCTGCTGTGACGACTGAGGCTGACCCACAATTGAATCAGCAAATTGGCGCTCAGTTATCTCGCATTGGACTACAACAGAATGTTGAGGGTATTTTGGGTGTATTGCGTCAAAATACGAAAATCCAATATTATGGTTTAGAGCAATAACGGCCTGTTGTGTAAATAACATGTTTGTCATTTTGGGCTGCATTTGCAGCCCATTTTATTTTCTTGTTTTGTTCAAATAGTCGATGTGACTAATCCTTTATTATCGTCTTGTCTACCCCTGTGCTATGAGAAAATACAACGTTGTTGCTCACCAAGATCCAGCGTGTTCGACCGGTGATTCTTGTTCATCTGGTGGTGTAGGGATGCGATAAACACTTAAACAAGGAAGGAACAATGGTTAAGAATTATTTACTTGCCCTGCTGTTGGGCTTAAGCCTGCCTGTTAGCCAAGCGATGAGCGAAGAAACGGTCAGCGTTAATCAGGGCTTTGAGATCACAGTGAATGTTAATACCGCCTCGGCAGAAGAGATCGCGACTTTGTTACAAGGCATTGGCTTGCAAAAAGCTCAGGCGATTGTTGAATATCGTGAGATAAATGGTCAGTTTTTAACAAAAGAAGATCTAACTAAAGTGAAGGGAATCGGGCCAGCAATCGTGGCAAGAAACGATAAACGTATTTTACTGTAATGTGAACCACCCGCGAACAAGAAACTCAGGCTTAGCCCTGAGTTTTTTTATGAGGGGGACTCCTCGTCTGAAACTCGCATCTTATTGCCAGTTCAGTATATAATTCATCGTTGACCAATCACGCGATGAGTCGTGAACTAAACGAATGGAGTAAAGCATGTCCTTGCAAACAACGGTAATTACCGTGGATGGACCTAGTGGCGCTGGTAAAGGCACACTGTGTATGTTGTTGGCGAAAAAGCTCGGTTTTCAACTGTTAGATTCGGGCGCAATCTATCGCGTACTTGCCTTAGCCGCGATTCATCATGGCGTTGACCCTGACTCTGAAGAGGCATTAGTTCCTCTAGCCACACACCTTGATGTTGAGTTCATTGCTGAAGGCGACTTGGTTAAAGTAATTTTAGAAGGTGAAGACGTTTCTAAGGCCTTGCGTAAAGAAGAAACGGGTATGGCCGCTTCAAAAATTGCTGCCTTGCCTCGTGTCCGTGAGGCGTTATTGCGTAGACAGCGTGCGTTCGAGCAAGGTAAAGGCTTAGTGGCCGATGGGCGAGATATGGGAACCGTGGTCTTTCCTGAAGCTGCGGTAAAAATTTTCCTTGATGCAAGTGCAGAAGAGCGTGCGCGTAGACGCTATAAGCAGTTGCAACTGAAGGGCCTTGATGTTAAATTTGACGCCCTTTTAAGCGAAATTCAAGAACGTGACGATAGAGATCGTAATCGTTCAGTGGCGCCACTGCGTCCAGCGGAAGGTTCGCTATTATTAGATTCAACGACTTTGTCTATCGACGATGTTGTGGCTCAAGCATTACAATACATCGAATCGAAGTTAGCGGAATAAACCACGTTAGCTAAGAACGTTGGTCGCAAGGATGATGACTGGCGATTTTAACAACCCCATGCGGTAGGATACCCGTGGACGTTTAATTATTGAAGATTAAATACATGACTGAATCTTTTGCTCAACTCTTTGAAGAGTTTCTAAACGAAACCCAATTTCAACAAGGTACTATCGTTAAAGGTACTGTAGTTGCGATTGAAAATGGCTATGTACTTGTTGATGCAGGCCTTAAGTCTGAGTCTGCTATTCCAGCAGAACAGTTCAAAAACGCTGCGGGCGAACTAGAAGTAGAAGTTGGTTCAGAAGTTGACGTAGCACTTGACGCTGTTGAAGACGGTTTCGGTGAAACTCAACTTTCTCGTGAGAAAGCTAAGCGTCACGAAGCTTGGATCGTTCTTGAGAAAGCTTACGAAGAAGCTGAAACGGTTATCGGTATCATCAATGGTAAAGTTAAAGGTGGCTTCACTGTTGAATTGAACGGTATTCGTGCATTCCTTCCAGGCTCTCTAGTTGACGTACGTCCTATTCGTGACACTGCTCACCTAGAAAACAAAGAGCTAGAGTTCAAAGTTATCAAGCTAGACCAGAAGCGTAACAACGTTGTTGTTTCTCGTCGTGCTGTTATCGAATCAGAAAGCAGTGTTGAGCGTGACGAACTTCTTGAAACTCTACAAGAAGGTACTGAAGTTAAAGGTATCGTTAAGAACCTTACTGATTACGGTGCATTCGTTGATCTTGGCGGTGTTGATGGTCTACTACATATCACTGATATGGCGTGGAAACGTGTTAAGCACCCATCAGAGATCGTTAACGTTGGTGACGAAATCCTAGTTAAAGTTCTTAAGTTTGACCGTGACCGCACTCGTGTATCACTAGGTCTAAAACAGCTAGGCGAAGATCCATGGGTAGCTATCGCTAAGCGTTACCCAGAAGGTCACCGACTAACTGGTCGTGTTACTAACCTAACAGATTACGGCTGCTTCGTAGAAATCGAAGAAGGCGTTGAAGGTCTAGTACACGTTTCAGAAATGGATTGGACTAACAAGAACATCCACCCATCTAAAGTTGTTAATGTTGGCGACGAAGTAGATGTGATGGTTCTTGATATCGATGAAGAGCGTCGTCGTATTTCTCTAGGTCTAAAACAGTGTAAAGCTAACCCTTGGCAGTCATTCGCTGAAGCGCAAGCTAAAGGCGACAAAGTAACTGGTAAGATCAAGTCTATCACTGATTTCGGTATCTTTATCGGTCTTGACGGTGGTATCGATGGTCTTGTTCACCTATCTGACATCTCTTGGAATGTTCCTGGAGAAGAAGCGGTACGTGATTACAAGAAAGGCGATGAGATCTCAGCAGTTGTTCTAGCAGTAGATGCAGAGCGTGAGCGCATCTCTCTAGGCGTTAAGCAAATGGAAAATGACCCATTCAATGCTTACGTTGCAGACAACAAGAAAGGCACTCTAGTTAACGGTACAGTAACAGCCGTTGATGCTAAAGGCGCAACGATCACTCTTGAAGATGGCGTAGAAGGTTATATCCGCGCTTCTGAAATTGCTCGTGACCGCATTGAAGATGCCTCTCTTCTTCTAAGCGTTGGTGATAAAGTTGAAGCGAAATTTACTGGTGTTGACCGTAAAAACCGCGTAATCAACCTATCTATCAAAGCGAAAGATGAAGCTGATGAGCAAGAAGCAATGGCAACTATCAACAAGCAAGATGAAGCTGCTTTTGGTAATGCAATGGCTGATGCTTTCAAAGCTGCTAAAGGCGAATAAGTTAAATTCGTAAATAGAAAGGAACCTGCATAGGTTCCTTTTTTTTGCCTTTTCTCTACAAAATTAAGCAAGTGTTTGTTGGAACTGCTATTACTGACTATAATCAAGGTAAAAACTCAATGAGGGAAACTATGACTAAGTCTGAATTGATAGAAAGGCTGTGTGCAGTACAAACGCATCTGTCAGCCAAAGAAATTGAAGATGCCGTAAAAGATGTTCTTGAACACATGTCCAAAACGTTAGAAGACGGAGAGAGAATCGAAATTCGTGGTTTCGGCAGTTTCTCTTTACACTATCGTGAGCCTCGCATTGGACGTAATCCAAAGACTGGCGAAAAAGTAGAGTTAGAGGGAAAATATGTACCTCACTTTAAGCCGGGTAAAGAACTACGTGAGCGGGTTAACCAGAACATTTAGTAATACGACAAGTACACCAGCGGCATGCTTTTTCAGTATGCCGCTTTTTTGTGTCTCAAAAGTCACTGGATTATTAGATTGAGCATGGTTTGTCAGACGAATTTACTGCATAATCAGCAAGCGAATTGGTGAATATGAACCTAAATAGGATAGGTATTATGAAAATAATAAAAATTATCGTGTTATTGGCCTTATTTCTTATCGCGTTAGCGTTAGGTGCTCAAAATCAAGCGATCGTGACGTTTAATTATCTGCTTGCCCAAGGTGAGTTTCACTTATCAACGTTATTGGGCGGCGTGTTTGTGACCGGTTTTTTAGTGGCTTGGATTTTATTTGGTGGTTTGTATCTTAAAGCGAAGCTTGAGATACGTAAGCTTAATCGTAAAATAGCCAAGCAAGTCGTGCCGCAAACGCCAATCAAGCCAAAAGCTAATCTGGAATAATTAATGTTAGAACTTCTCTTCTTGCTCTTGCCCATTGCTGCCGCTTACGGATGGTATATGGGCAATCGTAGCGCCCAGCAAGACAAGCAGAAGCACTCTCACCAAATCTCCCGCCAATACGTTACGGGGTTAAACTTATTACTTTCTGATCAATCTGATAAAGCCGTTGACCATTTTATTGAACTGCTTCAAGTTGATAATGAAACGATTGATACTCATCTCGCGTTAGGTAATCTGTTTCGTTCCCGTGGTGAAGTCGATCGCGCCATTCGCATCCACCAGAATCTTATTTCTCGATCAGGTTTAACGATTGATCAAAAAAATCTCGCACTGCAACAGCTTGCTAAAGACTATATGGTGGCAGGTTTTCTCGATCGCGCAGAAAAAATATTTGAACAATTGATCGATGAACCGGAGCACCGAGAATCCGCTTTGCAACAATTAACGGCGATTTACCAACAAACACGCGAATGGCATAAAGCGATTGAGTGTGCACAGGCGTTAGTGAAGTTGGGGCGCAAGCGGATGAAAAATAGTATCGCTCATTTTTGGTGTGAGTTAGCAATGCTAGAGCAATCTGACGGGCAAGATAATAAAGCGATGCAGTTTTTTAAACGTGCATTGCATGAAGATCCTAAATGTGTCCGCGCCAGTATTTCGCTGGGTAAGCTGTGTCTCGCGAATCAGCAATATCAGCAGACGATCAGTCATTTAGAGCGTGTCTTAAGCCAAGATATTGACTTCATTGGTGAAGTGTTACCAACCTTGGCTGAATGTTATCATCACCTTGGTCAAGAAGATGCTCTGGTTGAGTTTTTGCGCCAATGTATTGATAACAATGCCGGAGTTTCTGCGGAGTTAATGCTTGCGCAGTTGGTCGCTCAACATGATGGTGTGGCAAGTGCTCAGGAGCTGTTAACTCGTCAATTAGTTAAAAACCCGACCATGAAAGGTTTTTATCGCTTAATTGGTTATCACATCGCAGAAGCGGAAGAAGGCAGAGCGAAAGCCAGCCTTTCTACCTTACAAAAATTGGTTGGAGAACAGCTAAAAGCCAAACCTCACTATCGCTGTCGTCATTGCGGATTCTCGACTCACTCGCTGTATTGGCATTGCCCCTCTTGTAAGGGGTGGGGGACAATTAAGCCGATCCGTGGTTTAGATGGTGAGTAATTCCCTCATGTATGTTTAACCAGAAATAGACCGAGCATCCATCGGTATGTATTGAATGGAACAAAGGTTAAGTATCAAAACGATAGGTCATTATTAGGAGTAAAAATGAACGACCAAAAAGTCATTGTTGCCTTGGATTATGAAAAACGAGCAGAGGCGCTTGCCTTCGTCGATAAGATTGACCCATCGAGCTGTCGATTAAAAGTGGGTAAGGAAATGTTTACCCTATTTGGCCCGGAGTTGATACGTGAATTGCATCGCCGTGACTTCTCTGTCTTTCTTGACTTAAAGTTTCATGATATTCCGAATACTTGTGCGAAAGCGGTTCGCGCTGCAGCAGAGCTTGGCGTATGGATGGTAAATGTCCATGCTAGTGGCGGTGAGCGAATGATGGTGGCCGCTCGTGAAATACTCGAACCTTATGGTAACGAGCGTCCGTTACTGATAGCGGTGACCGTATTAACCAGTATGGAGCAGGTCGATTTGGCAGGGATAGGGATTAACCTTGCGCCAGAGCAGCATGTACTACGTTTAGCGACCTTAACTAAAAATGCTGGCTTAGATGGCGTGGTCTGCTCTGCTCAAGAAGCCTCTGCATTAAAACAGCATTTAGGCTCATCGTTTAAGTTGGTTACACCGGGGATTCGTCCGGTTGGAGTTGATGTTGGTGACCAAAAACGGATTATGACGCCGATTCAAGCCCTAGAAGCGGGCTCGGACTATTTAGTGATTGGACGGCCTATCACTCAAGCTAATCATCCCGCTCAAGTCTTAGCTGAGATTAATGCCTCACTGATGGCTGTTTAGCATTGAGAGTGCGCCAATTAAATTGGCGCACCGCTATGAAATTTAAAATCATCATCTTGGCTCTGGATGAGCTCAGCTTCAATAGCAGCAAAATAGTCGATACGTTGACGGATATCGTTTTCTGCAATGTGTTCAGCTAATGCTAGATAATCTTGATAGTGCCGAGCCTCAGAACGCAATAATGAGAGATAGAATCGTCCAATTTCTTCCGGTAAGTGAGGGGCTAACTTAGCAAATCGTTCGCAAGATCGAGCTTCGATAAACGCACCGATGATCAATTTATCAATCAATGCATCCGGTTCGAAGGTTTTAACATGCTTAAGCATGCCTTTGGCATAACGACTCGCATTGATTGGCTGATACTCTAACTCTTGGCGTTCAATAATTTCTGCTACTTGATAAAAATGATGCAACTCTTCTTTGATCAATAAAACCATTTTCTCAATCATCGCTTCGCCATAGGCACAGTCACTTCTCGCGTGAATCGATTTCGACAACTGACTGGTTCCTTTGAGAGAAAGCAAATCGCCTTGGCATTGATAAGCAAAACGTTCATAGGGTTGAATTAAGGCTGTCAATTGCTGAGCGGCTTCATCGGTTAGCACATAGCGTTTGAGTAAAAAAATGGCGCTTTGCGCCGCCTTCAGCTCACACAATAAATGATCTCGTAAAATAACGTTTAAATTCTCAGGTCGTTTAGCTTGAACTATCCAAGAGTCGGGCGTTGGGCAGAGTAGGAATTGCTCAATTGGAGCGAGTAAGGGTTGAATGGCGGTCTGTATCATGGTCATTAAAAAGTATCGGCTTAAGCTATCATTTGGATCAGTAGTGATAGGATGAACTTGACGTGGAGCCCCAATCATACCATTAGTCGATATTCATGGGGAACAATGGTAACGTCCTATACGGTCACTTGTCTCGGGATAAAAGACGGTAAATGGTGAACTGTCGTCTGTCTGGCATTTGATGATGGAGGATGGCTATGGGAAAAGTATCGAGTTGTCCCTTTACCACTTTTTCTTCTCACCAAATAATGCTTCCATATCACTGTTGCGCTCTTTGTCTTCCATTTGTTGGACATCAGCAGCACTTTTAGTTTGACGGCGTTGTTCAATGTCATCATGCATGGTTTGTAGTTTTTCTCTTGCTTGAGTCGAATAGCTGTCGTTTTTGGTATTCAGAACATCAATCCCTTTGCGGAGAAGTTGCAGTGCGGTACCTGGTTGCCCACGAACAATCGAATCGTTGGCACGCTTAATCACGTTTTCAATATTAATTCGAATTTGAATGGTTTCAAGCCGAGCGTTTTCTGCGACGAAGGCTTGGGTATCAAAACGACCTTTGTTGTGTTCACTGCGTACCGTATCTCGGAGTCGTTTAACCAGTTTGAGCATGACAATGGCTTGCTTATCGCTACTTGGAACTTTAAATGGCGTACTTTCTCCACCGGGATGGTTTTCTTTTAGGTGTTTAATTTGTGCCTGCATATTTTCGACGCGCTGTGCCAATTGCTTATTTTTGGGATCTAAATCAAGCATGTTTTGCAGAGCATCAAGAATTCGGTTATTTAAACAAACCAGCAAATCTTTACTAAATGGCATATGATGCGCATTACCGATTAAATCTTCAGTGGCATCAATAATGGTTAGATAACGTGCAGATTCTTGTTTCTTGGCCGTTTCTATTTTCAATCGATACTGCAACATAATGTTGTAGCCTAAGATCAAAACCAGAAGCACGACTCCGAGAGCGATAAGTAAACCTATATTCATAAAATCCGTATCTTTTTTAGAGCCCGATAATAAAGGATACACTATCCTACCTGTATCGACATCACCAACAAATAGACAATCTTAATTATTTATGTGTTAAGCATAAAAAAGTGTAACCGAGCCGTCATTTTAGATGAGGATAGGCGATCTATTGACAGTATAGTACGGTTTTTTGCCAATGGTCTTCTTTCTTCCTCGTTAACTTGACCCTAAAATAGTGCTTTAGTTAGGGGGCATAATGCAGACACTTTTTACTCAGCTCGATACATTTCTTTCTCAAACCGCGTTGTTTTGGCGTTTTGAGCCCTTTCATCATAGTGTGGATGATACTGATCATTGGCATGGGGTTAACTCTGAACTGGATCGTTGGCTTAACTCGCTCTCTCCACAGCAAATAGCTCAACTGAAACAGCAACCGGATGTTTTGCTTTGCCATCTATCAATATATATTGAAGGACTTGCTGAGATCATTGCCAGTACTCACGATTTTCTTGTAAAGCAGCCATTACTCACGGTATTGCCTACTGACGAGAATACGCAAAAGCTTCATTCGCTCTATACGGGTATTCCTGGACGAAAAATTGAACAAATCAAGCGATTGGGACAACAGTTGATCGCTCGGCATCAAGGTCAATCATGGTTAGAGTGGTGTGCAGGTAAAGGGTATCTGGGGCGTTTTTTAGCCACTTATTCTGATAGTCCAGTGCTCAGTTTTGAATATCAAGAGGCCTTATGTTTACAAGGACAAGCTGAAGCGGATAAGCGCCAATTAGCGATGATGTTTGTGCAAGGCGATGCTTTTAAACCGAGTAGCCAAAAGTTGTTTAAACCCTGTCAACATGCGGTGGCTTTGCACGCTTGTGGTGATTTACATGTGCGCTTAATGCAATACGCTGCGCAAGCTTCGGTGTCTGCAGTGAGTGTTGCGCCTTGTTGTTATCATCTTATCGAAGTGGATCACTATCAACCATTATCGAGTTTAGGTCAGCAGTCTGGGTTGAATCTCACTCGCCAAGAGTTACGTATTCCTGTTCAAGAGACGGTTACTGGAGGTGAGCGAGTGAAACGTCACCGTCAACAAGAGATGAGTTATCGCTTAGGCTGGGATGAGTTACTTAAAGCGGAATTAGGCTTAATAGACTATCAACCGACACCAAGCATTAAAAAATCACAGCTTTCTGAAGGCTTTAAAGCATTTTGTCTTTGGGCAGCAGAACAAAAAGGCTTTTTGTTGGCGTTAGATAAGATTAATTTTGCGAACTATGAACAGCAAGGGTTAGCCCGTTATTGGCGTATGGAAAAATTGAGCCTTGTTCAACAAGGCTTTAGACGCTTATTAGAAATGTGGCTCGTTTGTGATAAGGCGCTGTTCTTAGAAGAGCAAGGTTATCAAGTGTCAGTCAGTGAATTTTGTCCGCGAGAGGTAACACCAAGAAACTTGCTCATTCATGCCAAGCAGGCTTCTTTACTGGGGTAAAGCGGGTCGTATCAGTCGACACTATCGTTACGTGCAGCCAGTTTTAGCGTCGACTTAAACTCAATGCGTAGATTTTAGCGCCTCTATCGCGTTGATATAAGGTAAATTAAAGCTGTCTGCGACTTCTTTACAAGTTACTTGTCCTTTGAGGATGTTCAGTCCCGCCAATAATCCTTTATCCTCGAGCAACGCTCGTTGATAACCCAGATTGGCAAGTTTTACAATGTAGGGAAGGGTAGCGTTATTGAGAGCAAAAGTGGAGGTTCGCGCCACGGCTCCCGGCATATTTGCGACACAGTAGTGAACCACATCATGCACGACATAACTAGGTTGATCGTGGGTTGTGGGATGAGAAGTCGCGAAGCATCCCCCCTGATCGATAGCGACATCAACAACCACCGATCCGGGTTTCATGCGTTTAATATGTTGTTCATTGACCAATTTTGGTGCGCTGGCTCCAGGGATCAACACCGCCCCAATCACTAGATCGGCGTGAATAATTTGTTGTTCAATGACGTCAGCGGTGGAGTAGAGCAGTGTTGCTCGACCTTGGAACTCTTCATCTAATTTGCGTAAGGTTTCTAGATTACGGTCGAGTAGAGTGACATTCGCACGTAAGCCAATGGCGATTCTTGCGGCACTCGCGCCGACTACTCCACCCCCCAATATCAATACATTGGCTGGCGCAACACCGGGCACGCCACCGAGGAGAATTCCCATTCCTTTGTGAGATTTTTCCAACATACGAGCTCCGGCTTGAATGGACATTCTGCCAGCCACCTCAGACATTGGTGCTAGTAGTGGTAATCGACCCATACTATCTGTTACAGTTTCATAGGCAATACAGACAGCATTACTCTTGATAAGTGCTTCAGTTTGTGGAAAATCTGGAGCAAGATGCAAATAGGCAAATAAAATTTGCCCTTCTTTGAGCATAGCGCGTTCTGTGGCTTGAGGTTCTTTGACCTTAACGAGCATTTTGGCTTGCGAGTATACGTTTGCTGCATTAGGAACAATGGATGCCCCTGCAGCGATATAATCATCGTCTGAAAAGCCGATACCGGATCCTGCTTCGGTTTCGACAATCACTTGGTGGCCATGTAAAGTAAGCTCTCTTACACTGGCGGGTATCATTCCCACGCGATATTCGTGGTTTTTGATCTCTTTAGGTACACCAATAATCATTCTAACTCCTTACATGAATCATTCATGTTGGGTTTTTGTTGGGATTTTGTGTCGAGTTTATGACTAGTATAGTTGTGCGTATATAAAGTTTGATGCTGAATATGAAGAAGTTGTAATATATTTTTTTGCAAGGAAGTAATAAGGTGGAATAAAAAATGGCAGACAACTATAAAAGGCCCTCCAAGGATCTTGACCGTATTGATCGCAATATCTTAAATGAGTTGCAAAAAGATGGTCGTATTTCGAATGTAGAATTATCCAAACGGGTTGGTCTCTCGCCAACCCCTTGTTTGGAGCGGGTAAGACGACTTGAGCGTCAAGGATACATTACAGGGTATACTGCCCTGTTAAATCCCCAGTATCTTGATGCCTCACTGCTCGTGTTTGTGGAGATTACCCTTAATCGGGGGGCACCAGATGTTTTTGAACAATTTAATGTTGCTGTGCAAAAACTCGATGACATCCAAGAGTGTCATCTCGTTTCTGGGGATTTCGATTATTTATTGAAAACACGAGTATCCGATATGGGAGCCTACCGTAAACTATTGGGTGATACCTTGTTGCGGTTACCTGGCGTTAACGATACGCGCACCTACGTGGTCATGGAAGAAGTGAAACAAACCAATCAACTGGTGATAAAAACTCGTTAAGCTTGATGATGTGAATAAGAGACTTCTTACCGCATTCTGACGTTGATACATTGGGTTTTTAACCGTGATATGGTTAAATCTACCAACAGTCTGAGCGGCCATCGCCGCTCAGACTGTTTTCTCCTCTCCAATATGGGTTATAGTATTTTTTATACTGGCCATTATCATAGTCAAGTTGGTATATGTTCAAACACAGTAACAATAAAGTTGAAACGATCATCAAAACCTCTGAGCAGTTGCCTCCCTCACGTTTAAATGGCAAGCAGCGTTTAAAAGAGTGTGGGCTTATCTTGGCGGTTCTCTGCTCCGTGTTACTGGCGGTAGCTTTACTGACCTTTCACCCAGCGGATCCTTCTTGGTCACAAACCGCGTGGGGTTCTGACATTCAAAATGCTGGTGGTATCGTTGGCGCTTGGGTTGCTGACACACTCTTTTTTGTTTTTGGCTCGCTGGCTTATCTCTTGCCGATTATTTTTACTGTCACGGCATGGATAACGTTACGCCGTCGTGAGGAGCAAGAAAGTATTGATTTGATGCTGTGGGGGACTCGTTTACTTGGCTTAGTTATTTTGATCCTCACCAGTTGTGGGTTAGCTGATATCAATTTTGATGATATTTGGTATTTTTCGTCCGGTGGGGTGATTGGTGATGTTCTCACTAGCTTAGCATTACCGACCCTGAACTTACTTGGTACGACCTTAGTGCTGCTCTTTTTATGGGGAGCGGGGCTAACGTTATTAACCGGAATCTCTTGGTTAACGATTGTCGAGTGGCTCGGCAGTAACGGTATCCGAGGCGGTCAGTGGTTGATTAACCGTGTCCGTGGTGACAAAGACGAGCTTATCCAGCCACAGAGTGTTGATCTTGAGCCGATGTCTCCCGATGTCGCGCCTGACAATACCTCATCCGTCAATTCGATCTCTGAGCGTATTTTGGAGACGAATAATAAGATTGTTGAACGCCAGTCAACAACGACAGAGCAAGCACCGCGACGCTTCAATATTCATATTCCGGATAACCAAAATACAGAGAAACCGGAGCGGAAAGTCTCGCTTAATGCGACGATAGAAGAGTTAGAACAGCAAGCTCGTCAATACGACGACTTTGCTGAAGAACCGGATTTCACTCCCCCTGTTCAAGAAAATCCTGTTCAGCCAGTCGAATCGATAGGATCGGTGACGCTGAGCGAAGCGAACGTGGATGATGAACCTGTATTTAATCCTCAAACGTTAGAGGAAACGGAATGGGACGATCCCATGACTCAACCTGCGATATCTCGCTTAGATGTTGTTGAAGACGAGTCATCGTCGCCCACATTAAGCCACTCGCCATCATCGGAGCCGAGACTGACTGCTGATCATGAGCAGAATATTGAGATGAGTGATGACGACGATGAGAGTATTGACGATGAGTCATTGCCATTGGATGCTGATGTTCAGGCATTTCAAAGCATGGTGTCTGATGCGCAAGCCAATATGGCGGCGACCCAAAATCCATTTTTGATGCAGCAAAATGTCAATTTGCCCAAACCTGCTGAGCCAATGCCCACTTTAGAGCTGCTGTATCATCCTGAGAAACGTGAAAACTTCATAGATCGCGTAGCGTTAGAAGAGATTGCCCGTTTAGTAGAATCAAAATTGGCTGATTATAAAATTCAAGCTCAAGTGGTGGGGATTTTTCCTGGGCCGGTGATTACGCGTTTTGAATTGGATTTAGCGCCTGGAGTCAAGGTCAGCCGAATATCGAGTTTATCGATGGATTTAGCGCGCTCCTTATCGGCGATGGCGGTACGAGTCGTAGAAGTTATTCCTGGTAAGCCTTATGTTGGCTTAGAGTTACCGAATATGAGTCGACAAACGGTGTACTTGTCGGATGTCGTCAGTAGTGCGCAATTTAAAGAGGCGAAGTCACCAACGACCATGGTTCTTGGGCAAGATATTGCTGGTGAAGCCGTGGTTGTCGATTTATCAAAAATGCCACACGTGTTAGTGGCAGGAACCACAGGTTCCGGTAAATCGGTTGGGGTTAACGTGATGATCCTCAGTATGCTTTACAAATCGACGCCAGAAGATGTTCGATTTATCATGATTGACCCTAAAATGCTCGAATTATCGGTATATGAAGGCATCCCACATTTATTGTCTGAGGTTGTCACCGATATGAAAGATGCGTCCAATGCATTGCGTTGGTGTGTCGGCGAAATGGAGCGTCGTTATAAATTAATGTCAGTATTGGGCGTGCGTAACATCAAAGGGTTTAACGATAAACTCAAAATGGCAGCGGAGGCTGGTCATCCGATTCACGATCCACTTTGGAAAGAAGGGGATAGCATGGATACCGCTCCCCCGCGTTTGGAAAAGCTGCCCTATATTGTTGTCGTCGTCGATGAGTTTGCAGACTTAATGATGGTGGTTGGTAAAAAAGTAGAAGAGTTGATCGCGCGCTTGGCGCAAAAAGCCCGAGCGGCGGGTATACATCTTATTCTTGCTACTCAACGCCCTTCAGTGGATGTGATCACCGGCTTAATTAAAGCAAATATTCCAACTCGCGTGGCGTTTACCGTATCAACCAAAACGGATTCTCGAACTATTCTTGATCAAAGTGGCGCAGAGTCATTACTGGGAATGGGGGATATGCTCTATCTCCCTCCGGGGTCGAGCCATACTATTCGCGTTCATGGAGCGTTTGCGTCTGATGATGATGTCCATGCGGTGGTCAATAACTGGAAAGCTCGCGGTAAGCCTAACTATATCAGTGATATTATCGCTGGTGATCAAGGGCCAGAGTCGCTGCTGCCAGGTGAGAAAATGGACGATGATGAGGAAATGGACCCGCTATTCGATCAAGTTGTTGAACACGTTGTAGAAACTCGCCGAGGTTCGGTCTCTGGTGTCCAACGTCGGTTTAAAATTGGCTACAATCGTGCGGCAAGAATCGTTGAGCAGCTTGAGGCGCAAGGTATTGTCAGTGCACCAGGCCATAATGGTAATCGTGAAGTGCTAGCGCCTTCCTCTAACCGAGAGTAGCCTTTAAAACTAATCTATACATAAAAAGGCCCTGTGTTCAACAGGGCCTTTTTTCATCATTAAACGCGTAGGTTATTGGCTAGCTGGTTTTATCACTTGATAGCGAGTTGTAACTAAGCAAACGGCGGGGCTTTGATCGGTCAGAAAAGCTTGTTTACCAGCGATACGATCGCTAGTAAGAACCATAGTTTCTTGATTCAGTTTACCTTGAAATGTCCACTTACTGAACGCTTCGTGCCTTGCGTCCGCACAATTGGTTTGTAACAAGTAACTTTCGATCGCCGTTGCCTGACATTGGCCCGCGGCATTTTCTACGGCATGAAAAGTGATATGGCTCGCTCTGTCTCGATAATCGGTGACCGTGAAGGCATGAAACAACTGATCATGGCTAATAGGGGTTATCTGCTCTAGCATGCGGTGTGGATTGAGTTTCAGTACTTCTGCCGCAAACTCAGTGAGCATGCTCTCGCAGGGCAGTGCTTGCTGCTCGGCAATAATATCCATTGAGGTTGTGGGTCTTGTCGGAGACTCAGCCATGACATAGCAAGATATAGTGCTGGTGAGCGCAATCAAAGACAGTTTTTTCGCGGAGGTAAGCACTTTTTTCTCCCGAGGTGATTAATGGGCGTGAGCGTGGTTGTTACTCATATCCAGCACCGGTAGCTCAACAGGATAAACATTTTGCGCATCATCGATCAATTCGACAACGATAGTTTGTCCAGCGACGAAGGGCGTTGCAATATCCATAAACATAATATGATAGCCACCCGGAGTAAGATCAAACTGACCATGAGCCGGCACCGTGATGCTCTCGACTTGACGCATCGACATACGGCTGTTTTCCATCACCATATGATGTAACTCAGTATGTGTTGCGGCATCGCTACGTGCAGCGACGAAAACAATATCAGAGTCAGACTGGTTGACCAATGAGAGGTATCCAGCACTGACTTTGGTTCCAGGAATCGTGGCTTTAGCTTTAGGCTCTGCAATCGATAAGCCTTTACCGATAGCAATCAGTTGCTCATCTTGTAAAGAATGATGAGCATGATGATGGCTAGAGGCGGCATCGCTTTCAGCCGTGAAATGACGAACGATGGTTGCTAACACGAGTAGCAAAATGACTCCAATAAGGAGTTGGACAATACGATTCATGATTAACCTTGTTTAGTTTCTTGGTAGCGTTGTAATGTGCGTTCGATACGGGCAGCCAGTTCTGTCGGCGTTGTGCTGTAGCTCATCGACGTAACAAACTGTCCATTAGGGGCGATAACAAAGAATCGGGAGACATGATCAACGGTGTAGCTCAATGCGGAATTTTGCATATTAACCATGTCATAATAGACACCATATTGGTTTGTGATTTTATTAATGTCTTCTGCACTGCCAGTTGCGCCTTTAATTCTGGGATCAAAATGCTGCGCAAATTGATGCAATGATGTCAGATCATCGCGCGAGGGGTCGACACTGATAAACAAGCCTTGTACCTCATCACCGACCTCGGCAGGTAGCATGCGAAAAGCCGCCGACATGACGCCCATTGACGCTGGACAGACCTCGGCACAGCTCAGATAACCAAAGTAAAGTACCACTACTTTCCCTTGATAATCATCCAAATTAATGTCACCCAGTGCGGTATGAAGACTAAAGTTACCACCGATTTGATTGGGTTGTACTGGTCGCTCCCCGATGGGGACGGTTGAATATTTAACATACAAACTAATAACAATGGCGATCAAAATCGCCCCAGTTATTAAGGTGTATTTAATCGCTTTTGAACTCATGACGATAGGCCTTCTAAACTGAACGTTGGCAGTGCCGCTTGAATATCGTTATGTACTGCTACATGAGCGAAATCAACTGAAATCAATAAGCAGAACAACATGATACAAGCAATAGATAACAACATTAATTGTTTGCCCCACTGCTCGGTCGGCATCTTTTGAAAGCCAACCTTGGCGATATATAACCAATAAAGGCTAATCAATCCCATACCTAGAGCGAACCAGCTTCCCGCATATCCATGGTAAGTGAGTGCCCAACATGCCACAGCAAAGGCAATAATATAACCAATGATATGGTAGCGAGCCTTAGCGATACCTTCTTGAATAGGAAGAACAGGAATGTTAGCCGCTTTATAATCATTAAATCGATAAATGGCAATCGCATAAGAGTGGGGGATTTGCCAAATACAGAACGTTAAAAATAAAATAGCGCCACCAATATCAAGTTGATGAGTGACGGCAAAGTAACCAATGACAGGAGGACAAGCACCAGATAAACCACCAATTAAAGTACCATGCACAGAATGGCGTTTATAATAGAGGCTGTAAAAGCCGACATAAACGACAAAACCCAGTACACCGAAGCCAAAGGCAAGTTTTGAGGTGAAAAAATACAAAATGGCAAAGCCAGCAAGCCCAAGTAAGCAAGCTTGCATCAGCGCGTGTGAAACGGGAACGATTTTTTGTACCAGTTCACGGTTACGTGTACGCTGCATTTTTGCATCTATGTCTATGTCAATATAGTTATTAAAGACACAGCCAGAGGCTACGACCAAACTGGTGCCAAGGCAAACAGCAATAAAAAGTTGCCAGTCAATCTGGCCTTGTGAGGCCAGAAAGAAACCACCCGCCGCGGCAACGAGGTTGCCGCGGATGATGCCTGGTTTAGTAAGTTGTAAATAGTGCTTGAACATCATTACTTCCAGTTAGTGTCCCATCAGCATATTGTGGTTAAGATGCTGCATGATCCACATAGAGCCGACTAAGACGATAGCGACAATTACCACAGAAAAGACGGCGGTAATCACATTCCAAGCTTGCTCTGATGAGGTGTTCATATGTAGAAAGAACACAAGTTGTACTAGGATCTGAGCCACGGCACAGATCAGAATAACCACAACTTTGGTGGTTGGCGAGCCAATGTCTGCCATCACCATCGCAAATGGGATTAACGTCAGGAGTACCGAATACAAGAAACCCAGTAAGTACTCTTTCACGCTACCATGCGCTTGACCACCATGGGTCTGTTCATAAGAGTGTTCCATTACATTACCCCCATTAAGTACACTACGCTGAATACACAGATCCAGATAATATCTAAGAAGTGCCAGAACAAGCTGAGTAGTGCTAAGCGAGTCTTATTCGCTGTGGTGAAACCATCACGTTTAAAATGGAAGAATAAGACGATCATCCAAATTAAACCGGCAAAGACGTGCAGACCGTGAGTCGCCACCAATGCGTAGAAAGATGACCAATAGGCACTGGTGCTAAAAGTAGCCCCAGCGAGGCTAAGATGATGGAACTCATAGAGCTCCATGATCAAGAAGCCAAAGCCTAGCGCGAAAGTAATGCCTAGCCAAGTCGCCATGCCTTTCATATCATGGGCATTTTGCTTTAGCATTGCCATACCGAAGGTTAAGCTACTTAGCAATAGTAAAGCCGTTGTGCCAGCAACAAACCAAAGGTCAAACAGAGCGCTTGGTTCAACCATTCCAGCAAAGCTGTTAGAAAAAACCGCAAAAACAGCGAACAGGGTACCGAACAATAAACAGTCACTTAGGATATAAACCCAAAAGCCAAAGAGATCGTCACCGGCGGTATCATGATGATCATGATCATCATGTAAGTCATTAGTTTGAGTATGTGTGCTCATTATTACTCCTCAATCCTCATACCGTTTGTTTAGAGCCAGAAAGCTCTGGTTGAGAGTTGAAATGCGGGTGGTCTTGATAAACGCGCTCTAGATGCGGAGTTTCAATCGCTTCAACCTCCGATACTGGAACATAGTAATCTTTGTTGCGGTCGAAGCTGTAAGCAATCCACGCCCCAATCATACCAACGAAGCCAACAATCACCATCCACCAGATATGCCAAACAAAAGCAAATCCAAATACCAATGAGAAAGCACTGATTACGACGCCAGCCCAAGTATTTTTTGGCATATGGATCTGTTTGTAACGCTCAGGTTTCACGTATGCCATACCATGTTCTTTACGGTAGTGATGCTCATCACGATCGTGAATTTTTGGCAATGTCGCAAAGTTATAGAATGGTGGTGGTGACGAGGTCGCCCACTCAAGAGTGCGGCCATTCCATGGGTCACCTGTGGTATCTAAGTTATCTTTGCGATCACGGATACTGATGAAGATTTGCCATACTTGCGCAGCCACGCCAAGAGCGACGAGACCAACACCCGCAGCAGCAATCCACAATAGCGGTGCCCATTCTGGGTTTTCTATGCTCGATAAGCGACGAGTCATGCCGTTAAAGCCCAATACATAGACAGGCATAAAGGCAACAAAGAAGCCGACACTCCATAGGACACAAGAGATCTTGCCCCATTTTTCGTTGAGCTTAAAGCCGGTTGCTTTTGGGAACCAGTAGGTTAAACCTGCAAAGTAGCCGAACAGTGCACCACCAATAATCACGTTATGGAAGTGGGCAATAACGAATAAGCTATTGTGTAGGACAAAGTTAGCCGCAGGAACGGCCAGCATAACCCCTGTCATACCACCGATAGTGAAGGTGATAAGGAATGAGAAAGTCCACCACATACTGGCTGAGAACTCGACCCGTCCTTTGTACATGGTAAACAGCCAGTTGAATATTTTCACCCCGGTTGGAATGGAAATAATCATGGTCGCAATACCAAAGAAGGCATTGACGCTCGCCCCCGCCCCCATGGTGAAGAAATGGTGTAACCAAACTACGAAAGAGAGCAGCATGATTACGGCGGTAGCAAGAACTAACGATGTATAACCGAAAAGACGTTTGCGTGAGAACGTCGCCACCACTTCTGAGAAAATACCAAATGCAGGTAAAATCAAGATATAAACTTCAGGGTGACCCCAAGCCCAAATCAAGTTTACGTACATCATTGGGTTACCACCCATGTCACTTGTAAAGAAGTGAGTACCGATATAACGGTCAAGGGTGAGTAGGGTAATAGTGACGGTTAGAATCGGGAATGCCACGACAATTAAGGCGTTGGCGCAGAGCGATGTCCAAGTAAATACCGGCATCTGCATGAGTTTCATTCCAGGCGCTCGCATGCGCAATATCGTCGCGATGAAGTTAACCCCAGTTAACAAGGTACCTATCCCGGATATCTGCAGCGCCCACAGCCAGTAATCGACCCCGACCCAAGGGTTATATTCACTCCCTGAAAGAGGAGGATAAGCCAACCAACCCGTTGCTGCAAACTCACCGACAAACAATGAGATATTGACAAGAATTGCCCCTGCCACGAATAACCAAAAACTCAAAGAGTTAAGGAAAGGGAAGGCGACATCTCGAGCCCCGATTTGCAGCGGAACAATGATATTCATTAAGCCGACGATAAAGGGCATCGCAACAAAGAAAATCATGATCACGCCGTGAGCGGTAAAGACTTGGTCGTAATGCTCTGGTGGAAGGTATCCAAGACCGACGCTCTCTGCCGCTTGATGCGAACGCATCATGACAGCATCAGCAAATCCACGAAACATCATCACACCTGCGACGATGATGTACATCAGACCTATCTTCTTATGGTCGACAGAGGTAAACCATTCGTGCCATAAGTAAGCCCATTTTTTTGCGTAAGTGATATAACCGAGCAGTGCTAAACCGCCGAGAACAACCGCAAGCATGACGGGTAAAATAACCGGGTCATGATACGGGATAACGTCCCAGTTCAGTTTACCGAAGACTGCATTCGGCTCGGCATGAACATCGCCTTTATAAGCCATTTTGGACTCCTGAATATTTCTCAATGATGTCTTTAAATTGCAGTGGATTAACCGTAGAGAAGTAGGTAATCGGGTGCTGAGTTCGAATCTGCTCGTGGGAATTATCCACTAGCGCTTGATAGCTATAGTCATCAAGCACGTTGCCTGAACTTTTTACTTGGTTAACCCATTGCTCAAATTGCTCATCAGTGACGGCATGAGCTTTAAAATGCATATTGGAAAAACCTAATCCACTGTAGTTCGCTGACATGCCACGATAAACACCTTCTTCAGAAGCCATTAAACTCAAACGGTTTTCCATCCCTGCCATCGCATAGATTTGACTACCTAATTGAGGGATAAAGAAAGAGTTCATTGTTGTATCTGAAGTCACCAGAAATTGCACTGGGCGATCAACGGGAAATGAAATTTCGTTGATGGTGGCGATTCCTTTCTCTGGGTAGATGAATAGCCATTTCCAGTTCATCGCGACGACCTGAATAGTCAACGGTGGCTTATCTGACTCTATTGCTTGCCTCGGATCGAGTGAAAAAGCAGTAAGATAAGTGATGCGGCCCAACGCGAGAATAATCAAACATGGAATCGCCCAAACGACGATTTCAATCTTCGTTGAGTGTTCCCACTTGGGTTTGTACTCAGCCTTAGTGTTGCTATGACGGTACTTGTAAGGAAAGTAAATCGCCATGAACAAGACCGGGATAATGATAATTGCCATGAGTAGCACGGAGGTAATGATCAGTGATTTTTGCGCTTCACCAATCGGTCCTTTGGGATCAAACAACACCATATCAGTGCTGAAGATAGCGCCAATAAGACCTAAAACCGCAACCCCTAACAATATCAAAGTAACTTTAATGTTACTTTTGGTTTTCATTTTTCCTCCCAGGAAACCATAGAGTCTTATGTAATGGATAAATAAACGTCAAAACTAAGTCAGTGATGAGGGATTATCTATCAACTAGTTTGCTTCGGCACATTATTCTAAAGAAAACAAAGCAGTCTGCAACACATTATACACGTATGTTACAACTAAGTAGCCATTTGGCATTCTACGTCACAACAAAGCTACCGAGTTCACTGCAGTTTTTCATTTTGTCAACAAAGAAAAGTGCTAAAACGATTAATTCGCTGTCAGTTAAGCTCGTTTACGGATACTGAGAGTGGTTCGATCATTGGCATATTTATATTTGTTTTTCGCATTGACATGGCGCGCTATTTTTATGACTGCTAGAGGAAGGTTTGCCATGACCAATTCGGCAAGTCGACCGTAACAGGCCCAATGATGGTGAGGCTTGATTGACGATAAGCTAAATCATGTCGAGGTGAAAGCAAGATTATTTTCAGACCAAGAGAAGGGAGCTATTATTTAACCTCTAACGATATCATGCACACATAAGTAATATCATTCTCGTCTCCGCCATTCATCATTTTATCCATGCCTATGCCCACATATTTTATCAAGCCAATAACATTCTTGGGTTTAATTAATTTTTTCAGTAAAAAAATTAACATTAAAAATCATGCCAGTAATTAATTTCGTATCCAAATTAATTTAATAAGCGTGACGAAACGGAAATAATTCATAATTTATTAATTGGGAACGGTTTTCATTGTGATCAGATTCATGGTTTCTATCTATTTGGTGAATGTACACTCAGCTCGTCAGCGGCACGAAGGGATTCTCATGCACAGTGGTCACTGACCTCGGACTTCAAAACGATAACCACATGAAAACGATGTACCCCCTAATCGCACACTTGGGGTCTGGGTAAAGCTAAGGACAGCACTAAACTAATAAAATCAACACAATGACCTTAAGGTCAATGGAGATAATAATGAAATTTAATACCTTTGGTAAACTTTCGCTTGCTTCTGTTTTGGTCTCTGCTGCACTGGCTGCAAATGCAGGGATCAGCGTTGAAAATGAACAGGGTTTATTTACGATTGGCGGTGATGTTGAGTATGATCTTAACTTCGTCGATAAAGACAGAAACAATCAAGGTACTCAAGACTTTAGTCAAAGTGGCCGTATTTTGGTGCAGATCGCAGCAGAACGTGAAGTCGCGAATGATCACTATTTAAGAGTTCAAGTTCAGCCGCTACTAAAATCCAGCGGTGATGTGGATCTGGATGATGCTTTCTTCGCTATTGGTCGCCAAGCCGATTGGGAATTAAAAATTGGTCGCTTTGAAGGATTTGATATGTTCCCTGTTGGCCAAGATACGATGCTCGATTTTGCTCGTACTAGTGCCGCTGGCGATGTTATTGAACCTTACCGTATGAAAGACGCTCGTGGTCGTGGTGACTATGGTCAAGTGAGCTATGCAAAATCGATCGATAGTCTCTACTTTGAATTAGGCTCGCTGTTTAAGCAAAATGATGGCGCTGACAAAAACGCAGTTTTTGTTCGCCCTGTGGTCGCTTTCCAAGCTACAGATAACTTACGTTTTGCTGCAGCATTAGAAGCAAACTTAACGGCAGATAAAGCCGATGCGGCTAATGATTATCTTGGTTACGGTGCAACGGTTAACTACTCAGTACAAGACTTTAGTCTGGATTTGAGTTACGCCTACCGTGATTTTGATGTCACTGGTACTGAAAAAGATACTTCCATTGGTGCAGTGATTCAGTATAAGCGCTTTGGTTTAGGCCATATCTATTCACAAGCAGATACTGGCAGCAAAGAGAAAATGAATACGACTTGGGCATCTTATGAAATTGCTAACGTAATGGATGTACAAGATTTCTCTATCTACTTGGGTTCTTACTTCTCGAAAGTTGACAACGCTGCCGATGATCAAGATGTAGGTGTTCGCGTTCGTTTCAAATACTTCTTTTAAGTAATTAATTGCACTGCTGATTTTGCCCACCACATCATGGTGGGCATTTTTATCATTTCTGTTTTACAAACTGTACGGCCACCATCACGCTCAGCGCGAGTAAATTACCTGCAAAAATTACCACCAACCATTGCGGCATCGATAGATTGAATAATTGCCAAGAGATTTCGCTACAATCGCCATACGCTTCAAACATCCACGGCATCCATTGATTAAGAGGTGCCCAACTTGGAAAAGTAACAAACAGATCGCAAGTATTGAATGGAGATGGGTTCAGTTGATAATCGACATGTTGGAGTGAAAGGCTTAGGCCTTGATAAGCGCTGTAACCCCAACCGGCAAAACCAAGCCATCGCAACAGAGCGCGTTGGGGGTTAATTAAGCCAATACCTGCGGCACCGACAATGCCGAGCATAGCGATACGTTCATAAATACACATCACGCAAGGAGCAAGCAGCATGACATGCTGGAAGTAAAGTGCGCAAAGTTCAAAAAAAATCACTAAGCCAAGCAGTAAAGCCCATGATAGACGAGAGCGGGAAAAGCGTTGAAGTTGAAAGATAAAGTTCACATGACTGTCCTTGCTAAATTAACATGACGACGAAATAGTCATTTCGTCGTCGATTAGAGCTTTTTAGCTTGGATTGGTTTCTTATTCAATACAATTTTTAATGGCTGCTGAGCATGGCTCCCGCTTTGAGGCTATGATGGGTTATCCAGCCAAGATCATAAAAATACCCAGTCATCGGTTCTAGGAAGACGATCACACCGACTAATCCCACTAAGGTCATGACAATGGTATAGGGTAGCGCCATAAACACCATGCGTCCATACGACAAGCGAATTAATGGCGCTAGCGCTGAAGTGAGTAAAAATAAGAAAGCGGCTTGGCCATTAGGCGTTGCTACAGAGGGGAGGTTGGTCCCGGTATTTATTGCCACTGCAAGAAGATCGAATTGATCTCTTGAGATAATGCCGTGTGTTAACGCCGCTTGAACCTCGCTAATGTAGACCGTACCGACAAATACGTTATCAGAAACCATCGATAGCAAGCCATTAGCAACATAAAACAGAGCCAGTTGACTGCCCTTATCATCAATATGCAGCACCGCATCGATAATAGGTGTAAACAGTTGTTGATCGATGATCACGGCGACAATCGAGAAAAAAACCGCCAGTAACGCGGTAAAGGGCAGCGCTTCTTCAAAAGCTTTACCCATCGCATGTTCTTCAACGATGCCAGAAAAGCTGGTGGCGAGAATGATCACTGATAAACCGATCAGACCAACCGCAGCAAGGTGTAAAGCTAAGCCAATAATCAGCCAAACGGCAATCAAGGCCTGAACCCAAAGTTTGGCAATATCTTGTTTTGTTCGGTTGCGGCGAGCTTGGCTATCAAAGTCCATGAGTATTTGTCGTACATTGATAGGCAGTGGAGCGCCATAACCAAATATCTGAAATTTTTCTATCACCACACAAGTTAAAATACCGCAAAGCAACACAGGAATAGTAATGGGGGCCATACGGATGAAAAATTCACCAAAAAGCCAACCCGCGTGATCGGCAATGATAAGATTCTGCGGCTCACCAACCATGGTCATCACGCCCCCTAAAGCGGTACCGACGCCTGCGTGCATTAATAGTGAGCGTAGAAAAGCGCGATAGTCTTCTAAGTCATTACGAGTCAGTTCAGAGATTTGCTCATCGTGAGTATGATCGTGCGTAGCGAGAATGGGCTGCCCAGAAGCCACTTTATGATAAATGGCATAGAATCCGACTGCGACACTGATGATCACGGCGATGACGGTTAACGCATCAAGGAAAGCGGAAAGGAATGCGGCAGTTAGACAAAAGGCGACAGATAACAGTATTTTGGAGCGGATGCCGAGTAAGATTTTGGTGAAAATGAACAGGAGCAAGTTCTTCATAAAGTAGATCCCTGCGACCATAAACATCAATAAAAGTAGAACTTCAATGTTGGCGACTAACTCGTGTTTGACCTGTTCTGGACTGGTCATGCCTATCGCAATCGCTTCAATCGCCAGTAATCCACCGGGCTGGAGAGGATAACACTTCAGCGCCATAGCTAAAGTGAAAATGAATTCCGCGACTAACAACCATCCGGCAACAAAAGGATCGATGAAAAAGAAGACGATAGGATTGATAATAAGGAAGGTAATAATGGCAACTTTGTACCAATCAGGCGCTTTGCCTAAAAAGTTTTTAATAAAGGCACTTCCGAGTGACATCGGCATGGTTATTTCTCTCAGTTAGTTAGCGACCTTGATGACATGAGATGAGCCGCAGCTCTGCTACTGGCTTCCTCAGTCGTTGAGGATAGAGACGGATAAGAGTAGAGGATGAGGATTGGAGAGTAAATATAGTAGCACGGCTTTTAACGCTTTGTTTTTGGTAAGTTACATTGAAAAAATCGTAGTTATATGACGAGACTAATAAAACCTTGCTAAAAGATAGAGTAATTACTCCAACAAAAAGCTCACATAACTTTACTGAGGGTTTGTTTCCGCTGAATGACAACTGGTGGTATGATGAGTACTATTCGACGCAAATCAACAGACACTGGATAAGTAGTTAATGGTTATCAAGGCAAAAAGCCCAGCGGGTTTTGCAGAAAAATACATCATCGAAAGCATTTGGAATGGCCGCTTTGCTCCTGGGTCAATTTTACCCGCAGAACGTGAATTATCAGAACTTATCGGCGTTACTCGAACCACTTTACGTGAAGTATTACAGCGTCTGGCTCGTGATGGATGGTTAACCATTCAACATGGCAAGCCGACCAAAGTGAATCAATTTATGGAAACCTCAGGTTTGCATATATTAGACACCTTGATGACATTGGATGCCGAAAATGCCACCAGTATCGTTGAGGATCTGTTAGCGGCACGGACTAATATCAGCCCAATCTTTATGCGTTACGCATTTAAAAACAATCAAGAGAGCTCGGCAAGAACGATCAGTAATGTGATTGAGTGCAGTGAAGCACTGCTGAATGCTGAAAGTTGGGATGCGTTTATCGCTTCTTCACCTTATGCCGAAAAAATCAAACAGCATATCAAAGAAGATGGTGAGAAAGATGAAGAAAAACGTCAAGATGCCCTGATCGCTAAAACGTTCAACTTCTATGATTACATGCTTTTTCAACGTTTAGCTTTCCACTCGGGCAACCAAATTTATGGCTTGATCTTTAATGGGGTTAAGAAGCTCTATGACCGTGTTGGTAGCTACTATTTTTCTAATCCTGAGGCTCGTCAACTGGCCCTTGCGTTTTATCATCAGTTGCTGGATGTGTGTCAGACCGAAAATTTTGAGCAATTGCCTCATGTGATCCGCCACTATGGTATTGCTAGTGCGCAGATTTGGAATCAAATGAAGATGACGTTGCCATCGAACTTTACCGAGGATGATCACTAGCTATTAGCTATCCTTTTCCTCGTTCAATCGTTCATGACGCGCTATTGAACGAGGAATGCTTATCTTGCTGAGCGCTGATGAACCTGATGGTTCACTTGAATCTCACGCTTGTTGGTCGTAAAGATTATACCGCCTCTCCACCTCCTGCTGCTTTAAACCAATGAGTAAGATGAGTTTTCAGATCTTTTAACTCATCGGGTCCAATCAGGGCCAAGCCTAGATCCTCTGCTCGAGTTATATCATTGTGGCGGAGTGGACGAAAACTCACCAACATTGCTCTCGCTTGTAAGCCACCAAGTAAATCACGCAAAGATTCAAGCTTATAGAGGGTGTCATCGCCATCGTCGCGCATGCCTTTCGTCTTGCATTCAATGATGTGCAGTTTGTTGTTGACTACGGTGGCGACGTCCAGCTCATTACGAACCTCTCGCTCACCAAGCTGACGATAGACTTGTACATTAAGAGAGCAGTCTTGAATGGTCGGTAGATCGTGTTGGATCTGTTTTACTGTACTATGGACTAAGGTTTCTAACCATTCGCCATTGGCAAAGCGGCGTGCATCTTCATTGACAAAGGTCAGTATCCCTTGTTGATAAGTGGCAATTCCACTGTCAACCAAATCATCGAGCAATAAATTTAACTCTCGATAGCCTTGCTGCTTTTCTGATAATTCAACCTCTAAACGTTGCTCTTTTCGGCACGTGGTCGCCAGATAGTTGAGCGTAGCCAGACCGGGACCGAGTTCCAGTGCGTGACTTGCCCAACGCTGTCCTAGAGCGTGGAGTTTGAGATCGAGCTGAGGCGATAAATGGTATTCACTGAACTCACCCCGAGCGCCAAAGATAGTCAGATAATCGGCAATGGTGATGTTATCTTGCAGCTGTGTGTCGCCAGCATCCTCTGGATAGAGCCAGCAAAGTCTGTCGCTGCTGGGTTCAACGACAAAAATAGGCCAATGATGAGTACGAAATACCTCATACACACTCAGTAAGCGATGACGAAGGCCACAGCTGGCATTCAATTTCACCTCTTCTTTACGATTTTTGAGTTTTTCTGCCAGTTGTCGAATTGCGGCTTTTATTTTGGCTATCTCAGCGCCAGCAGGTATTTCAAAAAACTCTGATGTGATCTTACGCCGATCCAGAACGGTACTTAAGCGAGAAAACAGACTGCGCTGAGAGTCGTCACCAATAAACACAATGTGCCGACTGATGGTCCGATTGTCGAGTAGGGGGGTGACTAAACGCACGGGGTCTTGGTCAATAATGCCAACATGAACGGCCATAGATAATCCTCATGTGTGGCTTGCAAAGTGGAGAGGGGAAATAGGAAGTGTGCAAGCCTTTGTGTTGATATAACGGTGAGGCCGTGAAAAAACAACCAGAAGAGCGAATAAAAGTACCAGAGCAGCGCAGTTTTGACACAGAGCTAACCCAATGCTGGAGAACAATACGCTTAGCTGGGGGGATGAGTAAGCGCCCCATTCACAAGCTGTATCTATGATCATGGGGCTGGGTGTGGTTCCTGAAAACTCAGGGCATAATGATTGGATAAATTACAAGGTGAAACGGTGTACTAATTGCCCTTGTTGCTCGGCGAGACGAGTTAAATTTGCACTGGTTTGGGCGATTTCACTCATCGCTTGATAGCTTTGATCGGCAATATGATTAATGTCTTCAATACTGCGAGCCATTGAACTAGTGGTTTCACTCTGTTCGAGTGCCGCTTGGGAAATATGGGTACTCATTTGGCTAATCTCGATGATCAGAGCTTGGATCTCCTCCATGGCACTATTGGCCGTTGAAGCTTTTTCGACCGATTGATCCATCTCTTGCATGCAGCTCTCTATCACTTTACTAGCCGTATTTGAGCTAGATTGTAAGTTACTGATCATGGTTTCGATTTCAGACGTCGATTGCGTAGTACGCTGCGCTAATACACGCACTTCATCTGCGACAACCGCAAAGCCTCGTCCTTGTTCTCCTGCGCGTGCCGCTTCGATAGCCGCATTTAGTGCGAGCAGATTCGTTTGCTCGGCGATATTGCGAATTACATCCAAAATCGAGCCAATTTTACTGCTCATTTTGTGCAGTTCACTGACGGCACTGACGGAATCGGTCAGGCGCGATTCAAGTTGATTGATAGTGGTGATGTTGTCATTCATGATCCGTCGTCCAGATTCTGACGCGCTTTCTACTTGTTGGACCATATGCAAAGAGTTTTGCGCATTATTCGCCACTTCTTGTACCGAATGAGCCATTTCGGTCATTGCTGTCGCAACATTCGCGGTTTGCTCACGTTGGCTATTGAGTTTATTTTGCGCATGTTGTGATGTTGATTGGTTAGTATTCGCGGTCAGGGTGAGATCATCGGATGCGGTGTTCAGCTTCATTAGAATATCATGCAGATTATCGGCTAAAGAGTTAATGTGCGAACTCACTCGAGCAAATTCATTATGATGGCGAACTTCAATACGTTTGGTCATGTCGCCTTGGGTTAAACTTTCTAAGGTGGTGAGTATGTGCTTAAGGGGGCTTCTTACACTATGAGCAATATGATAGCCAATCCCCGCTGCTAATAGAGTGACCAATAAACCGATCGCAATCGCTCGATAGACGCTAGAATCATACACTTCTCCCGCATCATACAACGCGTGATTTAAATCTTGCGTTGCTGCTTGGTTAAAGGAATCTAAAATAACCATTGCGTTATCGACATCCTTCGCTAGGTTGGCAATATTATCATACAGAGCGTAGCGGGCTTGTAGATACTCATTATGTTGATCAAGCACGCCACCTTTATGACCTACATCTAGAGTGAACTGTTGAATAGATTCACTAAAATTTCGGTTAAGTTCAGGTAATTGAGCTGCTAGGCCTCTGAATGCATCATTGAGTTGAGAGACTGCCCGCCGATTTCTGGCGAGAGATTTATCGACAAACTCTCGATCTGAACTTGCCAGGGCATCAGAGGTGATTAGCTCGGCATCCCTTAGGCGCATAAAATAACCATTCGCCATCATCTTTATCGATACGCTGGTTTGTTGATCAACCAGTTCCCTCATACCAACACTGAGTGATGAATGCAGGCGTTGAAAGTCACGAGTCGATTGCTGCACTTTAGCCTGCGCATCAAACATCGCTTGATAGTTGGTCATCGCTAAATAGGCTTCATTGAAGTAGCGTTGTTCTAGTTCTCGTAAAGCGCTGATCCGCTCTTCGAGTACCGAATGTTGAGCGCTCGCTGCGGCTAGTTTATCAATCAAGAGCTGGAATTCACTTTGTGCTTGAGTAAATTCCTGACGGCGTTGATTCATCAGCTCAACATTTTGGGTGGTCAAAAAATCTTTAAACGATTTATCAGCAGAAAGGAGCTGGACACTGGTTTGATTAGATAACGAGACCAGTGGTAATACCGAACTCGTTACACCTTCGAAATTTTGGTGGATCTGACGCATGCTGTCCATCATGATGGTCACGGTAATGGCGAACATGATAATGATCAGGGTAAAGCCTGCGTACATTCGTCGAATAACAGAACCTTGCATATTTCTCTCCATGAAGTACTTTGTAGCAAAATGACTCAACAAGATTCATTCCATTTAAGATTGTACTCTTCGTCAGACTCGCAGCCCCTTAGTATGATTGAACGTTGTCAATCGGGTGACGTTTCTAGTGTTTGACGTGCAACAATAAATGGTGTGAATGGCAGTCATAAAAAATTAACAAATTAGTCAGTATTGTATTGATAATGACACACGCATTTCATGATCCGGGCAGCAAAACGTCGGTTGCGTAAGTAGTTGAAAGCCATTCTGTTAAGTGGGCCGTGTTTTGTATTGAGCTTTATCGTCCCTTGTCGCATACTCAACGGAAACGATTTTATTCATCCCTATTAATGGAGTATGTCATGGCTGAAGAAACCCTATTTAGCAAAATCATCCGTAAAGAAATCCCTGCTGATATTCTTTATCAAGACGAACTGGTTACCGCATTTCGCGATATTAATCCACGCGCACCAAGCCATATTTTAATTATCCCTAACCGATTGATTGCGACTGTGAATGATGTGACCGATGAGGATGAATTAGCCTTAGGACGTCTTTTTACCGTGGCTAAAAAAATAGCTAAGCAAGAAGGAATTGCAGCCGATGGCTATCGTCTGATCGTCAACTGTAATGCCCACGGTGGTCAAGAGGTTTACCATATTCACATGCATTTGGTTGGTGGCCGACCTTTAGGTCCGCTGTTGATGAGTTGATACTGGCTTTGCGGGGGAGAAAACACCGAGTGAACGTTTATCTGCTGCGCAGCGGTTTACTTTCGGTCTGCGTATTACTGAGCGCTTGTGCTAGTTTTACCGCTGGTAACTTATTTAGCCATTACAGTGCGCAAAATGCTCGGTTACATCAGACCGTAAAAGAGGGCGATTATGCTCAAGCTAGTGCAACGTTATCGGATTATGTCGCTGGTGATATTTTAGATAATCTCGAAAAAGGACGGGTTTATTTACTTGCTGAGCAATTTGAACAGAGTCGTTCGGCATTCGCCTTATCTGATGCGGCTGTTCAACGTCAGCAAGATCAAGCCGTTATTTCATTAAGTGCGACGGCAAGCAGTGCTGGTGCATTGGCTATCAATGATAACTTGCAAGAATATACGCCTGCTGATTATGAGCTCGGTTTTTTACACCTTTATTTGGGCTTGAACTACCTGCATAGTAATCAATTAGAAAGTGCATTGGTTGAAATGCGTCGCGCGAATCAGGTACAAGAGCAAGCTCGTAAAAACCGTCAAGCGCAATTAGAAAAAGCACAGAAAGAGTTACGAGCAAGCGGTATTACTCCCAATATTGGCAGTATTTTAGCGCAATACCCGGATGCAGGAGAGACACTACAAGCAGTACAGAGTGGTTATCTGTTGTACGTGTCGGCGTTGTTGTATGAAGCCGCTGATGACCTAAACAGCGCTTATGTTGATTATCGGCGAGCATTAGCGGTGGTGCCATCCAATCGTGCCGTGATTGATGGTACGATGCGGGTCGCGAAGCGTTTAGGTATGAATGAGCATTTATCTCAACTGACGCAACGCTATGGTGAAAGAACAGCGCTGCATGCTCAGCAAGGTCAAGTGATTATTATTGAGGAGCAGGGGGTTGTTGATGCGAGACAGAATTGGCGTTTGACACTCCCTCTCTCGGATCGGCGGGGGAATACGGTATTATACTCTTTGGCATTACCTTATTATCCAACAGCCGCACCGACGCGTTTTTCTCCACTATTCTTAAATCAACAAGTGTTACCAAGTGATTTACTGACCGATGTTAATTTGATGGCAAGGCATGACCTCTCCGAACGTATGCCGAGTATGGTGGTTCGTCAAGCTTTGCGGGTGGTTGCCAAAGATCAAATCCGTAAAGAGAGTACACAGGGTGATGGGGTGAGTAGCCTTTTGCTGAATGTGTTTAATACGTTAACGGAGCAACCGGACACTCGAAGTTGGATAACTTTGCCCGGTCGTGTTTATGCGACGCATCATAGCGTAAAATCAGGTGAGCAAACTCTGACTTCTGATGGTCTAAGCTATACCTTTAATGTGCCAGAAGGCGGTACGACTTTGGTGTGGGTTTCTCGGCAAGGAAGTAAAGCCACCATCTGGCACCGACAACTAGGAAGGTTATGATGAAAACAATCATTGTAAGTGTATTGGCGCTCTTTTTTCTAACGGCTTGTGCCAGTAATACCGCCGGTATGCGAGTTGATGGTATGAGTCAACGGGTGCTATTTGCTGATAATGTGCTGGCGGGAAGAGTAAAAATAGAAGAGATTAAAACCGTTCAAGCTCATGGTCATACTCGAGGCGTAGTACAAGTACTCAGTCGTTATCGCGGTGATCAACATCTTCAATATCGTTTTTATTGGTATGATGATAATGGGCTTGAAGTTAATCCACAGCCGGGAACTTGGCAGGCACTGATGTTACGTGGCGGTGAACAACGCACCATGTCAGAAGTGTCAGTTAATCCGCAAGGAACGCAGTTTCGATTACAAATCCGTGAGTTAAATAATTAATTGATCAGATGAATTGAGGAAACAACATGAGAAAGAGTGTAATTGCACTGCTTGGTGTCGCGGTTTTATTGGGCGGATGTTCGAACCGAGTCAGTTATGGTGATGCACAAGCGGTGGAAACAGTAACTGTCGACTTTGGTTCTACGGATTTACAAAAAATCGCGGCAGAGATGGTCGATAGCATGATGATGTCGGGCTCCGTAGCAGCGATCACCCGCGATGCACGTCCTATCATCTTTGTGGAACGGATTAAGAATAAAACCAGTGAGCATATTGATACTGAATCGATCACTGACACTATTAGTACCAAAATGCTCAATTCAGGTAAATTCCGGTTTGTCGATATGGATCGTGTTGAAGCGGTACGTAAGCAACTGAATTTCCAAAATACCGATGAGTTGGTTGACCAACGTTCCGCGATTCAATTTGGACAAATGGTCGGTGCGCAATACATGCTGTACGGTAACTTATCAAGCATTGTTAAAAGTGCCGGTAATGATAAAGATGTCTATTACAAAATGACCATGCGCTTAATGGACTTGAGAACGGGTTTGATTGAGTGGGCTGATGAAACAGAAATACGTAAACAGCAGTCTAGAAGCTTATTTGGTTGGTAAGTATACAGTAATGAGGTGAGTGATGGCGAAAATGTCGTGGCGTGAAGCATGTCGACTGGATACGACGTTAGCGTCATTAACTCACTTTTTTCCTTCTCCTCCAGAATATGCACAAACCCTAGTCGGTGGTCTAACCAATCGCTGTTGGCGGATTGAACACTCTGCTGATGAGCACTATGTGTGGCGGCCCGTTACCACAATCACTAAAGCGTTCGCTATTTCTCGTTTTCAAGAATATCAAATTCTAAAAGCGATAGAGCAAACACAGCTCGGACCTAAAGCCATCATCATTAATGATCAAGGATTATTGGTTGAATGGGTAGCGGGTAAAGCGTTGATGGAAGGCTTGCCCGGTGACTCATTAATTCCGTTGCTCGCCAAGATCCATCAAACCTCGGTAACTCGTCTACCCGTAGCCCCTTTTAATTACACCGCACGTGTCGATCACTATTGGTTGCAGCTATCCGATAAATTGAAGAGTGCCGAGTATGAAGCCCTCTATCATCAATGGCGATCAGCACCGAGTTGCTCGTCAATACCTGCGAGTTTGTGTCATTTCGATTTTGCTGGTTACAACATTATTCAAACCCATATAGGCTACCGAGTGATCGATTGGGAGTACGCCACTCTTGCTGATCCTCGTTTGGATCTTGCTTTGATGATTGAAGCGACTGAGCTGCCATTATTGGAATCTGTATTTCGTTATTGCCACTATCGTCAGATCGATCAGGTTGATGAATGGATTGCTGGTGTAAAAATGTGGCAACCTCGCTGCCAATTGATGGCGATGTTGTGGTATTTACTCGCATTTCAGCTTTGGGGCGATGACTCTTATTTGCAGCAAGCGGTTAAATTACAACAAACGTTAGCGGTTTTTTCTCAGCAAGCTTGAGTTGAAGTCATGAATAATGCAGTAGATAACATTTTAATCCCTAGCTTTCGTGGTAGATTAAACATTCAAAGCAGTGGGGGAAGCGTATGATTATTTATTTACATGGATTTGATTCAACCAGTCCGGGCAATCACGAGAAAATTTTACAACTGCAATTTATTGATGATGATGTGCACTTTATCAGCTATAGCACACAACATCCTAAGCATGATATGCAGCATTTACTAAAAGAAGTGCATCGCGCGATTGAACGTTCAGATGATCCCCATCCACTGATTTGCGGTGTTGGATTAGGCGGATATTGGGCTGAGCGAATAGGTTTTCTGTGTGGTATTAAGCAAGTAATGTTTAACCCCAACTTGCACCCAGAACGCAATATGCAAGGAAAAATTGACAGGCCAGAAGAGTATGAAGATATTGCCACGAAATGTGTTGAGCAATATCGCATGAAAAATAAAGGCCGCTGCCTAGTTTTCTTATCACGACAGGATGCAGTTTTAGATAACCAGCAAACGGAACAGCAGTTACAAGCCTATTATTCAATTGTATGGGATGAAGAGCAACCACACAAATTCAAAAAAATCTCTCAGCATTTACAGGCTATCAAAGCGTTCAAAAACGCTTAATGATTCTCGATGAACCTTGATTTCAGCAGCCAAAAACGCTTAATGATTCTCGATGAACCTTGATTTCAGCAGCCAGTTATATGGCTGCTTTTTTATGTAATCAATTTTGATGGTGATCTGAAATTATCCTTCATACGCTCAAGAGATAGCGACAGAGCAGCGTATTTACCATCAAGAGAATGACGCATGTAAAACAATAATGATCTATGTTAAGTCGATGAATATAGAAAGATTTTAACATAATTCTTACTTAGGTATTCAATAGGTTTGTTAGAGTGACCGTTTATTTCGATTAATGAACGGATAAACGCTGATGATGAAACACACGATTCCATTTTCATTGAGTACACTCTGGATCGGATTATTGACTTCTAGTTTTGCTGTAGCAGACGTTACCGATACAAAAAGCCCATGGAGTGGTGATGCTAAGCTTGGGTTTATTTATTCTAAAAATAGTGCATCAACACTTTCGGTAAACTCAGGTGCGCTGGTTAAATATCAACAGGAGCAATGGCGACAGCAGTTAGCATTAGCGACCTTTTATTCCTATAAATCTGACAGTAATGATGATGGTACGAACAAGTATCGTCTTATTTACGATATTAAACATGATATCAGCCGGCACTTATTCGTATTTGGTAATAGTAAGTATGAGCATGATCAGTATGCGACCTATCGTCATCAAGCTTTAGCAGTTGGAGGACTTGGGGCGACATTACTGGATACAGAAACTACTAAAGTGGATCTAGGTTTAGGTCCAGGTTTTCGTCATTCGGTACGTCAGCCTTCTTCGACGGTGCAGGGTTCACGTAGTGATAATGAATGGATTGCGAATGCATTTGTACAAGCGCAAAGTGCGATTAGCCAAAATTTAGCGATTGGTGCGTCAGCGCGAGTCGATTATGGTGATAGCAATACAACGACGAGCATAAAAGGCTCATTATCCAATAAATTGGCTGAACGTTTAGCTTTGGTTTTTGATACGGAGTACATCAATAACAGCACGGTTGCTAAAGGAAAGAGCCGCGATGAAATTTATAGTACGCTTAGTTTAAGCTATGCTTTTTAGTTTGTCACAGAGATTGATTGACGAGTGGTTAGTTAACTAATAAAAAAGGCGTCCTTAATAAGGACGCCTTTTTAATCGGTATAACGAGTTAGAAAGACTGAGGTTTGGTCATGCCTGCCGCTGCTTGTGTACGTGCAGCTTGGCTACCAGCACCTTGAGGCTGATAACGTTGGTCACGGACTGGAGCTGCCACGACATTGATCTCTTTTAAGTCTGCTGAACCCGGGGCTTTTGCCATTGGAGCAAACGCATAACCTTGTTTGCGAGCATGATTGGTTAACGTAGGGGCGTTAATGACAATCGGTGCTTCTTCAGGTAATAAGTCATCGGTTTCAACAATCACAGGTTCAATATCCGTATCGCTGATCACCAATGGCTCTTGTAGATCTTCAACGGTCTCATTTTGTGTCTCTGATTGTGGAGCACACTGTTCTATGCTCTCAACAGAGGTCTCTATTGACTCGCTAGCGACAATAATCTGCACTTCTGCATCAGGCGTTGCTTCACTTGTTATAGGCTGCTCAACAACGCTTTGCTGACTATCGACGGTCGTGACTAGCGCATCTTGTGATACAACGTCTGTTTCAGTACGACGAATGATCACTTTACCCATGGCCATTTCTGGGAAAGCAAATCCACCGAGCACGACAGTTGGTGTCACTGGCGAAGCCTCAGTATTGACATCAACAGACGGTTGATGGGTCGTTACCTCTGTTGGCGTTACTACTGCTTGATGCTGTTGTCCATGTGGTTTAGCAAGGTCATAACGCGGCATGACTTTACCCATTGCCATTTCAGGCGATGCCACTCCTCCTTTACGTAAGCGGAAAGGGTTTGGACGGCGATCACGACCACGACGGCGACGTTGTCCACTGGCACGTAAGTGGCGAGGTGAACGGCGATTACGGCGTTGTTTCTGTTCGTCTTGATCTTGAGCATCAGCATGACTGGTTTGCTCTTGGTCGACTGGGCTTTCAATAGCTGCTAATGGTGTGGTGTCAACCAGTGTTGGTGTTGCTTGTTCCGCATCAGGCGCTAACACTATCGGCTCATCAACGACAGGATTTGAAGTTTGTTGATCCTTAACGCGAATCGACTTCTCCAACTTACGACGTTGACGGCGTTCTTTCACAACCGCTGGTTTTACTTCTTGAATGTCTGGCGTGATGGCTTTGTCGGCACGAGGGGATGGAACGGCCTCTTTTTGTGCTTCTTCAGCCAGTTGACGACCTTGCTCTTGAAGTTTGAGCGATTGGTTGTTGTCTCGTTGTGGTTTATTACGACGAGGCTGCTCAGGACGCTCTTGGGTAGGTTTGCGATCTTGTTGTTTACGTGGCGCAGGTGTTGCTGATTCTTTGTCTGCCTTTTCAACCACGTCATCCGCTTTGCGTTTATTGTGCTTATCACGCGGATTACGGCGACGTTCATTACGCTCACGACGAGGTTGTGCGGGTTTCGTTTCTATTTGAGCGGGCACAACGGGTTCTTTCACTTCTTCAGACGTTGAGCTGAATAGCGTTGATAGTGCTTTAAAGAAACGGCTGACCAGTGTCGGCTGCTTTTCTGTTACTGGTTCTGCTGGCGCTGTTTCTACTTGAACCCTCGGTGCTGGTGCATTTTGGGCTGGAGAAGCAAAACCTTTCAGTACTGGCTCTTCAATACGCTTAGGTTTAATTTCAGCGTCAGTCAGTTCTTTCCCTTCGGCTTCTCTCATTGCTTCCAGTTTATTTGGGATCAAGTAAGAGAGAATCTCTTGTTCTTCGCCTTCACGAATACGTAGCACTTCAAAATGTGGCGTTTCCATATCCGAGTTAGGGACAATGGTGATTTTCACTTCTTGATTACGTTCAATATGGTTAATCGAGCGGCGCTTTTCATTCAGCAAATAAGACGCGATTGAAACAGGTACCACAGCAAGAACTTGAACCGTATTGTCTTTCAGTGCTTCTTCTTCGATAAGGCGCAGTACAGATAATGCCAGTGATTCATTGTCACGAATAACCCCAGTGCCTGAGCAGCGAGGACAAATGTGATGACTGGCTTCTGCTAGAGAAGGACTTAAACGTTGACGAGACATTTCCAACAAACCAAAGCGAGAGATACGCCCGATTTGTACGCGAGCGCGATCTAAACGCACGGCTTCACGTAAACGGTTTTCAACTTCACGTTGATGGCGAACTGGCGTCATATCGATAAAGTCGATCACCACTAGGCCGCCTAAGTCGCGAAGACGCAATTGACGAGCAATTTCATCCGCAGCTTCTAAGTTGGTATTTAAGGCAGTCTCTTCGATATCACTGCCTTTGGTTGCACGAGCCGAGTTGATATCGATCGACGTTAAGGCTTCGGTTGGGTCAATAACAATCGAACCACCAGAAGGCAGGCGAACTTCACGTTGGAAGGCCGATTCAATTTGGCTTTCAATCTGGAAGTGACTGAATAGCGGAACCTCACCGTCGTATTTCTTTACGCGACTGGCAAAGTCTGGGCGAATAAGACGGATATGCTCAAGCGCTCGTTCGTAAATGGTATTGCTATCAATGAGGATTTCGCCAATATCACGACGTAAATAGTCACGGATCGCACGAACAATGACGTTACTCTCTTGGTGAATGAGAAAAGGCGCTGGGTTGGACTCAGAGGCTTGCTTAATGGCACTCCAATGATTGAGTAGAACATTCAGATCCCACTCCAGTTCTTCAGCACTTTTTCCGACTCCCGCAGTACGGACGATAAGTCCCATACCTTGTGGTAAGACCAAGGTGCTTAATGCTGTTTTTAGATCGGTACGCTCATCGCCTTCGATACGGCGAGAAATTCCGCCAGCACGAGGGTTGTTGGGCATAAGAACTAAATAACTTCCGGCTAATGAAATAAAGGTGGTTAAGGCTGCGCCTTTACTGCCACGCTCTTCTTTCTCAACTTGAACAATTACTTCTTGGCCTTCACGCAGCACTTCTTTAATGCTTGGACGACCTTGGTAAGTGTAACCTTCAGGAAAATAATCGCGGGAAATTTCTTTAAGAGGGAGGAAACCGTGTCTTTCTGCACCATAGTCAACGAATGCAGCTTCGAGACTAGGTTCAATACGAGTGATACGGCCTTTGTAGATATTGGCTTTTTTGGATTCATGTCCAGGACTTTCAATATCTAAATCAAACAGTCGCTGGCCATCAACCAAAGCGACACGCAACTCTTCTTTTTGAGTTGCGTTAATTAACATTCTTTTCATTTAAAATCTCGTTATCTTTTCTTTGTTTTGATTATTATTCTTGTTGTTGTATTTCGTTTTCACGGTGCCAGATCCCATGGCTTATTGATTACAGCCTCCCGGCTGGAGGGGATGCTCTGAGGGCACTTCAGTTATCACAAGCATACGTTTGCTTGTGAACCGCGCGGTGGCGGTAGGTACTCAACATGAAAAGGCGAGGAGTAGAACAACAAGAAAACCGCTATCAATCGTGTCTTACGCCATATGCTGCACATCAATAGTCAGAGAACTACTCACATTTTTGCAAGGAATAAAAGGCTAAACAACATGCCAAACCTTTCATACTTTGCAGCTGTGAACTATAGCAGTGACTGCTAAACTCAGCAATCGGCATTGTAAGAAACTCCTTATTTTTTTAACGGTCTGTACAAAAAGATCACAGTTCGCGAGGTCTACGTCACGAAAAACGTCAATAACTTTGTGATTCTTTGATTCACTGTCATAGGTGTTTCAAGGTGTAACGAAGATTTGCTGTTATTTTCGCCAGTTTGAAGAGGCATTTATCGTAAACGTAGTTTTTTCCTGTGAAGAAAAAGGTGATTTTCCGCCAATTAAGGTTAAAATGGCGGTTATGAGCGAAATTAAAACCCAAGTCCAGTTCGTCGATATCGATGAAGATATGGCTGGTCAACGCATTGATAATTTTTTGCGTAACCAATTAAAAAATATTCCTAAGAGCGTGGTTTATCGAATCTTGCGCAAAGGAGAAGTGCGAGTTAATAAAAAGCGCGTTAAGGCTGAGTATAAACTGGCCGCAGGCGATAGCATCCGTATTCCTCCGGTGACGATGGAGGTCAATGACTCAGAACCGGCCGCACCCAGTATCAAGCTTAATCGCGTTGCTGAACTAGAAGCGTGTATCGTCTATGAAGACGATCATCTTTTGATTCTCAATAAACCTTCTGGAACGGCAGTACATGGTGGTAGTGGTTTAAAATTTGGTGCAATTGAAGCTTTGCGAGCATTGCGTCCACAGGCACGTTTTTTAGAACTCGTCCATCGTATTGACCGAGACACGTCTGGTATTCTATTGGTCGCTAAGAAGCGCTCGGCCTTACGTCATTTACAAGCGCAATTTCGTGAGAAAACGGTACAAAAATACTATTTTGCATTGGTGATGGGGCGTTGGCCTGCGAATGTTAAAGTGGTCAATGCACCATTATTAAAAAATGAGGTTAATAGTATTGTTCGGGTAAACCCTAATGGTAAACCATCAGAAACTCGTTTTAGAGTGCTCGAACAGTTTGCCCAGGCAACTTTGCTTCAAGCAAGCCCGATTACAGGGCGAACGCACCAGATACGTGTACACACTCAATATACGGGTCATCCCATCGCTTGGGATGACCGATATGGTGATCGCCGATTTGACGCCTACGTGAGTCAATTTTCCATTAATCGACTGTTTTTACATGCTGCCAATATTCAATTTATGCATCCCGCAACAGGAGACAAAATGGATATCAGTGCACCATTGGACGCGTCCTTAGAACGTGCATTAGGACAAATGCGCCAAGCTTGATGGTTTTTTGGGGATGAATCTCGCCTCGGTGTGTATTGTCGTGGTGAGATTCGTTCGATGATTAAATCACTCTAATCTGTTCACTTTCTAAGAGTTTAATTAGCTTAATCAGTGGCAAACCGATTAATGAATTGGGATCATCCCCCTCCAAACGTTCAAAGAGAGCAATGCCCAGTCCTTCGCTTTTAAAGCTCCCAGCGCAGTAGAAAGGCTGCTCTTTATCGACATATCGAGCCACCATATCTGGTGTCAGCGTACGAAAGTGTACTTTAAAAGTATCGATAGTGACTTGCGTTTGTTCGGTTTGAGTATTGTGTAGCGCGAGAGCAGTGTAAAAAGTGATGGTTTGACCACTTTGTTGCAGTAACTGATGAATCGCTGTCTCTCGGTTGTATGGTTTTCCAATGATTTGACCATTGATAACACATACTTGATCTGAACCAATCACTAGACTTGGTGATGATAGCTGGCAAGAGCGCGCTTTGTTGGTCGCTAAGCGCATCACCAGCTGTTCTGGTGTCTCGTCAGTCAACGGTGTCTCATCACAATCAGGACTAGCGGTAACAAAAGGAATAGCCAGTTTTTCTAGTAATTGTTGTCGATAAGGTGAGGTTGAAGCCAAAACTAGTTGGTAATTTTGCATTTTGATTTACAATTGTCTTCAGTGTATGAGTAGCATACCGGAAACTGGCAGATCGTCTCAAGTAAAGTGAGCGATATGGTACACCTTACGACGGATTAATCCTGTATTTATCATACAATAGTAACGTGCTTCTTAAGCCAATAGCGAAATAAGGCATAGCAACTTTTTTGCCTTTTTCTTTGACTAAAACAATTTTGGAAGATAATATTCGCGCCCTATGCAAAAGGTAAAAATACCGCGAACGATTGACCCGGCAAAAGCCGCTCAAAAACGATTGGATTATGATGGTATCATTCAAGCCAGTCTTTTAAAGCGCTTAGAAGAGTCAGTTGATGGCGTAAAACGCGACGCACAAGTCTCATTGTCATTTGGGATGGATGAACAGCAACTGGTTGTTATCTCTGGTAAAGCTAACATCGAAGTTGATTTAGAGTGTCAGCGCTGTAATCAAGCATTTGCACATGAATGCACCATTGAGTTTACTTATACTCCTTACTACAGTGAGCAAAGTGAGCAAGATGCACCGGATGAGTACGATTTGGTAGATCCTAACGAGTACGGTGAGATTGATTTGATTCAGTTAGTTGAAGACGAGTTCATTCTTGGTTTACCCCAAGTAGCGATGCACGATGAAGCGGATTGTAGCGTTAACTCAGACAATTTGGTGTTTGGTGAGATCCCCGACGAAGTGTTGGATGATAAGCCGAATCCATTCGATGTTTTAAAAAGTTTGAAGAAGTAAATCTTCAATCCATAACACAGGAGTAGGGTCAATGGCCGTACAAAAGAGCAAGAAATCACGTTCAATGCGTGGTATGCGTCGTTCACATGATGCGCTAACTTCAGCTGCACTATCTGTAGATGCAACTTCAGGTGAAACTCACCTACGTCACAATGTAACCGCTGAAGGCTACTACCGTGGCAAAAAGGTTATCAACAAGTAAGGTTGTGACCTTTGCAAAATCTAACCGTTGCACTTGATGCAATGGGCGGGGATTTTGGTCCTCGCGTTACAGTGCCTGCCGCCGTGCAGGCACTGTCGCATTTCCCAGAGCTAAAAGTGATATTAGTGGGTGATCATAGCGCGATCACTCAGCAATTATCTTTACTAGGTTACCAACCCGATCCTCGTTTGAGTATTGTGCACAGTGATCGAGTGATCGCTAACTCAGAAAAACCCTCACTAGCATTACGCCATAGCCATGACAGTTCAATGGGTTTGGCTATCGATCTGGTCGCTCAACAACAGGCGGATGCTTGTGTCAGTGCTGGTAACACCGGCGCGCTGATGGCACTCTCACGTTTTCGATTAAAGCTTCTCCCTGGGATTGATCGTCCGGCATTAGTAACCGCTTTACCCACGATATCGGGTGGTAAAACGTGGTTATTGGATCTTGGTGCGAATGTCTCTAGTGATGCTGATTCCCTGTTTCAATTTGCAGTGATGGGATCGGCATTGGCTGAGCAACATTTACAACGTTCCCCCCGCGTGGCGATTTTAAATATTGGCGCGGAAGAGATAAAAGGTAATGATCTGGTTAAGCGTTGTGCACAGCTGCTAAAGCAAACTCAAGCGGTGAATTTTATTGGCTATATTGAAGGGAATCAGTTATTGATGGATGCCGCCGACGTTGTGGTGTGTGATGGATTTGTCGGTAATGTTTGTTTAAAAACCTGTGAAGGGACTGCACAACTCTTTATTGATAAGTTAAAAAATCTCTTTTTAGCCTCATCCATAAAGGGTTGGATTGCCCGAAAAGTGTTTTCTGAACTGTTTTATGAATTAAAAACCTTGAACCCCGACCAGTATAACGGCGCAAGTTTGCTAGGATTACGCGGCATAGTCATTAAAAGTCATGGAAGTGCCGATGTATCCGCAGTCGTCAATGCGATAGGTGAAGCGGTTCATGAAGTGAAACGACAAGTCCCCAGCCGCATAAGCGATCGTTTGGAAGCGGTTTTACTCGAGAGGCATTATTAGTCTTCATGTATAGCAAAATTTTAGGTACTGGCAGCTACTTGCCATCTCAAGTGCGTACTAACGCAGATTTAGAGAAAATGGTAGATACCAATGATGAGTGGATTGTGACCCGGACGGGGATTCGTGAGCGTCGAATTGCCGCTGATAATGAAACCGTCGCCGATATGGCATTTTATGCTGCTGAAAAAGCCATCGAAATGGCGCAAATTGATAAGAATGAGATTGATCTGATTATTGTTGCCACGACGAGCGGCAGTCATACTTTTCCCTCTTCTGCTTGTCAGGTTCAAGCTAAGCTCGGGATTAAAGGTTGTCCAGCTTTTGATTTGGCTGCAGCATGCTCTGGTTTTGTGTATGCATTGTCGGTTGCTGATCAACACATTAAATCAGGCATGTGTAAAAAAGTATTGGTGATTGGTGCGGATGCATTATCGAAAACGTGCGATCCAACCGACCGCTCAACCATTATTTTATTTGGTGATGCGGCAGGAGCGGTGGTGGTTGGCGCTAGTCAAGAGCCCGGTATCTTATCGACTCATATCTATGCCGATGGTGAGTTTGGTGAGTTACTCAGTCTTGAAGTGCCTGAGCGTGGCGGTAATGTTGATAAGTGGCTGCATATGGCCGGTAACGAAGTGTTTAAAGTCGCCGTGACTCAATTATCAAAATTAGTCAAAGATACTTTAGCAGCGAATAATTTGCATAAGTCGCAATTAGATTGGCTGGTGCCGCATCAAGCCAATTATCGGATTATTTCTGCTACTGCAAAGAAACTTTCTATGTCATTAGATCAAGTTGTGATGACGTTAGATCGCCACGGTAATACTTCAGCTGCAACGGTACCAACCGCATTAGATGAAGCGGTGCGCGATGGACGCATTCAACGTGGCCAGTTATTGCTGTTAGAAGCGTTTGGTGGTGGTTTTACTTGGGGCTCTGCCTTGGTTAAATTCTGATTGCTCCCCAATCACTTATTTGACGTTGAAGAGTCACTTGACTCTTTATCCATTTTATTAGGTTAAGGAAAAAACATGAGCAAGTTTGCTATTGTATTCCCAGGCCAAGGTTCACAAGCAATCGGTATGCTTGCGGAGCTTGGTGAACAGTATGATGTTGTAAAACAGACGTTTAGCCAAGCTTCTGAAGTATTAGGTTATGACTTATGGGCATTAGTTCAACAAGGCCCAGCAGAAGATCTTAACCAAACTCATCGTACGCAACCCGCTATCCTTGCTGCATCGGTTGCTATTTGGCGTGTGTGGCAGTCATTGAACTTGCCTCAACCTGAAGTCTTAGCAGGACACAGTTTAGGTGAATACTCTGCGTTAGTATGCTCGGGGGTGATTGATTTTCAGCAGGCGATCAGCTTAGTTGAATTACGTGGTCGATTAATGCAAGAGGCCGTACCTGCTGGCACGGGAGCAATGTATGCGATCATTGGTCTTGATGATGAGGCGATTGCCAACGCGTGCCAACAAGCCGCTCAAGGTCAAATTGTTTCTCCGGTAAACTTTAACTCCCCAGGTCAGGTCGTGATTGCTGGGCAGAAAGAGGCTGTTGAACGTGCTGGTGTACTGTGCAAAGAATCGGGTGCCAAGCGAGCATTACCCTTGCCAGTGTCAGTGCCATCGCATTGTGCATTAATGAAACCCGCCGCAGAAAAATTAGCCATTGCGCTCGCTGGACTTCAGTTTAATAGCCCATCAATTCCGGTCATTAATAACGTTGATGTGCTGGCTGAAACGGATCCTGCAAAAATTAAAGATGCCCTTGTGCGTCAGCTTTATAATCCGGTACGTTGGACAGAAGCGGTACAAAGCATGAGTGACCAAGGGATTGAAAAACTTATTGAAGTTGGTCCAGGTAAAGTGTTAACTGGATTAACCAAACGCATAGTGAAAACACTGGATGCGGTAGCCGTAAACGATAGCGCTTCATTCGAAGCTGTGCAATAAAGTAGGAATCAAACATGAATGAATTCATGAGCCTTGAAGGTAAAGTCGCTCTAGTCACGGGAGCAAGTCGTGGGATTGGCCGCTCAATCGCAGAAGTGCTTGTCGCACGCGGTGCAACCGTGATTGGAACAGCAACCAGCGATAGTGGTGCAGATGCAATTAGTACTTATCTAGGCGAGAAGGGTAAAGGGTTTGCTTTGAATGTGACTGACCCTGCATCGATCGAATCGGTACTCAAAGCGATCAATGAACAGTTTGGCAGCATCGACATTTTAGTGAATAATGCCGGTATCACACGTGATAACCTATTGATGCGTATGAAAGACGAAGAGTGGATGGATATCTTAGATACCAACTTAACGTCGATTTTCCGCTTATCGAAAGCGGTATTACGTGGCATGATGAAAAAACGCCATGGTCGAATCATTAATGTTGGTTCGGTTGTTGGTACCATGGGTAATGCTGGACAAACTAACTATGCAGCGGCAAAAGCGGGCGTAATTGGCTTTACCAAGTCGATGGCACGTGAAGTTGCATCCCGTGGTGTGACTGTGAACACAGTTGCACCAGGTTTTATCGCCACAGATATGACAAAAGCGCTGAATGATGAGCAACGTGCTGCTACACTAGCGCAAGTTCCAGCGGGTCGTCTGGGTGAACCTCATGAAATTGCTTCTGCAGTGGCTTTTTTAGCGTCCAATGAAGCAGCTTACATTACGGGTGAGACTCTGCACGTCAACGGCGGAATGTACATGGTTTAATGCCAAGTGTTTGGAGAAGTTAAGCGACAGTCGTCAATAAATGCTGACTTTTCTTAACAGTTGGTTTTTAGGTGCGCAACATTTGTGCATGATTTATGTCAAAAATGGTGTGAATTTCGGTTAAAATCGGTAAATTTGTGGTTTGACCAGCAAGGTCCCCCTTGCAACTTTCACTAGTTCGAATAAACTACGGAATCATCGCATTAGGCGAAATCTGTAAAGGAAAAGAAAACATGAGCAACATTGAAGAACGCGTAAAGAAAATCATCGTTGAACAGCTAGGTGTAGACGAAGCAGAAGTAAAAAATGAATCTTCTTTCGTTGAAGATCTAGGTGCAGATTCTCTAGACACTGTTGAATTAGTTATGGCTCTTGAAGAGGAATTTGATACTGAGATTCCTGATGAAGAAGCAGAGAAAATCACTACTGTTCAAGCTGCGATTGATTACGTGACCAGCAACGCTCAGTAATGTTCTCCCCAGGCGGCCCTCTGGCCGCCTGAGTTTTTTAGTCATCTATCCCTCTCATAGAATGTTTCTATCCCGGAGAATATGATCGTGTCCAAGCGTCGTGTCGTTGTCACTGGCATGGGTATGTTGTCACCAGTAGGCAACACTGTAGAATCTTCTTGGAAAGCCCTGCTAGCTGGTCAAAGTGGTATTGTTAATATTGAGCACTTTGATACTACAAATTTCTCAACTCGTTTCGCAGGTCTAGTCAAAGACTTTAATTGCGAAGAGTATATGTCTAAAAAAGATGCCAGAAAAATGGATCTTTTTATCCAATATGGCATTGCTGCGGGTATTCAAGCTCTAGACGATTCCGGTCTGCAAATTACGCAAGCTAATGCGCCACGTGTTGGTGTCGCCATTGGTTCGGGAATTGGTGGTCTTGAGTTAATTGAATCTGGCCATCAGGCATTAATCGAAAAAGGTCCACGTAAGGTTAGCCCATTTTTCGTTCCCTCAACCATTGTTAACATGGTTGCAGGTAACCTTTCTATTATGCGTGGTTTACGTGGTCCAAATCTTGCAATTTCAACCGCTTGTACCACTGGCTTGCACAATATTGGTCATGCCGCACGGATGATTGCTTACGGTGATGCCGATGCCATGGTTGCGGGTGGTGCAGAAAAAGCCTCCACACCTTTAGGTATGGCTGGTTTTGGTGCTGCCAAAGCGTTATCCACTCGCAATGATGAACCACAAAAAGCTTCACGCCCTTGGGATAAAGATCGTGATGGTTTTGTATTGGGTGATGGTGCTGGTGTGATTGTGCTTGAAGAGTATGAACACGCTAAAGCTCGTGGTGCTAAAATTTATGCTGAGTTGGTCGGTTTTGGTATGTCAGGTGATGCTTATCACATGACTTCACCAAGTGAAGACGGTTCTGGTGGCGCTCTAGCGATGGAAGCCGCGATGCGTGATGCTGGAGTCACAGGGACTCAAATTGGTTATGTTAATGCTCACGGAACGTCAACGCCGGCCGGTGATGTCGCGGAAGTAAAAGGCATCAAACGAGCATTAGGTGAAGAAGGCGCTAAACAAGTATTAGTCTCTTCAACCAAATCAATGACGGGTCACTTGCTCGGTGCAGCAGGTTCTGTTGAAGCGATCATTACCATCATGTCGTTGGTTGACCAAATTGTTCCACCAACCATTAACCTTGATAACCCAGAAGAAGGGTTAGAGATAGACTTAGTGCCCCATACGGCGCGTAAAGTATCAGGTATGGATTATGCGGTATGCAACTCGTTTGGCTTCGGTGGTACCAACGGTTCACTGATTTTTAAACGCGTATAATTAATCTATCTGATTGAGTTTGAGTTTAAACGGCTTGGTGCTTTGCATTAGGCCGTTTATTTTTTCAGGGAGTCAAGCATGATTGGGCAAAATGGATTCAACGAGCCCCTAATTACCGCCAGTGATCGTTCTTTCCAATATGGCGATGGCTGCTTTAGCACTCTATTGATTAAACAAGGTAAAATTCAGCTCTGGGATTATCATCAAGAGCGAATGGAGGCTTGCTTACAGCGCTTGGCGATTCCATCTCCTGATTGGTTGAAAATAGAACTTGCGTTGAATCAAGCGGCGATAGGTAAGCCACTGGCGGGAATGAAACTGCATATTAGCCGTGGCGAAGGAGGACGAGGTTATAGTCCAAGCCAACAACATTCATCAAGAATTACATTGAGTCACTTTGATTTTCCAGCTCATTATCATCAATGGCAACGTCAAGGGATCAGATTAGGCGTCTGTGAGCAGCGCATGGGACTCAACCCATTGCTGGCGGGACATAAACATAATAACCGCTTAGAGCAAGTTTTACTGCGTGGTGAAATGGATCGTGCAGGGTATGACGATGGCGTTTGTTTGGATCTTAATCATCATATCGTTGAAACAACGATGGCAAATTTGTTCTGGGTGAAAAATGGCACCTTATATACGCCGAGTCTTGATAATGCTGGTGTTGCTGGTGTCGCGCGGCGGATGATTTTACAATCGGCAACATCATTCGGGTTGACCGTGGAAATTGGTCAGTTTCCAATGGAGCATTTAATTGCTGCTGATGAGGTTTTTATTTCTAATGCCATCATTGAAGTCGCGCCTGTCATCGGTATTGCACATCATTTGTATACCATCGGCCGTTATGTACGATATTTTCAGGAGAGTTTTAATTCGTGATTAAAAAATTACTGGCCTTAATTTTAGTCATCATTGTTTTTGCTACTGCAAGCTACTTTTATGCGGTTAAAAAGACCAATGATTACCTCGCGCAGCCGTTATTGATCACTGAACCGCAGTTGATCACTATTCATGGTGGGACGAGTTTAAACAGAGCGTTGGCGTTAATGACCGATCAAGCTTGGTTAGTTGATGATCCTTTGGCCTCGAAGTTATTACGTCGTTTCTACCCTGAATTAACGCCGATTAGAGCGGGAACGTATCAATTACAGCCCGGGTTATCGCTACAAGATAGTTTAGCGTTATTGGTTTCTGGGCGAGAATTTCAGTTTTCGATCACCTTTATTGAAGGAAGCCGTTTTTCTGAATGGCGTGCTAGCTTAGCGCAAAATCCTAACTTACAGCAAACGCTGACTGAGCATTCAGAGGCAGACATCGCCCAATTATTAGGCATCGATAATGCAAAATTAGAAGGCTTATTTTTGGCGGAAACCTACCATTTTACTAAAGGGGAGAAGGATATTGATATCCTTCGTCGAGCGCATCGTAAGCTCAATCGTCTGCTTGAGCATGAATGGGAGCATCGTCAGCCTGATTTGCCATTGAAAACTCCTTACGAAGCCCTTATTTTGGCGTCAATTATTGAAAAAGAAACGGCGATCGATACGGAGCGGGAGCGAGTCTCTTCGGTGTTTATTAATCGATTAAACAAGCGAATGCGTTTACAAACGGACCCTACGGTTATTTATGGAATGGGTGATCGTTATCAAGGGCGGATTCGCCGTGCTGATTTGCGTGAAGCGACAGAATATAATACTTACGTGATCAATGGACTCCCTCCGACGCCGATCGCGATGGCTGGCCCCGCTTCGATTAAGGCCGCTTTAAATCCGGAACAGAGTGATTACCTTTATTTTGTGGCCAGTGGTCATGGTGATCACGTGTTTTCAAAAACATTAGCAGAACATAATCGCGCGGTTCGCGCCTATTTACAAGTGATCAGAAGTCGACAATGAACGCAAAATTTATCGTAGTAGAAGGGCTAGAAGGCGCAGGAAAAAGCACGGCTATTCAGGTTGTGATCGATACGTTACAAGCTTTTGGTATTGAGTCGATTACCCAGACTCGTGAGCCCGGTGGCACGGTATTGGCTGAAAAAATGCGTGCTTTAGTCAAAGAAGATCACCCTGGTGAAGTTTTACAAGATGTGACGGAAGTGCTGCTAATGTACGCCGCACGGGTACAACTTGTGGAAAACGTCATTAAACCTGCATTGGCGGCAGGATGCTGGGTCGTGGGCGATCGCCATGACATGTCTTCGCAAGCTTATCAAGGCGGCGGACGGCAGATTAGCCCTGCGACGATGCAGCAGCTTAAGCAGTTAGCGTTAGGGGCGTTTAGCCCAGATTTTACTTTATACTTAGATATCGACCCGCGAGTCGGATTAGAGCGAGCTCGTGGGCGAGGGGAGTTGGATCGTATTGAGAGAATGGACTTGAGTTTTTTTGAACGTACACGACAGCGTTATCTAGAACTGGCTAAGGACAATCCATCAGTCACGATTATTAACGCGCAGCAAACCTTACAAGAGGTGACACAAGATATTCAGCAAGCGTTATTAAACTGGTTAAATCAACATAAAGGTTAATGATGAACGCAGTATATCCTTGGTTAAGCGAGGCATGGGAGCGTTGGAAACAACAGCTTGAGCATCAGCGCTTTGCTTCAGCAACCTTAATCAATGCCCCACACGGAGTAGGCGCAGAGCAGTTGATTGAGAAATTCTCGCAGGCATTAATGTGTACTACACAGCGTAGTGAGCCCTGTGGATTTTGTCATGGCTGTGAGTTAATGCTATCGGCCACGCATCCGGATTATCATCTTGTTCGTCCTGAAAAAGAGGGCAAGTCGATTACGGTTGAGCAAATTCGTATAGCGAATCGATTAGCACAAGAGTCTTCACAGCTCTCAGGCTTTCGGTTGATCGTGATTGAGCCTGCCGAAGCAATGAATGAATCAGCAGCGAATGCTTTACTGAAAACGCTTGAAGAGCCCGCAGAAAAATGTGTTTTCATTTTACTGACTCATCAAGTGAGCCGTTTACTGGCGACAATCGTCAGTCGTTGCCAACAAATTATTATTCCAGAACCGCAGCCACAAGCCGTTATGCCGTGGTTAACCGAACAGTGTCAACAATCGATTCCTGCTTTTGCTGCTCATATTCATGGTAATGCTCCATTACTGACTCGAGCGTTTATTTTACAAGGTGAACTCCAAAATTATTTGGCGATTGAGCAGCAATTTGTTCAGGCATTACAAGGCGACATTTCGGCATTATTAAATTGTGCGAAAACGATCAGTGGCCAGCCTCTCAGTGGACTACGTTGGCTTTGGTATCTCTTGACTGACGCCCAAAAAACCGCTTTTGGGGTATGGCAGCCTTACTTTACTCCGCAAAGTCAGTGGCTTGCTCAAGCTCGTTCTTTGTCTTTATTACAACAACAAACGGATTCATTGGCGCAGTTGATCAATCAATTACAGGGATTTAGTGGGTTAAATAGTGAACTTTTAATTGCTGATTGGTTATTTAAATTTAATGAGGAAACATGTTTGTAGATTCACATTGTCATCTTGATAAACTGAACTATCAAGATTTACACCAAGATATCAGCGATGTTCTTGCTAAAGCCGAACGGGCTAAAGTGACACAATTACTTTCTGTGGGTGTGACGTTAGACTCATTTCCCAATATGTTAGCGATGATTACTCCCTTCGATAATATTCATGCTTCTTGTGGTGTTCATCCTCTCGACGTGCAAAGTGATTTTGATCTAGAGCGTTTTCACACTTATGCCCGTCACCCTAAAGTGGTTGCGATTGGTGAAACTGGGCTCGATTATCACTATCAGCCAGAAATGGCGGAATTACAACAACAGCGTTTTATTCAGCATATTGATACTGCTGTTGAACTCAATAAGCCATTGATTATTCATACTCGTCAAGCGCGAGAAGATACTTTAGCTATACTCAAAGCACATCACGCAGAGCGTTGTGGCGGGGTTATACACTGTTTTACTGAAGATTGGGCTTTTGCGCAGGCAGCAATGGATTTAGGCTTCTATATTTCGATTTCTGGGATCGTTACGTTTCGCCAAGCAACAGAGCTCAAAGCCGTGGTAAAGGCACTGCCATTAGATAGGTTGTTGATTGAAACCGATTCGCCTTATTTAGCGCCAGTACCTCATCGAGGTAAAGAGAATCAGCCGACTTATGTGGTTGAGGTTGCGGCTTATATTGCTCAACTTAAAGGGCTTTCTTTGGGCGAAGTTGCAGAAAAAACCAGCAAAAACTTCCAAGATCTTTTTTTGCGATGAAAATCAAAATTTATAGGTGTAAGACGCCTGGAATGGCTGTTTTACGTGCTTTACTTCAAATTATCATCAAGAATTAGCCTTGTTTACTTAATGTGTTGAATATTTAGTCTAAACTAATCAATTGGTAATTTTGTTACTAAAAATAACAACCTCATTAATTTAATTTACCAAGTAAAATTAATTGATGGAAAATTATTATTAATATAAACAATAGGATAGAATGCTTCTGTTGCCTTGTCGACAAGTGATGGCTGTGTGATCTGTCTATTACTTTGAAACTAAATTTCTTTACGAACTGGAAAGTTTGAGGGGCATCAAGATATATTTAGAGGCGGAAAATATAATACATTTGTGGTTACATTTTCATTGGGTGCTAACATTTAGGCTACGGGGGTGTGCCGTTGGAACCCGAAAAATTCTAATAACTTAATCAGGAGCATAAACATGTTAAAGAACGCTTTTGCTAACCTGCAAAAAGTAGGTAAAGCACTGATGCTTCCAGTATCAGTCTTACCTGTTGCAGGTATTTTGCTTGGTGTTGGGGCGGCAAACTTTAGTTGGCTGCCAGAAGTCGTATCCCATTTAATGGAACAAGCTGGTGGCTCGGTATTTGGTCAAATGGCACTCTTGTTTGCCGTTGGTGTCGCCCTAGGCTTTACCAATAACGATGGTGTATCAGGACTTTCTGCTATTGTCGGCTATGGCATCATGGTTGCGACCTTGAACGTTATGGCAGAGGTAATGGGTGTTGATGGCATCGAAACAGGCGTACTTGGCGGTATTCTTGCGGGTGGTGTTGCAGCGTGGTCGTTCAATCGTTTCTATAAAATTCAGCTACCAGAATATCTCGGATTCTTTGCGGGTAAACGTGCGGTACCTATTATTACCGGTTTCTTGTCGATTGCTCTAGGTATTCTCTTATCGGTAATTTGGCCTCCGATTGGTGGCGTTATTGCTTCTTTCTCTGATTGGGCTGCGCATCAAAACCCAGTCACTGCATTTGGTATTTACGGTATTGTTGAGCGTGCACTGATTCCATTTGGTTTACACCATATCTGGAACGTACCTTTCTTCTACGAAGCAGGTTCTTGTGTGACTAACTCCGGTCAACCAGCAACAGGTATTATGACTTGTTTCTTGACTGCGAATGATGTGACTCGCGAAGCGGGTAATGGTTTTGGTCAGTTAGCGGGTGGTTACCTATTTAAAATGTTTGGTCTTCCTGCAGCGGCTTTTGCGATTGCGCATTGTGCTAAACCTGAGAACCGTGCAAAAATCATGGGTATCATGGCTTCTGCGGCATTAACTTCTTTCCTAACCGGTATTACTGAGCCAATTGAATTCTCTTTCCTATTCATTGCTCCTGTACTTTACGCGGTTCACGCGGTACTTGCTGGCTTGGCGTATGTCCTAACCAACTCGCTAGGCATTGTTCATGGCCACACGTTCTCTAACGGCTTTATTGACTTTGTTGTTCAATCTCCTCGTGCAGAAAACATGTTGCTACTGGTAGGCTTAGGTATTGCTTATGCTGTGCTTTACTATGTGGTATTTACGTTTGTTATTCGTACCTTGAATCTGAAAACACCGGGCCGTGAAGATGAATCCGCTGATGCGAATACTTCAACAGGGTCAGAGTTAGCAGGTGAATTAGTAGCGGCATTTGGTGGTAAAGAAAATATCACTAACTTAGATGCTTGTATTACTCGCCTACGCGTATCGGTTGCAGAGACAGAGTTGGTTGATCAAGCGAAACTAAAACAACTCGGTGCTGCTGGCGTTGTTGTGGTGTCTGGTGGTGTACAAGCTATTTTTGGTACTAAATCAGATAACTTAAAAACAGAAATGGATGAGTGGATTCGCAACCACGGTTAATTCTCATTCTTTCTTCCCCTATAAATAAGGAGACTTCGGTCTCCTTTTTATCGGTTTGCTGAAAGCGCTCATTATCAATGATGTTTTAGCCTCTACCTATACTCTATCTTAACCTATCTTTACCTCTTTGCTGACATTGCTCAGTACACTCCTCGTTAGACTGCCGTTATTTCCTTTGATTTTATTTTGCACTTGGTTGGATTATGCGTGTCATGTTTATTCTTTCTTCTGACGGAGCCGACTTTGCTGCAATTGGACATCATTGGGGAGTTTATTTCTCAATCTTAGACATTTGAGTAAATACCAGACGATATAGGATAAGTGACTTATGAAAAAAATAGCTGCAGTGGCGATGTTATTCAGCGTACCAGTAAGTGTTTATGCTCAACAAGAGCCGAGTTTAAAAGTAGGTATGGCCGTAGATCAACAGTTGAGTGCAGTCATTGAGGTTGATGAGCAATATCGTTTTATTCTTGGTAATGAAGGTGCCGCTTTTGATTATTTGATGCGCCGTGGCAATTTTGATCGAGCTGACGTTCCTTTGGATTGGTACGTTGGGATTGGTGCTTGGGGAGAATGGGATGGTGATTTTGGTCCGCGCGTACCATTAGGGGTTAACTGGCCAATTAACAGTAATATTGATGTCTATGGTCAAGTTCATCCAGAGTTAAACCTCCATTCAGGCATCAATTTGCAACTGGGCGCGGCGCTAGGGGTTACTTATCGCTTCTAAAATCAATAAGGCCACGGCAGATTAGCTGCTCGTGGCCTTAAATTAAGAGGAGATTACTCTTCTTGTTTCGCCATGGCTTTTTTAATGCAGATGGCTGCACCGCCCCAAGTGAGTCCGAGACCGATAATCATCATGATAATTGCACCTGTAGTCATTAGTTTGCTTCCTTGCGATTAGTTAGATTAACGATGGCACCTAGCGCCAGTAACGCGATAATAATGGTCCAGCCTAGGGTCAGATCATAGCCGCCATACCCTTCAGTGAGCAGTGCACGTAATTTAGTTACGACAATGATCGCCAAAACGACTGGGGAGACAAAGCGCAAACAAATATCAAACCATACTCCAATCGCAAAATCAGAAATGGAGTTAACATATTTACGCACGTCGGAAATTTTCAGCAACCAAGTCATGAGAATGAGTTCAACTAGGCAACTCGCCATAATGCCGACATTGTTCGCAAAGTGGTCGACTAAATCGAGCAACAGTAAACCGCCATTGGTCGCAAATGCCATAGAAATAATAAAGCCTGAGCCGATAACGATATTAGCTGCTTTTTTTCGACTCCAACCCAGTTTGTCAATCACCGCGGAGGTGACGGCTTCTAAGATCGAGATGTGTGAGCTTAGTCCAGCGACCACTAACGCTAAGAAAAATAGCGGGCCTAGAATGTAAGGGATCGGAAGTAGGTTAATAGCTGCAGGGATAGTGACAAAAGCTAAACCAACGCCAGCAGAAACAACTTCAGTCAGCGGTTTGCCTTGTTCTTGAGCCATGTAACCAAGAACTGAGAAAATCATGATACCAGCGAGAATTGAAAAACCGCAGTTGATCAAGACGGTCATAAAAGCATTATTGGTGATGTCAGATTTCTGTGGTAGGTAGCTTGAATAGGCCAGCATAATCGCAAAGCCAATACTGAGCGTAAAGAAGATTTGCCCATAAGCGGCTGCCCAGACTTTAACATCCCAAATCTTACTAAAATCAGGCTCAAACATATAGTTGACGCCATCTAATGCACCTGGTAAGAAAATCATGCGTGCAATCAGCAGCAGTACCATGATAAACAACACCGGCATCATGACTTTAGAAGCACGTTCAATACCAGATTTAACTCCGCCAACGATAGCCGCATAAGTTATTGCCCAAGCAATCGCCATCGTAAAAGCAATTTTCCACTGAATTGATCCAAGGTTAGTCGGCGAGTTATCACCCAGACCTAAGTACTCGCTAAAGAAAAAGCTATTGGTATCCGTTCCCCAACTTTGGGTAAATGACATGCCGAAGTAGGAGATTGCCCAGCCAATCACGGCTACATAGTACACCCCAATGGTTGCCGCGATACCCACTTGAAACCAACCAAGCCATTCAAATTTTGTGTTAATTTTGGCAAGAGTCGTTGGTGCAGAGCCGCGATGTTTTTGACCCATACTGAATTCAAGGATCATAAAAGGAATGCCGGCTGTTAGCATGGCAAATAGATAAGGGATGAAAAAAGCGCCCCCTCCATTCTCATAAGCCATGTAGGGAAAACGCCAAATGTTACCTAGGCCAATCGCAGAACCTACTGCGGCTAAAATGAATCCGGTACGGGATCCCCATTGTTCTCGCTTCATTTATTTCTCCTTAATCATTCCCTGAGGTATGAAGCCTCATTAGACCTTGTTTACTCATTCATTGAGATGTGGAAGCAAGCCTTCCCGTTACCGCTCACTTTTGCCAGAGTAGACTGCCGAAAAGATCATCGTATGAGTATAGGTCTAATTGTTAAAATATTGTTCCATCATCCATGAATGTGTAAAAACGTAGATTTACCTGTGGTCTATGTGGTTATTTATTGGAATTTTATGCTGTTATTGTCGATGTGTGTTTGCGTAATCTGAAATAATCAGCTGCGCATTAATTGAGAGACTACAGAGAACTTTTAAAAATGGCAATACAATGTAAACGGTTTGTTGTTAGTGATAGATGGCGGTATTCAAGTTATTAAAGCACAAATCTAGAGATATATTTGTGCTTTTGGTCGTTAACTGAATCAATTCGCTCTATTGAACGTCATTATCCATTGATAAAACTGTATTTAACAACAGAGTGCTTGACTAAAAAATCACCAGTTAGTGGTCGGTACTTCTAGTAACGATTGATCTTGTAAGGTTAAATTTGGTTGGAGATAAATGGCTTCATAGCTATGATTCGCAATCAGGGAGACGATAAAGCGTTTTCCATACTAACCAGCGATGAATAGCTTAAAAACGTAAGCTGAGCCCTAGATTAAAAGCAAATTGATTCATCCAGTTGGAGCGAAAGCCAATCACACAGCCATTATTTTGCTCAAGTTGACAAATAGCACTGGTATCGTTGTCAACCATAGTGCCAAGCCATCTGAAATGCGATGTAATGGTGAGGTTTGAGGCAATCTTGTAGTCTATACCTGCAAACACGCTGGACGAGAAGCCATATTTATTATTAACCCAGTCAACATCAGCGTATGAGCCACCCAGTCCTACACCAATAAACGCAGAACTTTTGGATTCTAGAGGGTAATAAATACTACTTTGGAAGTGCAGATAATGCATGGTGGCTTGATTATCGATTTGTTCAACTTGTGATGATTGATGGCTATAGAAAAAACCGATGCGTCCGGTTTGAAAGGAGGTTTCGATGGCTAATGCGATATTTTCCGATGGTTTTATGTCGTAGTGACGTTGCTGCTGATCTTCCACTTTGCCACCCAAGGTATAGCCAAAGTAAGGCGTCACATACAGTTCACTTTTTACTGGGAAGGCGAGTAAGCTCAATAGTAGGGGTAGCATAAACTGGGGGTAGAATAGCAATCCATGATGTCGCATTGTGATACTCCTTAAGTACAATTATCTATCCTACTACAGGATAGGATAGTGAGTGAAGACTCTCACTGATCCGATAACTAAGAGTAAAAGCTTTGTTTGCTGCTCGTTCTGCGAGGATAAATGTGATAATCACTTGATATTTGTGTGGAAAAAAACGACAGTATAAAGGATTAGTGTATGCTTATGTTGTCATTCAGTGATTCTCAAGGAGAGGTGTATGGAACGCGATCTTAAACACGCATTAATGATTACCGCGGCAATATTTGCTGTTCTTATCGGATATGGTTTAATTACTATCGCCAATTAAAAGCTAGAGGTTCTGCTTATGGTGAACAGTGGAACAGTCTCAGGGCTAGAATCGAGAGTCGACACTGTTCGGCTCTCGAAGTTTCTGACTGGTAAAAATAGCTTAGTCGCCCAAGGTGGAGGGCAGCGGGGGATTTTTACTGCAGGTGTATTAGATGCTTTTATGCTGTCTAATTTTGACCCGTTTGATGAATTTTATGGTACGTCAGCGGGCGCGTTAAATCTTTGTTCCTATCTATGTCGTCAGCACGGTTTAGGTAAAACTTTCATTCTTGAGCTAACCACCGATCCGCAATTTTTTCATTTATTCAGTTATATTCGACGTAAACAATACATGAATTTAGACTGGGCGCTCGATAAAATCAGCGATTATCCTTATCGTTTAGATTTGGACATGGGGCGACATGTCTTGGGCCAGCGCCAAGCTTTTGCTGCGGTGACGGAGGCTCAGTCATTAACCGATGCTTATTTTCCGATGTTGGGTGACGATTGGCGAGAAGTGCTTATCGCTACCTGCGCGATTCCAGGCTTATATACTCAAGAGGTCTCATTAGGTCAACATTGCTATATTGATGGTGGAGTGTCAGCATCCATCGCCGTTCAACAGGCTTGGCGTCAAGAAGCACGTTTTATCACGGTCATTCGGACTGAAACGTTAGAGGAAGAAGACCAACAAAATGCATTAGCAGAGCAAGAGTCTGATTCTCAGGTTAAATGGTTACGTGAATCGGTGAATCATATCCAGCAACATTGGCAAAATAAAATGTTGCAGTGGAAGCAAGATTGGAGTGGTTTTCTTCAACAACAAATCGCCAAGGCGCAACAGCTCAAGAAAGAGCAAAAACATCTCGATGTGTTAAATGGTGGACGTTGGTTGTTTGGTGCCGACAATATTTATCGGTTAAGCCATCTGTTAGGGAATAAATTTGATGCGGGGCTCGCAGATATGTTGATGGTCCATTATCAAACCTATTCATTGACCAGTGACTTTCTTCATACACCACCAGATGATGCATTTATTTTACAAATTGTGCCAAGTGAGCCACTGAAATCAAGTTCCTTACTCAGTAGTCAGGAAGCGTTGCTTTATGACTACGAGTTAGGTCTACAAGCTGGCTACCTATTTATTGAAACCTTTGAACAGGCTAAGCGACTCGTGACTCAGCGTCCTAATCCTCCTGTCATTGATCCTTTTTATGGCGATCAATAGGAGGAGAGTGATTTATTGGTATTCTTTTTCCCATATAAAACTCAATGTCATTCGGGTAGGTACGTTCCCTGTACCTACCGCTCAGATTAAAATACCGGCAAGATCCGCATACAGTTGGTGGTTCCTTCTACATCCATAATATCACCTTGAGTAATGATCACCAGATCGCCAAACTCGAGGAGCTTTTTGTCTTTTAGGGCTTGTAGGGCGGCTTGAGCCACCTCCGCTCCCTGACCATGGTTGCTATCAAAATAGAATGGCGTTACCCCTCGATAGAGCGCACAACGGTTCAGAGCATGCTCATTACGAGACATGGCGAAGATAGGTAATATCGAGTTAAGGCGTGAGGTCATTAGCGCAGTTCGCCCTGACTCCGTTAACGTGACCATCGCTGTTACTCCTTCAAGATGGTTGGCGGCATAAATGGTCGACATTGCTATTGTTTCTTCTTCGGTTTGGAAAGCGCGATCGATACGATAATTTTGTTGGCTGGCTTCAATCATTTTTTCTGCGCCGACACAGACTTCGGCCATGGCTTTGACGGTCTCTACTGGGTATTTACCAGCGGCGGTCTCTCCTGAAAGCATGACTGCGTCAGTGCCATCAAGTACGGCATTGGCGACGTCCATCACTTCTGCTCGGGTTGGCATTGGATTGGTGATCATCGACTCCATCATTTGAGTTGCGGTTATCACGATGCGATTGAGCTCTTTAGAACGACGAATCAGTTTCTTTTGCACCGCGATTAACTCAGGATCACCAATTTCGACACCAAGGTCGCCTCGCGCAACCATAATGACATCAGAGGCGCGAATAATATCATCGATATTTTCATCACAAGATACCGTCTCTGCACGCTCAACTTTGGCCACTAATCTTGCATTCAGTCCTGCTTCGCGAGCCAAACGCCGAGCATAATCCATATCTTTCCCATTGCGTGGAAAAGAGATCGCTAAATAATCGACGCCAATGTCAGCTGCCAGCACAATATCTCGCTTATCTTTTTCTGTTAAGGCTTCAGCAGAAAGGCCACCGCCTTTTTTATTAATGCCTTTATTATTGGATAATGGTCCGCCGATAAGAACGGTAGTGTGGATTTTACTTCCTTCTACAGCGGTGACTTGCAACTGAACTCTGCCATCGTCGAGTAATAAAATATCTTCTGCCACAACGTCATTTGGCAAAGCTTTGTAATCAATGCCGACGGTGTGCTGTGTGCCTTCACCGAGTCCGAGTTCTGCATCTAAAATGAAACTGTCGCCTTCATTGAGAAAAACCTTGTCTTCTTTGAAGGTCGATACTCGAATTTTAGGACCTTGCAGGTCGCCTAATATCGCTACGTGTCGACCTAATCGTTGAGCAATTTCGCGAACTTTTTCCGCTCGTAAACGGTGATCATCTGCCGATCCATGGGAAAAATTCATTCTGACTACATTCACCCCACAGCGAATAATCGTTTCTAACACACTACCTTGATCCGTCGATGGACCTAGTGTAGCGACAATTTTTGTTCTTCTTAACGCTGCGGTCATATTTTTCTCCTTGAAAGTCCGGCTAATAAGCGCAACCTATTGGATCTCAGTATAGACCTAAGTCTCTAAAAATAGAGGGTTTAGAAAAAAAATGACGATTTCTCGATCCAACACCCATCTTGGGTCTTTTGGTGGTGAAATCTGTGGTTTTGGGGTTAAAAACACAAACTCAAATTTATATGCGTGATGGCTGTCACGGCTATACATCAAGTTGCTTCACAATTAGTTCGCAAAGTAAAAAAATTGGCAGGTTATTGAAATCTGGAGTGCACCATGTATATGGCTCAACCAGGCCATATTGATCATATTAAACAGGTCAATGCTGGTCGTGTATATAAATTGATAGATCAAAAAGGCCCTATATCGCGCATTGACCTTTCTAAAGAGAGTGAATTAGCTCCGGCAAGTATTACTAAAATTACTCGCGAATTAATTGATGCCCACTTGATCCATGAAACGACGGTTCAAGAAGCGATCAGTCGTGGCAGACCTGCCGTTGGTCTGCAAACCAATAATCAAGGCTGGCAATTTCTTTCCATGCGCTTGGGACGAGGCTATCTGACGATTGCGTTGCATGAGTTGGGTGGTGAGGTATTGATTGACACCAAAATTGATATTCATGAAATCGATCAAGATGATGTTTTGGCGCGATTATTATTTGAAATAGAAGAGTTTTTTCAAACCTACGCCGCCCAATTAGATCGGGTGACAAGCATTGCGATTACTCTGCCGGGTTTAGTCAATTCACAGCAGGGCATGGTATTACAAATGCCCCATTATAATGTGAAAAACTTGGCGTTAGGTCCTGAGATTTATAAAGCTACTGGGTTGCCGGTATTTGTTGCGAATGATACTCGAGCTTGGGCCTTGGCAGAAAAATTATTCGGTCACTCTCAAGATGTCGATAATTCGATATTGATTTCTATTCACCACGGATTAGGGGCCGGGATTATCGTTGATGGGCGATTATTACAAGGTCGTTATGGCAATATTGGTGAGCTTGGGCACATTCAAATTGATCCTCAAGGTAAACGTTGTCATTGCGGCAATATTGGCTGTCTTGAAACGGTGGCGAGCTCGCAAGCGATTCGCGATCAGGTGTCGTTACGAATTGCTCAAGGAGAACCGTCGTCATTAGCCGAACAAGAGACGATTTCGATTGAGGACGTTTGCTTGGCGGCTGCCAATGGTGATCCGCTCGCCGTAGACGTGATTGAGCAACTCGGACGTTATTTAGGCGCTGCGATTGCGATAGTGATCAATTTGTTTAACCCTGACAAAGTGTTAATTGGTGGGGTGATGAATCAAGCAAAAACGGTGTTGTATCCTGCGATTCAGCGCTGTATTGAAGAGCAAAGCCTTCCTGCCTATCACCAACATCTGCAGTTGGTTGAATCCCGTTTTTATAAACAAGCCACAATGCCAGGAGCGGCTTTAATCAAGCAAGCGCTCTACGATGGTTTATTATTAATGAAAGTGGTTGAAGGATAATTTTTCTTCGTTTTTTTTGCACGACAGTTTACATTGTTCGCCTAAATTAATGATCTACCCAAGTGCCTCACAGAAATTTAGGTATATACTGTAAACGATGGTGCTTTTCTATTAGCGGGATTTTCTATGTCGAGTATCTTAAATACGGTCGATCAGCGTACCAATTTGGTGGGAGAGAACCGCCTAGAACTGTTGCTGTTTAGTTTAAATAGTCGACAGATTTTTGCGATCAACGTATTTAAGGTACGTGAAGTAATCAAGGTACCGCCAACGACTAAAATGCCCGGTTCTCATCCGAACATTATGGGGGTTGCTTCTCTACGAGGTGTTGCGGTTCCGATCATTGATCTTCGTCGAGCGATTGGTTTTCCTGAAACCAAGCTGGACAATCAAGAGCACAACTTAATCATTACCGAATACAACCGTACCGTGCAGGGTTTTTTGGTTGGTCAGGTACGCAATATCATTAATACCGCATGGACCGAGATTCAGCCACCACCAAAGTCGGTTGGGCGTTCAAACTACCTGACCGCGATTACGCACATTAAAGAGCAAAATCAAAACCATATTGTTGAAGTGATTGACGTAGAAAAAGTGCTCGCTGAAATTATCGACTATGATGTATCGATTTCTGAACATGTGTTAGATCATGACATATTAGGTGAAATGGTTGGGCGTAACATTTTGATTGTTGACGACTCTTCCACCGCCCGTAAGCAAATTAAAGATACTTTATCTCAACTTGGCTTAAATATTATCGAGTGTTGGGATGGTTTAGAAGCCTTGAAGCTACTAAAATCATGGTGTGATGAAGGTAAAGATATCAATCAAGAGCTGTTGATGATGATCACCGATGCCGAAATGCCAGAAATGGATGGTTATAAGCTTACTTATGAAGTGCGTAACGACCCGCGCATGGCGAGTTTGTACATTACGCTGAATACCTCACTCAGTGGTAGCTTTAATGAGGCGATGGTACAAAAGGTCGGTTGTGATAAATTCATCTCTAAATTCCAGCCTGATTTACTGGTGCAAGCGGTACAAGACCGATTACGTGATACCTTGTGATCAGCGCATAATGAATGACTAAAAACCCCGTCGTTGATATCGAATTAGCGACGGGGTTTCTATTTTCCGAATGAATGTGTTTGAAGTAGATTATTTCGGTTGTGCGTCAATACATTGGCCATGCACGTGTTGGCTCTCTCTGGCCATTAAATAGAGATAAAGCGGCATGATCTCTTGCGGTGTTTTCAAGCGGTTAGCATCTTCTTGTGGATACGCCTTGGCGCGCATGGCGGTGCGTGTTCCACCAGGATTAATCGCGTTGACTCGTAATGGGGTATCACGTAGCTCATCGGCGAGGATCTGCATCATCCCTTCAGTAGCAAATTTTGAAATAGAATAGCTGGCCCAACCTGAACGGCCACTGTGACCCACCGTCGAACTGGTAAATACGATTCGACCTTGTGGCGAGCGCTTAATCAAAGGTAAAGCGGCTTGAGTAAGCAATAATTGAGCTTTGACATTGACTTGCATCACCTGATCATAAGTGTGTTCGGTAATCGCTTCAAAGGGGCTGATTTCGCCTAATAACCCAGCGCTATGCAATAAACCATCCAGTTGACCACATAGCTGCTCTATATCGTGGATCAAGGTTTGGTAATCGTATCTGCTGGCCTTTTGCATATCTAAGGCGATCACTCGGGCTTCAGGGTATCCAGCACTAACAATTTCAGCGTAGGTTTGTTGCAGTTTTTCTGTGCTGCGGCCGAGCAAAATGACCGTTGCGCCATGAGCTGCATAAGTGAGAGCCGCTTGTTTGCCGATACCATCACTGGCACCGGTGACTAAAATAACCTTATCTTGTAAAGCATCAACAGCAACAGAGTAATTCACGTCAGATTCCTTTTGGTTATAATCTCGAATCTAATCCAACTTTGGCAGTTCAACCGTCCGAGATGAGGTTTTACTTTAAGTCTTTGTGACAAGGTGGTTACAATACACCAATTCGTATTAAAGAGGATGAGCACTTTGGAATTTTTATTAGATTACGGGCTGTTTCTAGCTAAGATTGTCACTGTGTTGGTGGCGTTAGTCGTGATCTTGGTGATGATAAAATCGGGTAGTGGTAAATCAGGCGCCAATAAAGGCGAGCTAGAAATCACCGACTTAACCGAGCAACATAAAGCAACCGTAGAGCGTTTAGAATCTTATCTGCATGATGAAGCGTTTTTGAAAGCACGCGATAAAGCAGAGAAGAAAACGGAAAAAGAACAGAAAAAAGCCAAGCAAAAAGCACTCAAACAGGCAGAGAAAGAGGGTGAGCTAGACTCTAAACGCGAGCCGCATCTATTCGTGCTCGATTTTCATGGCAGTATTGACGCCAAAGAAGTCAGTTCATTACGTGAAGAAGTGACCGCAATTTTGGCCGTGGCTCAACCAGGCGATGAAGTGCTGGTTCGGTTAGAAACCGGTGGTGGCATGGTACATGGTTATGGACTGGCCTCATCACAGCTTGATCGCCTCAAAGCCGCTCAGCTTCCTTTGACGATTTCCGTCGATAAAGTGGCTGCCAGTGGCGGTTATATGATGGCGTGTATCGCCGATAAAATTGTTGCTGCGCCGTTCGCAATTGTCGGTTCAATCGGAGTTATCGCTCAAATCCCTAATTTTCATAAATTACTTAAACGCAATGATATTGAATTTGAACAGCTTACTGCTGGCGAATACAAACGAACTTTGACGATGTTTGGTGAAAACACCGATAAAGCCCGTGAGAAATTTAAGCAAGAGCTGGAAGAAACCCATGGTTTGTTTAAAGACTTTATCCGTGACCACCGCCCAGCACTTGATCTAGACAAAGTTGCCACTGGTGAGCATTGGTTTGGCAGTCAAGCTAAAGCATTAGGCTTAGTGGATGAGATTGCCACGTCAGATGATTTGATCGTCAACGCATGCAAAGAAAAGATCGTTCTTGCGGTGCGTTATGTGCGTAAGAAAAAACTCGCCGATAAGCTCGCCGGAACGGCCAGTCAAGCAGCGGATGCGGTACTGCTGAAATTGCTCAGCCGTGGGCAGCGTCCTTTGATGTAATATAAAGAGAACTTGGTTTTCTAATCCGCGCCGCGACTTAAGTTGCGGCGTTTTTTTATCAGCAGAAACTGAATCAAACCTAACGTCAGTCCACCTAGGGTGCCTGCTAAATGGGCTTCGGTGGCGACTCGGGCTTGAATCAATTCAGCGGTCATCATGGATGCCCCGAACCACTGCTCCCAAGCGACTTTAGCGATGACGCCAAGCACTAGCCATAAGCTACTGCGGCGGCCATGTAACCACTCTAGTAGAGCAAAGTAAGCAAATAAACCGTGCAGTACGCCAGACAGGCCAACATACAGTGTCATGTCGCTAAAAAAAATACTTATCCCGACCGATAAACTCAGCATACTTAAGGCGAAGAATAATGACTTAATGCTAGGCATAAATAAAAAGACGATAACCCAGAGACCGGCGAGGTTCATCCCTAAATGGGCAAAGTTGGTATGGGTGAAATTTCCTGTTAGGATCCGCCACCACTGTCCCTGCTCAATCGACGTTAGTTGCCAAGCGCTGAGCTCGGAAAAAGGCGGGAATTGCAAGCCCAAACAGGCTAAGCTCAGCAAAATTAACCCTAGGTAGATATTCACGCTATGTCTCGATATTGTTCTCAATGTGGTAAAGCTCATAAAGTTTGTTTTTGTTCAGCTATCGTGCGGTTAGAGTCAGCCATTGAGCTTATCATACTCCAGCACCCAACTGAGCAGAATCGCCCACTTGGGACGGCGCGCATTTTAGCGTTATCGCTCCCTAACAGCCGTTTATTGATCGGCGAGGATTTCACGACACACCCCGAGCTTAATCGTCTATTGGCTGAGGAAGAGGTGCAGCATATGGTGCTGTATCCTAGCCAGCAATCTATCTGCGCTTCGAGTAAGCCATGGTCTGGTCGGCCTCACAAACTGCGGGTCATTTTACTCGATGGCACTTGGAAGAAAGCGTATAAAATGTGGCAGCTATCGACCAATTTACATCCGCTACCTTGTTTGCATTTGCCCACGGATCTCGAAGGTAATTACCGGATTCGTAAAGCGCCCAGTGAAAATAGCTTATCGACCGTTGAAGCGGGTTACCACCTATTGCAGTTGGCGCAACCAGAGCAGGATTATTCACCACTACTGACGGTGTTTTCACAGATGATCGATACCCAGATTCAGCACATGCCGCCAGAGATTTTTGCTAAGCACTATCTTCAAGATCAATAAAAACGCCGAACTCACAAGCTATGGGCGGAAAACAGCTCTTGATGCATCCGTTGTGCATAGCCGTCGGTCATGGCGGCAATATAGTCACAAATCACCCGCATCCCACCACCGAGGTGCTGCTCTGCGCTTTGCCATTTTTCTTGTGTTCCATGAGGCAATAAACGTTCAGGGTCGGCGGCCAGCGCTTCAAATAAATCCATAATAATTTGTTGGCCTTTATATTCAAAACGCTGAACTTGTGGCACTTGAATGACATATTGGCTGACAAATGACTTTAAGACTTCCAACGCATCGGCCATCGCTGGCTGTAGATAAGCATTAAACGCCAGCAATGGGCTTGCAAATGGATGATCGACCGGATGAATGCTGATACTGGTTAATAGCGCGTTGACCATGCCGCCTATCGCATCTTTACGAATATGATGCTGGCCGGAAAAGAGCATGTCAGTGAGCGTATGAGCATGCTCTGCAAACCAAGCGTCGCCACTGTTAAGCAGTGGGATTTCCGCTGCTTGCTGCCACTGCGCTTTGGTGACTAAACCAAGCACAATCGCATCTTCTAAATCATGCACTCCGTAAGCAATGTCATCGGCAAGCTCCATAATCGAGCAATCTATCGATTTAAAACGGGTTTTCTTATGCTGATAAGGGGCGCTGACTTGGTCGCGCATTTCACTCAGTTGTTGCCTATCTTGTTCACTCAGCGGTGAGAGAACCCACTCAAACCCTATCTGATCACCGTCATAAATGCCCTTAGCCGGAGACCAAGCTTTGGCTTTTAGTTGTCGCTGGTGGGGCACGGCTTCAGGAATTTTCTCAGCGCGAGTCTGACTTAATAGTGCGGGATATTTTAATAGCCCAAGCAGAGTACGACGTGACAGATTCATCCCATGATGCTCTGTATAAGGCTCTAAACTGGTGACAATCCGAAACGTCTGCGCATTGCCTTCAAACCCACCATGCTCACGCATCATATAATTGAGCGCCACTTCACCGCCATGCCCATAAGGCGGATGGCCAATATCGTGAGCAAGGCATAACGCATCAATCAAACTGTCAGAAGGTAACAGACTACGAAATTCCGGTTGTTTAAGTTTCAGCTGAGCCACAATACCAGTACCAATTTGCGCGGCTTCTAAAGAATGGGTTAAACGCGTGCGGTGAAAATCATTTAAGTAGGTGCCATGAACTTGAGTTTTGGCTTGTAAACGCCGAAAAGCCGCCGAGTGGAGGATCCGCGCTCGGTCGCGCTGAAAAGGGCTGCGATGATCATCACGGCGAATCTTATGTTCATCATCATTACGCGCGTGCCATTCTGCTGGAAGGGTGATCTGCATACTGAGCGACTCCTAAAGGATGTTTATAAAACTGATACCCTTTCTACCTGCAACTCCAAGTTGTTTGGGTACATAAGTTGTTTAGCTATAGGTAGATTAGCTTATTTCGTCGAGTGTTAATTCAAAGCTTGGAGCAAAAGTTTGCAGAAAGTAGACCATTTCTGGGGTCTGACGCTCTTTTAGGGTGACATCCAAGCGTTTTTTGGCGAGGGCGTATTCATGGTTGCCTGCACTCAGTTCTTCCAAACATTTAAGGTACGCGCACAAACTGTCGGCTTGTTTGACGATGGCGGCATCTTCACTGTGCGCCGCTTCAGTGAGTAAAAAAGGCTTGAAATCGTCTTGAAACTCTTCCGGTAACATGGCTAGTAGACGCTGTTCAGCGGCGGCTTCGATTTTTTTATACTCTTTAGCAATATCAGGGTTAAAGTATTTAACGGGTGTGGGCAAATCGCCCGTTAACACTTCACTACTGTCGTGATACATGGCCAATAACGCGATACGCTCAGGGTTGAGCTGCCCAGCAAATTTTTTGTTTTTTATCACAGCCAGCGCGTGAGCAACAAACGCGACTTGCAGGCTGTGTTCAGAAACGTTTTCTTTAGAGATAGAACGCATCAGCGGCCAGCGTTGAATTAATTTCATCCGTGCGAGGTGAGCAAAAAAGTGGCTCTCTTTCATAGCAATAGACATCCTTGCTTAATGGGATTGATGGATCTCGTCAACTGAGTATAACGTTATCTCTCTATGACTTGAAGTTACCACTTTGCCGCGACAAACTTGCAGCGGCAGTGAGTAGAGTGACATTCGTTCACCAGGGTAACGTGTTTTTATGTTTATGGTGATATGAGAGCCATTGATGGCTCTCACCAAAGGTTAGCCTAGCGCGGCGTAAAAGTTTGCTCGATAGATTGGTCATATCACAGGATGCATAGATAAAACGTTAAGTTATTCAGAAAATATTTAGTCCAAAGATATCTTTTACAATAAAAAGTACTTTTTCCGTCTTTTCTCTAGATACTTGGCTACCTTTCGCCAATATATCAATTAATTGAGCTTTATCACTTAAAAATTCAGCTCTTCTTGTCCTTATTGGTCTGAGCATATCTTGTAAACATTCCTCTAATACTTTTTTTGTCGTGCCATCTCCGAGCCCACCACGTTGATAATGATCTTTTAGCTGGTTGATATAGTTTTGATCGGGGTGAAACGCATCGAGGTACGTAAATACAATATTGCCTTTAATAGTACCAGGATCTTGGATTCTGAGGTGGTTAGGGTCGGTATACATAGATTTCACTGCTGCGGAGATCTCTTTTTCAGTCGCGCCAAGATTAATGGTATTTCCCATTGTTTTAGACATCTTATTTTTACCATCTGTGCTAGGTAAACGTGATGCATTGCTTAACAAGGGCCTACACTCGTTCAAAACGATTCGTCCTGCTAATAAATTAATCTTTCTAACGATCTCATTAGTTTGTTCAAGCATTGGCAACTGGTCATCCCCAACTGGAACCAATGTTGCGTTAAAGCCAGTAATATCAGCTGCTTGAGATATAGGGTAGGTTAAAAAGCCTGCAGGAATTGATCGTTCAAAGCCTTTGCTTTGTATTTCACTTTTGACCGTTGGGTTTCTCTCTAATCGACTGATTGTCACAAGATTGCTGTAGTACATAGTCAATTCAGCAAGAGCAGGAAGTTGTGATTGAAGGCAAATTGTCGTTTTACAGGGGTCGATACCAACGGCAAGATAATCCGCGACAACATTCAGAATATTAGATGATACTTTGTTCGGATTGTGAGCATTGTCTGTAAGACCTTGCATATCAGCAACAAGAACAGTTTGCTCGTGAATATCTTGTAAAGCGACCCGTTGTTTTAAAGAGCCGACATAATGCCCCAAGTGCAATGGGCCAGTAGCTCTATCGCCAGTTAAAATTACTTCCGATTTTTCAGTGTATTGAGTTGTATTCATTGATAGATCTCCTAGTAAAAATAGATTGCTACTGGAGATACAAGAGAAATTACAGTCTTAGCTACCTTCCAGCAGCTTAAGAATGTAAAAATTCCGTGCCGCTCTAAATAGAGCGCCACCAGAAAAATAATGATGAAGGTTTGGAAATGTTTTTCATTTTTGCAACTTATCAACAATTCTTTTGAAAATCAACTTTATAGAGAAGCGATTTCTTATTGATAAACTTAGCTAAAACACAGTTATCAGAGAGGGAAATTGAAACGCTTTAATAAACATAGTGGGCTACCTAATGTATGATCAAATAATGCTCTGCGCTCCTTGTCTTTGCTGATTCAGGTTGTCTTCTGGATTAATTAGGTGACATTTCTTCATACTCAAGCAGCCACACCCGATACATCCTGAAAGATTGTCTTTTAATGATTGGATTTTTGCTATTTTATGGTCGAGGTCTTGCTGCCATTTATTTGCAACTCTCTCCCAATCTTGCTTTGTGGCCGCTTGATTCATTGGTAAGGTGCTTAACTCTTTTGCTATTTCTTCTAATGTAAACCCTACAGATTGAGCGACTTGAACGAGTGCAATTCTACGTAGCATCGAAGGTAAATAACGGCGTTGATTACCATTGGTTCGAAAGGAAGCAATTAAACCTTTAGCTTCATAAAAACGTAAAGCCGATGCGGCTACACCACTACGTTCGGCTAGTCGTCCAATAGTTAGATAATCATTTCTGCTCACAGTCATTTCAACTTTTGTTAAATTATCGCTTTACTTCAAGTTAACTTGAGCTTTTATACTCCTGCTTACTTTTGAATTCAACGTATAAAAGGTCATTGTTATGCTAAAACTAAAGCCAGTCTTCCATAATCCACCAGAGATTTTTAATCCAACACCATTTGGTTTTTGTCATACAGTAAAGGCACCAAGCAAAGGAGAGCTAGTTTACATTTCGGGCCAAAGTGGTGGTGAAGGTATTGAACATAAGCTTAGTAGTGATTTTCGTTATCAGGCTTGCACTTTATTATCAAACCTAGAAATTGCACTTACTTCCCATGAGCTTAGTTTTGATGATGTTCTAAAGATCACTGTTCTTATCGTTGATCATGATAGTGAAAAGCTGAATATTTGGAGTAAATAGATGCAAAAACGCTGGTCGTCAGATACGTTGCCCGCAAGTACTTTAATTCCAGTACCTAAGTTAGCCCTTGATGGTATGTTAATTGAGGTTGATGCCATTGCATTTAAGTCAGCTCGACTGTAGCACTATATTCAAGATCACTTTTTTGACACTAGCAAGCTTATTAAATGCATTGGTATTTTATTATGTTTAAAAACTACTTAACTCTACTCGCCATTGGGCTGATTTGGGGATCACAATTTATTTTTCAAGAGAATGCATTAGAGGCATTCAATCCAGTATGGATAGGTACATTGCGTGCAATATTCGGTGTAATCACCTTGTTTATTATCTGCCGGGTCATGCGAATTAGTGGTGATAGTAAACAGTGGCGACTTTATACTGTTATTGGTTTACTTGAAGCAACGATTCCTTTCATTCTTATACCTTTTGCTCAAAAAGAGTTGAGCAGTTCAGTAACAGCGATATTAATGGGTACACTGCCTTTTTATACACTGCTTCTTGCTCCTGTGTTTATAAAGAATGCAAGGATCAGTAAAGGCAATCTGCTAAGTGTCATCGTTGGGTTTAGTGGTTTAGTTGTCCTTTTTTACCCAGATTTAATGTCAACATCTTCAAGACTTAGTCTCATTAGCGTCATTGCAGTATTATTTGCTGCGGTATGCTTTGCTGTTGCCTTGCTCCTACTTAACCGAGTTAAAGAAGAACATCCACTAATAGTGGCAAGAAATGTTCTTTTTATGGCGAGTATTCAATTAATTATAATTTCTCTTACCACAACGATGACATTGACACAAAAACCGCCCTCTCTGAGTGCCTTTGCTGCTGTCATCTATCTTGGTGTCATGTGTGCGGGAGTGGTTTATTACCTTTATATGATGAGTATCAAGAACGCAGGCGCTGTTTTTACTTCGATGACCAATTATCTTGTGCCCGTAGTAGGTGTATTAATCTCTGCGCTGATCGCTAATGATACTATCCAGACTACATCATGGCTGGCTCTTGGGATTATTTTATCGGCTCTTCTAATGAACCAAATGGCTGTAAAGTATGGACAGAAAGCGTAGTCGAAGTGATTAAGGACAGAAGACATAGATCATAATCAGAGAGGTAGACTGAGCGCTAATAATGAACCATGACAATGTAGCTCTTATATAATTAAAACCCTATTGTTATTGATCCACAGCTATTGTCGTCTTGGTCATCTTTGCAATTAAGCTGCCGACTCTTTGGCGCATATCACGTCTATCGACAATCATATCTAGAGCGCCATGTGCTAAGAGAAACTCACTTTGCTGAAAATTTTCGGGTAATTTTTCGCGAACGGTTTGCTCTATCACTCGGCGCCCAGCAAACCCGATTCTTGCTTTTGGTTCGCCAATATTAATATCACCTAGCATCGCTAAGCTTGCAGAGACACCACCATAAGTTTGATCGGTTAGGACAGAGATATAGGGTAATTTAGCCATGACTAGTTGTCTGAGAGCCGCGCTGGTTTTGGCCATTTGCATCAAAGCGGTGAGTGACTCTTGCATTCGAGCGCCACCACAAGCAGAAAAACACACCAATCCACACTGGTTATCAATCGCTGTGTCAACTGCCCGCACGAAACGTGCTCCCACCACAGAGCCCATTGAGCCAGCCATAAAAGAGAATTCGAAGGCACAGGCAACAATAGGTAAACCCATTAGTTTCCCTTTCATTACCACTAGTGCATCTTTTTCTCCGGTATTTTTCTGAGCGAGAGCAAGGCGTGTTTTGTAGCGTTGTAGATCTTTAAAATTGAGCACATCTTTAGGTTCATATTCACTGCCAATTTCAATCCGATCTTCACTATCCAAAAAATGATCCAAACGTTGACGGGCAGTCATTCTCATATGGTGATCACATTTGGGACACACCGCCAAATTTTCCTCCAGTGCAATCCGGTATAAGATCTGTTCGCAAGCAGGGCATTTCGTCCATATTCCCTCGGGAATGGATGACTTGCGATTACCAATTCTATTCTTCTTGTCTAACAGTCTTTCTAACCAGCTCATGGGAAACTTTAATCCAGTTAACTTTAGTGAAGGGTATTGTATAAGCCTATTTCTGGTAATAAAGTGTTGATTATTGGTTTTACAATCCCACTTTATGGGACTAAGTGCGATGTTTGATAAGATTGATCCGCAGTGGTTAACCAGTTTTCACTGTGTTTATGAACACAACAGCTTTAAACGGGCTGCAGAATTTCTAGGGTTACCGACATCCAACATCAGCCGTCATATTGCGTTATTAGAGGAGCGATTAGATACTCGATTATTTACCAGAACCACACGCCGAATTGCTTCAACAGATGCTGGAGAGCATCTTTATTTGTATACGCAGCCATTGTTGGACAAGCTTAATCAGGCTCTTGAAGAGGTCGCTCAGCATTCTCATGCCGTTGTGGGAGAATTGAAGATTTTAATGCCAGATTCGCCAGCTTTAGCCGAGGCCGTGGTTTCTTTTTGTAACCAGTATCCGTCAGTTTCATTATGTTGCGATACCAGTATCAATCCGAAAGAGGATTTATTGGACGGTTTTGATATTGTGCTAAGTTTTCAGCGGGGAAAACTTGAAGACAATAGTTGGGTAGCTAGGGAAATTCAACGCTGGCCAAGTGCTGTGGTGGCCTCCCCCAAAATCCTACAACGTTTTCCCAGACCTTTTCAGCTTGCCGATTTGAAACAGGTTCCCTGTATCAATAGTTTTACTGTATTGCATGGCAACCCGTGGATATTTAAAAATGCTAAAGGTCAGTTGATTACGCAAAAAGTAGCGTCTTCGTTTAAGGTCAACAGCGGACATCTTGCAAAAACAGCGGCTATTTCTGGTTTAGGTTTTGCGATATTACCTAGGGCATTTTGCCAAGCAGAGATACAAGCTGGCATGTTAGAGGTCATCGAGATGGAATATCAGCCTGACGATCTCGTGCTGTATGCTTTTTATGCTTCCCGCCGGCATTTAGCGAAAAAAATTCCGATCTTCATTGAACATCTAAAATATCACGCCAGTCTCGTTGCTTGAGAGGTCTACAAGGATCCATAAATTCAATTTCTCAACCAGCAAAGATGCTGCGGAACTAAAAAGTGGGCACAATTAGGAGCCGCTATGGCATTATCTTACTTTTGCATTCTCATTAACGAGGCTAAATGACTATCAATAGAACCTAATCGTTTCTCTCAAGCTGTAGAGCATATATACTTTGAGCGAGCCACTTCTTTGTCTCGATACGAAAGTGGTAAAGGTAGTATTAGGAATTTAGGATGTTAATTAAAAAAATGGATGCACCCCATGATATGCAAGTCGGTGCAAGATTTGAAACTAAAAAGCATGGCTATGTTGTTGTTGTTGAATACTACAATACCCATACAGTCATTGTCGCTTTTGAAAATACAGGAAATATTCGGTCAATTACAGCTGCTAAGTTGCGCAATGGTCAAGTTTTTGATCGTTCAGTTCCCCCTCAATCTTCAATGGTGGGTGAAAAAATTGAATCGGTAAAACACGGCACTCTCACGATTGTGCAAGTTGAGTCTGAGAATATTGTGGTTCTCGAAAACAGCGCAGGCGAGCAAGTGCGTATGATCATGGCTGCGGTACAAAAACTTCGAGATAGTGATGAATCACTGGATCCATCACAGCAACCCGTTAAATTACCCACATCATTAACTGCTTTAACTAAGCGAAGCAAAAAAACTAAAGATGTTAATAGCTTACTCAAAAAGATGCTTTCTGATTACGGTAAATAGTCGCATCTTATCGTACTATTTAGGGGCTTTACCCTATCCATAAAAAATCACTAGCTCTCGATCACATATTTTATGTTGATATTTCGTGTCGAGTTTTATCAATAAAATACTTTGTTATTTAGTGATCTGCGTCACGAAGTCAATCTGACTTTGTGATGATTGTCATTTTATTTTTTTGTCATTTGGTTATTATTTTTTCATCCAGTAATGGGAATGAAAAAATATTCTTAATTAACTCTACAGAGAAATAATATTATGAAAAAAATTATGGTTGTATGTGGTAATGGCCTTGGCACATCATTAATGATGGAAATGGCAGTGAAAGAGGTCGTCGCTAAAATGAGTCTAGATGCAGAGATCGATCATGAAGATTTATCTTCTGCCTCATCAAGCAAAGCAGATATTTGGGTAGCAGCAACGGATATTGCTAATCAATTAAAAGATCAAGGTAAAGAAAATATAGTAAGCCTAGCAAATATTTTCGATAAAAATTCAATCGAAGAACAATTAAAAAAATTCATATAAGGAATTATGAACGATGGAAAATTTCTTTGAATTTATGCTTGGCTTGTTAAAAGAGCCAGCGATCATGGTCGGTCTTATTGCCTTTATCGGCTTAGTGGCACAAAAGTCTGATATTTCGACCATCCTAAAAGGGACAATAAAAACCGTAATGGGTTTTTTGATTTTAGGTTTTGGTGCTGGTGCTCTTGTGGGTGCTCTCAATAACTTTTCAACCGTTTTTATTGAAGCGTTTGGTGTAAGTGGTGTTATTCCAAATAACGAGGCGATTGTGGCTCTAGCACAAGAAGCTTTTGGTTATGAAATGGCATTGATTATGTTCTTTGCTTTCATGGTGAACATTTTGTTAGCACGCTTTACACCATTAAAGTTTATTTTCCTAACCGGTCACCACACCATGTTTATGTCAATGTTGGTTGCGGTCATCCTATCTACTGCGGAAATCAAAGGCGCATTATTGGTAGCAATCGGTTCAGTTATTGTTGGGTCGTTAATGGTAATTATGCCAGCACTGGTACAGAAGTATACAGAGAAGGTCATGAATACTGATCAGCTTGCTATGGGCCATTTCTCGACATTCTCTTATATTATCGCTGGTTTTATTGGCTCTAAGTTTGGCGACAAATCAAGGTCAACAGAAGACTTGAATGTTCCTAAAAGTTTAATGTTTTTACGTGATACTCCCGTAGCTGTTGCGGTAACTATGTCACTATTTTTTATGATTTCTTCGATTTTTGCTGGTGGTGAATTCGTAGAAATCGTTTCAGGTGGTCAACACTGGATAGTATTTACTTTTATTCAATCGCTAATATTTGCTGGTGGTGTTTATATCGTACTGCAAGGTGTGAAGATGCTTATTGCTGAAATAGTACCAGCATTTAAAGGCATTTCCGATAAGTTAGTACCGGGTGCTCGTCCTGCTCTCGATTGTCCAATGGTATTTCCCGTAGCGCCTAATGCGGTATTAATTGGTTTCTTGTCCTCATTTGCTGCTGGCCTTGTCGCAATGGCAGTACAGGGTGCACTTGACTGGACAATCATTGTTGCAGGTGTAGTACCTCATTTCTTTGTCGGCGGTGCAGCAGGCGTATACGGCAATGCAATGGGAGGCTTGCGTGGTGCAATCCTTGGTTCATTTACACAGGGTTTATGTATTTCGTTCCTGCCGATGATGCTGTTACCTGTACTGGGTGGTTTGGGTCTTGAAGCAACAACGTTTGCAGACTTCGATTTCGGTGTTGTAGGTTTGATTCTTGGATGGATTGTCTCATGAGTATTTTTAATTTAATTGGCGACAATGGAATTGTTATTTCAAACGAAAAAAACTTAACTGTTGACGCTGCATTAGAACTCGCCTGTTCGACACTCATCGCTCAAGGTAAAGTGAATAAAAGCTATCTAGATGCGATCAAAGAAAAACATCAAGAAATTGGTGCATATTATGTGCTGGCACCTAAAATTGCCATGCCGCATGCTCGACCAGAAGATGGGGTTAATGAAGCTGGCTTACAAGTAACGATATTTAAACACGGCGTAGATCTAGAATCGGAAGATAATGGCGATGTTTATTTATCAGTAACTCTGGCAGCAGTAGATTCAGACAGTCATATTCAAACCATTGTCGCTTTATCTGAATTATTCCAAAATGATGATGACATAAATGCAATCATTTCTGCAGAAAGCAAAGATGATATTGTGAAGATTCTGAAGAAATATTAACTTTTTATAAATATGGCATCAAATAAGCCCTCAATAACTTGAGGGCTGCTATTTAAATAAGATCTACTGACTATAAGTACTTAAAAAACGTTCGAAGCGGCCGATGGCGACTTCCAAATCCTCAACGTGCGGTAAGGTTACGATGCGGAAATGATCCGGCTTTGGCCAGTTAAAGCCAGTGCCTTGCACCAATAGTACTTTTTCTTGGATCAAGAAGTCTAAAATCATTTTTTGATCGTCTTTGATACTGTATTTTTTGGTATCAATTTTCGGGAATAAGTACATCGCCCCTTTGGGTTTCACACACGAGACACCAGGGATTTGGTTGATCAGTTCCCAAGCGCGATCGCGCTGCTCCAACAAACGGCCACCAGGTAAGATAAGCTCATTAATACTTTGATAACCACCAAGGGCGGTTTGAATCGCATGCTGCATCGGCACGTTAGCGCATAAACGCATGGAGGCGAGCATATCAAGGCCGGCGATATAGCCTTCGGCTTGATGCTTAGGACCGGTTAAGAACATCCAGCCGCCACGAAAACCACATACGCGATAAGCTTTTGATAAGCCGTTGAACGTCACCACTAATACATCTTCGGTTAGGGTGGCGACTGAAGTGTGCACGGCACCATCGTAGAGAACTTTATCGTAAATCTCATCAGCAAAAATCATCAACTTATGTTGACGAGCAATCTCAATCACTTCCAGCAAGAAGTCTCGGCTGTACACTGCGCCGGTCGGGTTGTTGGGGTTAATCAGAACAATGCCACGAGTTTTAGGGGTGATTTTCTTTCTAATATCATCCAGATCCGGATACCAATCGGCTTGTTCATCACACAGATAATGCACTGCCGTGCCGCCAGAGAGAGCCACCGCAGCGGTCCATAATGGATAATCTGGAGCTGGGACTAGCATTTCATCGCCGTTGTTGAGTAACGCTTGCATTGACATGACGATCAGTTCAGACGCGCCATTACCAATGTAGACATCTTCGACATCGAGGCTGCGAATGCCGCGTTTTTGGTAATACTGAACCACCGCTTTACGAGCGGAGTAGATCCCTTTTGAATCACAATAACCTTGGGAAGTAGGGAGGTTGCGGATCACATCAACTAAAATTTCATCTGGGGCATCGAAACCAAACGGGGCCGGGTTGCCGATATTGAGCTTTAGTATTTTATGCCCTTCTTCTTCCATGCGTTTAGCATGTTTGAGTACTGGACCTCGAATGTCGTAGCAGACATTATCGAGTTTTGACGACATCCCGATATTTTGCATTGTAAAATTCCTGAAAATTATTAAAAAACTTTATTAAACCAGTCTAGATTGCCTTTTTTAAGAATATAAATCTATAGCTAAGGGGTTTTCGTGACGATATTCTTTATGGCTGAGGATTAGCGATATCAGTTCAGTAGATGCCTTGATGGGTTTTAATGGCCCACAGCAATGTTAAATAGTTAAATAGATCCCCTTAGAGGCGGGAGAAGGTCAAAAAAGAGTAGTCGCAACCTTGATTTACGCTAACGCTGTCAATAGAGTAGCCGCTGTTAATCGAATCTCATAGTCGACGAGGTCGCTTTGTCTCATTTTCATCAAGCCATTGCTCGGTTGATAGAGCAAATCAAGAACGCAAAGGATAACGACGTTCGTTTTGTCCAAACATTAATAGGACCACCGCCTTTTGCGTTGATCGATTGGCTTGAAGCCCAGCCTCTATTTCCCAAATTTTATTGGCAGTCTCGTGATGGACGCGAAGAGGTGGTGGCTGTTGGTCAATTGTATACCTTTACCGAACCGGCCCCTGCTTATGCGATATTAGGCGATAATCAGCGCGTTTGGGGTGGGCGCTCGTTTGATGGTCAGACCGATAAAAATCGGCGCTGTATGTCATCGTTTTTTTTCTTACCGCAAGTGGAAATTATCCGTTTTGATCAGCATTGGAGCGTAGCTGCCAATTTTATCGCCCAAGATCGCCAGCGTACGTTAGCCACCTTAACGAAGTTACACGTCGATGTTGAAGAACTATCGCGCTTACACAGTCAAGTGTTAGACGTTGAACATCTGCCTAGTCCAATCGATTGGAACCAATTAGTCGGTCAGGCATTGGCGGCGATTGAGCAGCAGCAGTTCAAAAAAGTGGTGTTAGCTCGCCAAACGCGCTTAACCCTTGATAACGCGATAAGTGCTGCGCAATTACTCAAAGCCAGTATTGCTGATAACCAGCGCAGTTTTCATTTTTTGTTAGCTTTGGATAGTAAACACAGTTTTATCGGCTCAACGCCAGAGCGTCTATACTGTCGCCAAGGGCAAGAGTTACAAACGGAAGCCTTGGCCGGAACCATTGGCCGTGGCGATACGGCTAAGCAGGATCAACAACTGGCGGATTGGCTCATTCATGACGGTAAAAACCTCAATGAAAACCAATATGTAGTGGATGATATTATTGAGCGTTTAACGCCTTTGGCTGAGCAGGTTGAAGTGGAAAGCAACGCGCAGTTACTGACGCTGCGTCAAGTACAGCATTTAAAGCGTGATATTGTCGCGCAGCTCAAGCCAAGCGTGAATGGGGTGCAGTTACTAAGCGCGCTACAACCAACCGCTGCCGTCGCGGGATTGCCTCGCCAACCTGCGTTAGAGTTTATCACCGAACATGAACCGTTTGCTCGCGGTTGGTACGCAGGTTCGATGGGCTATTTTAGTCATCAACAAGCGCAATTTTGTGTCGCTATCCGTAGTGCGTTGGTGGTGGACAATTGTGTTCAGCTTTATGCGGGTGCCGGCATTGTACCGGGCTCTATCGCTGAGCATGAATGGCAAGAGCTGGATAAAAAAATGTCCACCTTACTCAGTTTGATCACCAATCAACCACCATTAGGGATCGCCTTATGAATCAAGACCAAGCATTACTGAATCGAATTTGGTCGCAGACTCTATTAGAAGAGTTGACTCGCTTTGGCGTTACTCAAGTGTGTATCGCGCCCGGTTCGCGTTCGACGCCACTGACTTTAGAAGCCGCGGCTAATCAACAACTGCAAATCCATACTCACTTTGATGAGCGTGGTCTAGGATTTTTAGCCCTCGGTTTAGCCAAAGCCAGTCAAACACCGGTGGCGGTGATTGTCACTTCCGGCACCGCCGTGGCTAATTTACTCCCGGCGATTGCTGAGTCTAAATTGACCGGAGAAAAACTGATTGTGTTAACCGCCGATCGTCCGCGAGAGCTAGTGGATTGTGGGGCTAATCAGGCGATTGAGCAAAGTAACATTTATGGCTCGCATGTAACTCAAGCTATTGATTTGCCAAGCCCAACCTTGCGCTTACCATTATCTTGGTTATTAACCACACTGGATGATGCTTTGCATCAGCAAGCGATGTTTGGCGGCTCGGTTCATATTAACTGTCCCTATCCAGAACCACTTTATTCCAGCCATGAGCGTGAGTTATACGCCGACTATCTCGCGACGGTTGATGAATGGCGTCAAGGTCAGCAGCCTTACAGCCAACGTTATCAAACTCTGAGCGCACCACTGCCAAGTGATAACGCACTGTTAAGCCAAAAAGGGTTAGTGATCATTGGCTCTTTACCCTTAGTTCAAGCTCAAGCGGCGTTAACGTTTGCCCAGCAACTTGGTTGGCCGGTGCTGTGCGATCCTCAATCTGGGGTGAGCAGTGAATGGGCCCACTACGATTTATGGCTACAAAACAGCACGGCAAGAGCGCAACTGAGTGAATGCCAGCATGTGGTTCAATTTGGCGCTCGAATCGTTTCCAAACGTTTAAGCCAGTGGTTAGAACAACAACTGATAAAGACTAACTGTAATTACACCTATGTTAGCCCACAAGTCGCGCGCAATAACCCTAGCCATGCGGCGCAGCAGCATTGGCTGTGCGATGCTCTATCTTGGGTTGAGCATCAATTGGCTAAGCAGCACCCATTGCAAACCCTACATGCTGGTTGGGCAGATGAGCTGAAAGCGTATGCCTCAAGCATTGCCCAGCTTGCAAAGCTGCATCTATCGCAACCTCAGTTGAGTGAAGTGGCGGTGGCTTTGGATCTCACCGAGCGTGGCGCTGCCAGTACTCTGTTTATTGGTAATAGTTTAATCGTGCGTTTAGTGGATATGTTCAGTGAGCTCAAACAGTGTGAGGTATTTTCCAATCGCGGCGCATCAGGGATTGATGGACTGGTGGCGACGGCTGCAGGGGTTCAGCGAGCATTGAATAAACCGATGTTGATGTTACTCGGTGATACCTCATTTTTGTATGATCTCAATTCGTTAGCTTTAGTACGCACGCCACCACAACCGCTAGTGATTGTGGTGATAAATAACGATGGCGGCGCCATTTTTGATTTATTACCTGTTCCCGACGAGCAGCGCTCAGCCTTATATCAAATGCCACATGGTTTAACGTTTGAGTTCGCGGCTAAGCAATTTGCCCTCGATTATCAAGCCCCAGAAACCCTAGTGACTTATCAACAAGCCATTGACCAGCACTTAAACGCCGGAAAAGGGACGTTAGTGATTGAGGTGATAACCCCATCACAACAAGCCGCTGAGCATCTTAAGCAACTGATATCACAAATTCATGCTTTATAGTCAGTGGTTAGCGAAGATTGAGCCGATTCAACCAGCACAGAATAACCCTGTGCAGCCGGTGGTGGTTTTTCTGCATGGTTTTTTGGGCTCAAGTCAAGATTGGCAAATGGTTGTCGAGCAGCTGCGTGGCGCGTATTCGCTGTTATCGATTGATTTGCCGGGACACGGTCAGAGTCGCGATCTTGGTTGCAGTGATTTTGCTGATGCTTGTCAGCAGATAGCGCAAGTTGTCACCGCTCATTGTCCTCCGACAACGCCTATCTGGTTGGTTGGCTACTCACTGGGGGCAAGATTGGCAATGCTGGGTTGCACTCATGGCTGGTTTGATGCGCTCAATATTCAAGGCTTAGTCATTGAAGGTGGTCACTTGGGGTTGACTACTGAGGAAGAGAAGCACGCTCGTTGGCAGCACGACCAACATTGGGCTACGCGCTTTGCTCACCAACCGATTGCTCAAGTTCTCAGCGATTGGTATCAGCAAGCGGTATTTTCTTCACTGAATCATGAGCAAAGACAAACCTTAGTCACATTACGTAGTGATAACCTTGGTCCTGCGGTTGCAAAAATGCTATTGGCTACTTCGTTGGCAAGGCAACCGGATGTGCGCTCGTCGTTATCCCTTGTCCCGTTTTGCGTCCATTACGTATGTGGACAAAATGATGCTAAATTTTATTCACTTGCTCAGCGCAGTGGTTTGCATTACCACGTTGTTGAGCAGGCTGGACACAATGTTCATCATGAACAACCGCAAGCTTTTGCTCAGCTGATGATTGAGTTAATGGCATGTAGCAACGCTGAACGTTAATTATAAACCTAGACAATAACAGTGGAAATTCACCATGGCTAAAACAGTAGGCATTTCAGAACAAGAACTCTATGCTCCCGTTGAATGGCAAGATTGCAGCGGCGATTATCAAGATATTCACTATCACAAATCGGCTGATGGCATTGCAAAAATCACCATTGCACGTCCGCAGGTGCGTAATGCGTTTCGCCCACTGACCGTGAAAGAGATGATCCATGCTTTAGCCGATGCACGCTACGATGAAGGTGTTGGGGTGATCATTTTAACCGGTCTTGGTGAAAAAGCATTTTGCTCTGGGGGCGATCAAAAAATTCGTGGCGATTACGGCGGTTATCAAGACGATAGTGGTACTCATCATCTCAATGTATTGGATTTTCAGCGTCAAATTCGCACTTGCCCTAAGCCGGTGATTGCTTCTGTTGCTGGTTGGGCTGTTGGTGGTGGCCATGTATTACATATGATGTGTGATTTAACCATTGCTGCCGACAATGCTCAGTTTGGTCAAACTGGCCCTAAAGTTGGCTCGTTCGATGGTGGCTGGGGCGCATCGTATATGGCGCGGATCGTGGGGCAGAAGAAAGCGCGGGAAATTTGGTTCCTATGCCGTTTTTACGATGCGCAAGAAGCCTTAGATATGGGCTTAGTCAATACCGTAGTGGCGGTTGAAGATTTAGAAAAAGAGACTGTGCGTTGGTGCCGTGAAGTGCTGCAACACAGTCCAATGGCGCTGCGCTGTTTAAAAGCGGCGCTGAATGCCGACTGTGATGGGCAAGCGGGTCTGCAAGAGTTAGCGGGCAATGCGACCATGCTGTTCTACATGACCGAAGAAGGGCAAGAGGGCCGCAACGCGTTTAATGAAAAACGTCGTCCAGACTTTAATAAATTCCCCCGCAACCCGTAATTCATCGCTTTAGCTCTATCTCTTATCGGTCATATTGGATCCGATGAGGGATAGACGTCTTCCACCGCATTTAACTAAAAGGATCCATCATGCGCAGTGCCAAGCTTTATCAATATCAATTACCCATGGATAGCGGCGTGATTCTTCGCGATCAAAAACTGACTCAACGTGAAGGATTTATTGTTGAACTAGAGCAAGATGGGAAAATGGGTCGCGGAGAGATTGCGCCATTGATAGGCGTTAGCCGCGAGTCTTTGCAAGAAGCAGGAGCGCTAGCGAAAGAGCAATTAGCCTTGTGGGTACAAGGGAAAGAGGGCCATATCGATAATGGTTTTCCTTCGGTGGCGTTTGGCTTATCGATGGCGCAGATGGAGCTAGCAGGTGAGCTCACTCTAGAGGGGCAATACCATTGCGCCCCATTGTGTAGTGGCGATCCTGATGAGTTGATCCCGTTACTTAACGCTATGCCAGGTCAGAAAGTTGCCAAAGTTAAAGTGGGTCTCTATGAGCCGATCCGCGATGGCATGCTGGTGAATTTGTTTTTAGAGTCGATGCCAGATCTGCAATTGCGGCTTGATGCCAATCAAGCATGGAGTAAAGAGAAAGCGGCTAAATTTGCTCAATATGTCTCGCCTTCGGTGCGCGGCAGGATAGCGTTTTTAGAAGAGCCTTGTCGCTCACCAAGCGATAGCCTTGCTTTTGCGATTGATAGCGGGATTGCCATAGCGTGGGATGAAACCTTACAACATGCGGTGCAGCAAGCGGATTTTCAGTTAGAAGATTTAACCGGAGCCAAAGCGATCGTGATTAAACCGACACTGATTGGCTCAGTGCAACGTTGCCAAGCTCTGATTGAAAAAGCGCGCAGTTTGGGCATTCAAGCGGTGATCAGCTCGAGTTTAGAATCAAGCTTAGGTTTAACTCAGCTCGCTCGGTTATCCCATTGGTTGTTGCCAGAGACTATCCCCGGCTTAGATACGATCGGTTTATTTAAAGCCCAGCTAGAAACACCTTGGCCGGGCTGCGCCTTACCAATCCACAGCTTAGATCAACAAACACTCGTGTGGCAATCCGCTTAATGAATACTCCGTGGCGACAGTGGCAGCAGCGCGATCCGCAGCGTATTGCGTTGCAGCTTGAGCAGCAAACACTCACTTGGCAGCAAGTGACCGAACAAGTGGATCAGTACGCCGCCGCACTGGAGCTGGCCGGTTTACGGTCTGGTGATGTGTTAACTTTGGTGGGTAAAAATCAGCCATCAATATTGTGGTGGCTATTAGCCGCTATGCAGCAAGGGGTTATTTGTGCCATCACTATGCCGCAGCCCGCTGCGCAACTGACAGAAAAACTCACTCGTCTGTATGGCTCTCAGCCTGCTTGGTTATGGTTATCACCATCACTCAACGCCTTGAGCGATGAACTGAAAGCATCTTATCCATCACCATTGCAACTGATTGAGCCGCCTAGCGATCAAGTCTTTTCAAGCGCGGGTTCTTCAATTGCGGTATTAGATAGAGATAGAGATGGAGGAGTTGCTTGCTCTGCCGCTTATGCGTTGGATAATCTGGCGACGCTTATTTTTACCTCTGGTTCCATGGGCGTCCCTAAAGCGGTGGCTCATACCCATCGTCAGCATTTTGCTTCTGCTAAGGGCTTATTAGCACGGTTTGCGTTTACCGAGCAAGATACTTGGCTACTCAGTTTACCCCTTTATCATGTCTCTGGACTGGCGATTGTTTATCGCTGGCTCGCGGTCGGTGGCTGTTTAAAACTGGGCACGGGTCAATTACTCGATGATATTCAGCAGGTCAGTCACGCTTCTCTAGTCGTCACGCAACTGCAACGACTGTTAGCCAGCCAACAACCCCTCAGCTTAAGCCATGTTTTATTGGGTGGCAGCCATATCCCACTGACCCTCGCTCAGCAAGCGGCTCAGCAAGGGATTGAAACTTGGATTGGTTATGGGATGACGGAAGCGGCCTCTACGGTGACCGCCAAACCGGTAGATGAGACAGCGAGTGCTGGTCAAGTGCTACCGAAACGGCAAGTAAAAGTAGTCGATAGACGAATTTGGATAGCAGGGGAAACCCTCGCCAGTGGTTATTATCAACAAGGGATACTCACGCCATTAACCAATCAAGATGGTTGGTTTGATAGTGGTGATATGGGGGCTTGGTATGGCGATGAACTGTGTATTATTGGCCGCGCGGATAACTTGTTTATCTCGGGCGGAGAAAATATTCACTGTGAAGAAATTGAAACCGTGTTAGCTCGTCATCCGCTGATTGAGTTGGCGGTAGTTGTCCCCGTGCAAGACGCCGAATTTGGCGCGCGCAGTATTGCCGTGCTGCGTTGTCATTCATTACCCGATCAAAAGCAACTTGGTGAATGGTTGGCCGATAAGCTGGAAAAATTCAAACATCCCATCGCTTACTGGCAGCTGCCTGACACTCTGACTGAGAGTGGTATCAAGATTTCACGCCAAGCGGTCAAGAACTGGTTTGCCGATCAGCAAAGTCGTTATACACCACTAGACTAGACTAGACCTATCAGCGCCAATCCCCACGTAGCTGAGCGACTTTTTGTTGCATCAATTCGGTGTTGGCCTGTCCACTACTTACCGCTTCACCGGCTTCAATCTCGATTTTTCCGCGCAATTTACGAGGCAGGCTACAACAAGCACGACCGTTGTAGCGGCTAAAAAAGCTACCCCATAAGCCTTTAATGGCCATCGGGATCACCGGAACTGGGCTGCGTTTTAAAATCACGTCTATTCCGCGCATAAAAGGAGCGATCTCGCCATCACTGGTTAGGCGGCCTTCGGGGAAAATACACACCAAGTGGCCTTCTTGCAGCGCTTGATCGACTTCAGCAAAGGCGCGGCGAATCGAACTGCGTTTATTGGCACAAATCGGGATCACCCCAGCTCGATTGAGTAACGGCCTTAAGATAGGAATATTCGCGTAATCTTCTTCCATGACAAAGCGGATCAAACGTGGGCAAACCGCGCTGAGCAATAACGCGTCCATATAACTGACATGATTACAGACAATCAGCGCGCCGCCTTGCTCAGGCAGATGGTGTAAATTTTTGTGCTTCATTCGATAAATGCTGTGGGTTAAGGCCCACACCACCAAGCGCAGCACAAAAATAGGTACTTGTAAGAACAGGTAAGTTGTCACTAACACATTGAGCACCGCAAGTAGGATAAACAGCTGCACAATAGTTAATTCAAGTAGGCTTAAGCAGACAATACCGAGCAGTGCGCTGCCCACCATAAATAGCGCGTTATAGATATTTAACGCCGCGATGACTTGTGCTCGTTCAGTGACTTTGGCTCTTTGCTGAAGCAGAGCATAAAGTGGCACAATAAAAATACCGCCAGAGACGCCCAATAACAGTAAATAACTAAACAGGGGCCATAGAGCTTGGTGGCTAATAAAATCACTAAATTGTGTAAAAGGAGGTAAAACAGCGGGAACGCTGGCGGCCATCAGATAGCCAAATAAGCTAATACCTAAACTGCCGAGTGGTACCAGTCCGACTTCGATTCGATGGTTAGAGAGTTTGTCACAGGTGAGTGAGCCTATCGCAATTCCAACAGAGAATAAGGCTAGCAAAAATGACACCGCGCTTTCGGTGCCACCGAGAAACAGTTTAGTGAAATTTGGAAACTGGGTGAGATAAGTCGCGCCTAGAAACCAAAACCAACTGATCGCCATGATCGATTGAAAAATGGTTCTGTCTTGTTTGGCTATCGCCAGCGTAGTGCGGGTATGCTGAACAGGACGAAAAGTAAAAACCAAGTTTGGATCGCTGGCTGGGGCGATAGGAATAGAGCGACTAGCAAGATAGCCGAGTAAGGCGAAAAGGATAACCGCTCCGGCGGCAATATAATGAGCATGATCGAGCGAAGCAATAACACCAGCGCCAATCGTGCCGAGTAATATAGCGAGAAAGGTACCGGTTTCCACTAACGCATTGCCCGGAACCAGTTCATTGGTTTTTAATTGTTGAGGCAGCAGCGCGTATTTGACCGGACCAAAAAACGCCGATTGGGTGCCCATTAAAAACAGCATAAACAGTAGAAGACCATAGCTTTGGGTGATAAAACCTATCGCACCAATACACATAATGGCGATTTCAAACAGTTTTACGCGGCGGATAAACCACGATTTTTCGTATTTATCGGCTAATACCCCCGCTGAGGCTGAAAATAAGAAAAACGGTAACACGAATAAGCCGGCAGCAAGGTTAATAAATAGGTGACTGGAGATGGATAACGTATCCACAGCGGCAAAAGCCACAAACAGCAACAACACGTTTTTAAAGATATTATCGTTAAACGCCCCAAAAAATTGGGTGATAAAATACGGAAGAAAACGTCGTTGTGTTAACAATGAAGATTGAGAACTGTGCATGGTTTTGCCTTAATGGTTACCAGTTAGCCAAATATTGGCTCAGTAAATCTTCAATCAATGCTTTACCATCGACCGGCTCAGCGGTAAAAAATTTATCATCAACACTCAGTAACGTAATGCCATGCACCCCAGCCCATAAAACGCGACTCGTGCGTAATACTTCTTGTGCACTGCGATGAGGGGCAATGACTTGTAACAGCGACTCTAGCATGGTAGTCATGCCGTTGATTCGTTCTGCTTGCCATTCTGGAAGATCTTCGCCATTCATATTGTGTTCAAAAATCAACTGCCAGCGGTAGGGGTGCTTTTGAGCAAAGTCATGATAACAGTAGGCCAGTTTATACAGCGCTTTTTTAGGGTCTGCGCATTTTTTTACGGCTAACTTAGATTCTGAAGCCAGCTCATCGAGCGTTTGTGCAACAACATGTAAAAGCAGCAAGTTATAGCTACCAAATACATTGACCAAGGTGCTTGGCACATAACCTATCATACTGGCGATTTTTCTTAGGCTAAGTTCATGATAAGAGTGCTTGCTTAAGAAAGCTTTACTGGCTTTTAAAGTAAGAGAGATCAACTCTTCGCGAGTATGATCGTTGCGTCTGGCCATAAGTTGTTGTTAAACCGCATAATCAAAAAAGAACAATGTTCGATATTCTAGAGAGTGTCTGGGAGAGCGTCAACTCAATAAGGCTGCAATATTCTGATACATGTCAGTCAGGCAAAAGGTTTGCTTAGCGTCTTGAAGTGACTATGATGACAAAGAATAAAAGCCTTTTGTACCTAATGACATCCCCTGAGGAAATATATGAAGCGTTTGTTTTCTTTTATGGCGTTACTGATGATCACTGTCATGGTGATTCCTGATGCTGAAGCTCGACGGATGGGCGGTGGTAAATCGTTTGGTCAGAACCATCGAACCGCGCCTGCACAAAATCATCAACAACAACAAGCGACTCCGCAACGTCAGCAAAATAATCAGCAACCTGCTGCGACCAACAGTCGCGGAGGTTTAATGGGCGGCCTGATGGGTGGCTTACTCGCCGGCGGCCTACTGGCTGCGTTTTTTGGTGGTGCCTTTGAAGGTATCCAATTTATGGATATTTTGATCTTCGGTCTGATAGGATTTGCACTCTTTAAGCTTGCTCGTCATTTTCTGGCAGGTAAGCAGGGTAGCCTTAATCCTCGTCAGCCAGCTTATAACACCAATGTACATCGCCAAAGTTTTGAGCAAGCTCCGGAGCAGGAATTTAAACCAGCAGCGAGTTCTGGGTTTGGTTCAACCATGCATAACGATGTGCCCCATAACTACCCACCTGGTTTTGATAAAATCGCCTTCATTAATGGTTCACGTGAGCATTATCGTATTTTGCAAGGTGCTTGGAACCATAACCAGCTTGAGACGATTGAGGAGTACGTGTCTGAAAGTTTATTCGCTGATCTGAAAGCTGAGCGAGAAAAGCTGGATCAACAGCCACAAACTGAAGTCATGTATGTCGATGCAGAGATTGTTCGTGCCGATTACGATGATCGTAAAGCGCAACTGAGTCTACAATTTACGGGTCGATGCCGCGACTTGGGTTCTGAAACCGAAGAAGAAATTTTAGATATTTGGCATTTAGAGCGTGATTTAACACAACCTAACGCGCCATGGTTAATTGTTGGTATTCAAGGCTGATTGATTAGCGTTGGATGATTGATGAACGCCCAAGCTTGTCTTGGGCGTTTTGCTATCTTGAGATAAGCTAATGCTACCGCTCACTACTAAAAAGGAAACATCATGTCAGAAGCGAACATTCAACACTTAACTCAAGAACAACAAGATAAAATCGATGCGGCAGTCTTTCGTCGTCTGTTAGCGCATTTAGATAATAATAAGGACGTGCAGAATATTGACCTGATGATCTTGGCTGGTTTTTGTCGTAACTGTTTTTGTAAATGGTATCAAGCGGAAGCTGAGACGATAGGGGTTGAAATGGATATTGATAAGGCGCGTGAGCGGATTTATGGCATGAGCTATGATGAGTGGAAAGCTAACTATCAATTACCGGCAACACCAGAGCAAGCGGCGGCTTTTGCCGCACGCCAGCAAAATTCTTAATCTTGGTTTTATCCCCAAACACTCTATTCTTAGGTGGTTGGGGATAAGTGAAAAGCATTTATCGAAGCAACGGCTATTGTTTTTTAAGATTATACAAAGACGCTAAATCGCCAGTAATTCTCTCGCCATTACTGTCTAATTTCATCAACATGTTTTCACCGACAAAGTATTGATTGGGCGCATCCGATTCCCCGTCTAAGGTGATGACGCTGCCATTGTTTTCCCAGTGGAATTTTCCTTGAGAGACAAATGGAGCTGCTTGCTCTTTACCTTGATAAACTTGAGTAAGTTGATAGGTCAGATCATCATTTAAGACCAAGGTATACTCAATGCCGGCACAATCCGCACAAGGGAGTACGCCTTGATAGGTCCCTTGCCAATCTAAACTATTGTAAGCGGTATGCTCACTCTTAAATGCTTCATCCATCACGGCTTCATCATCATTAACATCGATGGTCACGGGAGCGGTTTGTGACTCTACAGGGGCAGAGGCTTGCTGTTGATTATCACAGCCAGCCAACACTAAGGTCAGTGCACTGACGACAAAAAGAGATTTTTTGATCATATTCTATACCTTCAATTGAAACGGACGTTGTGATAGCCACCGGCCTTATCTATGAGCCGTTCGACGATAGTGTAAAGTCGTTGGTGACTGAGGTCGTTATTATTCATCAAATGAACGTTAACCGCGTCAGATAGGCGTCATGTTTTCGACATTCGCTGTCAGAGAACGGTCATCGTTAAAACAAAATCCACATAATCAATAGCTTGATGTTATCCCCTTCCTACTTGAAGCTGCAGCGGTGTTAGCTACGTTCGTTCATCCTAATCACATAGTCTGTCTATATTCATGGGGACTCACTTACCGCCAACCTGCAACTCCAAGTCGTTTGGAGATAGATCTATTAATTTTCAATCGTCAAGGATAGCTTTAATCCAGTTGGCCTGTAAGCTGAAACGCTTCTAACTTCGAGGTGTAAGGTGATAAGTCACCAATATTATTCGCTAGCCACTCTGGGTTGTAATAAGTATCCAAATAACGCTCACCACTGTCGCATAATAAGGTCACAATTGAGCCTTGTTCACCGCGCTGTTTCATCTCACTGGCTAATTGAAGTGCGCCATAAAGGTTGGTTCCGGTTGATGCGCCGGCTTTTCTTCCCACGATCTTTTCTAACCAATGAATGGTAGCGATACTGGCCGCATCTGGGATTTGTCTCATCTCATCAACCACATTGGGAATAAAACTCGGTTCGACACGTGGCCGGCCAATGCCTTCAATTTTACTGCCGCACTGAAGGGTTAACTCACTATTGCGCGTTTGGTAATAATCGAAGAATACCGAGTTTTCTGGGTCGACGACGCACAGCTTAGTATTATGTTGCTGATAACGGATAAAACGGCCAATGGTGGCGGAAGTCCCGCCGGTTCCCGGGCTCATCACAATCCAACTTGGAATGGGATGATCTTCCCGTTGCATTTGCTGAAAAATACTATCGGCGATATTACTGTTACCTCGCCAGTCGGTGGCTCGCTCTGCATAAGTAAATTGATCCATATAATGACCGTTTAATGCTTGTGCTAAGCGGCGAGACTCGGCATAAATTTGATCGCTGCGATCGACTAAATGTGCTTTGCCACCATAAAACTCAATTTGTTCGATTTTCTTACGCGCGGTGCATTTCGGCATCACCGCAATAAAAGGCAGGCCTAATAAGCGGGCAAAATAGGCCTCAGAAATCGCAGTGCTGCCAGAAGAGGCTTCAATAATTGGCGTATCTGGACCAACCCAGCCATTACAAATCGCGTACAAAAACAGCGAGCGAGCCAAGCGATGTTTGAGCGAGCCAGTCGGGTGCGTGCTCTCATCTTTAAGATAAAGATCAATCCCCGCAATGCTAGGCAGATCGAGCTTAATTAAATGGGTATCAGCCGAGCGTTGAAAATCGGCTTCGATTTTACGAATCGCGTTATTAATCCATTGATGGTCGGTACACATGGTGGCGTTCTCATAGTAATGACGAGCAATTGCTCATGAGTTAATGCTGCTAATGTACGTTGTGTGAGGGAGAAAAACTTGGTTATCTTGCCTTTGATTTGCTAATTTAAGAGAATTATTTCCTCTATAATATGTTATTTATAGAAATAAAAGGTGGTGGATATGGATCGCATTGATAAACAGTTACTGGCGATGTTGCAAAAAGACAGCACGTTATCACTCAATGAGCTGGCCGATGCAGTCAATTTAACCAGTACGCCATGTTGGAAACGATTGAAAAAGCTCGAAGAGTCGGGGGTGATCAGCCAACGGGTGGCGCTGCTTAATCCTGAACGTTTAGGGCTGTCTTTTATCGCTTTTGTGATGGTCAAAACCAGTGATCACTCTCATGAGTGGTATCAACGGTTCGTTAATACCGTGGAGGATTTTCCGGAAGTGATGGAGTTTTATCGCATGGCTGGTGAGTATGATTACATGATGAAAGTACTGGTCAAAGACATGAAAAATTTTGACCAGTTCTATAAAAAACTGGTCAATAGTATCGATGGTTTAAATAATGTCACTTCCACCTTTGCGATGGAGTCTTTGAAATACACCACCTCCTTACCGCTTTAAAGGGAGCGTTTTATTTAAAACGCATCACCCCTTCTTGTACCGCTGTCGCCACTAAAGCCCCTTGCTGGTTATAAATCTCACCGCGCACTAAACCACGGGTATTGCTCGCGGTTGGGCTTTCAATTGCATAAAGCAGCCATTCATCCATTTTAAACGGGCGATGGAACCAGATCGAATGATCGATCGTCGCCACTTGGAAATTCGGCGTCATCAGTGAGACTTGATGAGGATGCAGCGCGGTAACGAGAAATCCCCAGTCTGACGCATAACCGAGTAAGTATTGATGAATTAACTGATCATCAGGCACTTCACCATTCGCGCGAATCCATAAATATTGTTTAGGCTCTTCTTTTTGTGGTTTTAACGGATTAATCACCGTCACAGGGCGGATCTCAATCGGTTTTTCACCACAAAATGCGTTACGAATTTTTTCTGGCAATAAATGGGCGATTTGCGCCGCCAACTCGGATTCTGAAGCAAAGTTTTCAGGCCCAGGGATATTGGGCATCGCATTTTGGTGTTCAAACCCCGGCGCTTCACCATGATAAGAAGCGGTGAGATAAAAAATCGGTCGGCCGTTTTGAATCGCTTTGACCCGACGGGTGCTAAAGCTACGACCATCACGTAGGTTTTCTACATCATAAATAATCGGTTTTTCAGGATCGCCCGGATACAAAAAGTAGCTATGGAAGGAATGGACGGTGCGATCGGAATCTACCGTGTAACGGGCCGCCGAGAGCGCTTGCCCAATCACTTGACCGCCATAGACTTGGGGTAAACCAAGGTTCTCGCTTTCACCTCTGTACAAACCTTCTTCAAGCTTTTCAAGCTGTAGTAGGCGTAATAATTCGCTTAGTGGTTTACTCATGACCCTCACCTAATGATGGTTGTTTGTATACCCTTCCTACCTGCAACTCCAAGTGGTTTGGGCATAGACTAAAATTAGTTCACTTAAGTATTGGCTGCTATTTTGTGAAAGAGGTCAAATATTTGTCAAGAGGGAATGTGATTTATGAAACATGTTGAAACGATCCCTCTACTCTTTGCTGATGAGATAAACGTCTGAGGCTGCCATTGATACTGGCGTAGTGAAATTTTTCCAGATGAATTGATCACAATCTGTTCGGCAAGCAGTAAAGCGTGTTGACGCGCTTTATCGACCCCGCTCAACGATGACTCACCTCGGCTATTAATCACTCTAAACCAAGGCAGTTTGCTGCCTTGCGGCAATCGGATTAACACTTTTCCTACCTGACGAGCATAGCCGGGATAGCCCGCTAAATGCGCAACTTGTCCATAGGTCGCTACTCGACCAAAAGGAATTTGGTGCACCACGGCAAAGATTTGTTGAGAAAATTGGTCCATACTCATAAAGCCCTAGTTCAATGGTTACCACGGATAGGTATAAGGAGAGGGTATGATAGTGTCGGTTATGCAATTTATGATCACCATAATCTTAGCGATTGTCTGCGGTCAAGCCCTAGGTTTGAGTGAAGACAATTGGTCATTGATCGCTTTATTAGTCCCAGCACTGTGGGTGTTGCCTCGCAGTGGTAATGCGGGCTTGGTGTTGTTGGGCGGTTTACTGGTCTATGGCTTCACGCTGTCTTACCAGCCAGCCGCATTATCTGTGAGTATGTGGGTTATTTTCCCATTACTGATGGTCGCTTTTTCTGCGCCACGCCATAAAGGGGTAATGGTGATTTGTGGTTTGATCTTGCTGACGCTGCAAGTCGGAATTATGACTACCCAATCAGCAGGTAAGCTTGATGGCACGCCGACAATGACGGTATTACAAATACTCTCGGTGAGCGCGATATGGTGGGCAGTTAATAGTTGGAAATACACGCCTTCATCGGCTCGCCACTGGTGGGCATTATTATTGTTGCTGCCTTTGTGGATTGCTGAATTTACCTTCGCAGTTGTGATCTCATTGTGCGTGACTGGATTAATCGCCATCATCAATAAACTGGTGAAGCAAAGAGCAGAGCATTGGTCAACGTTATTGTGCTGGACGCTACCGTCGGTGGCGTTTATGGGCATCGTGCTGGCTCCGGCCATCGAAGTACCCAAACCGGTCTTCGTATTTTGGTTATGTCTACTCGCAACGGCGTGGATGACGGACTACCTTCTAAAAAGCAGTGAAGAGCAGATAGAGTAGTACAAAACTCCACCATCATTGCCTGAGAATAAAAAGATTGCTCAATTGCTGCCCAGTTAACTCGCCTTTATTGATTTTATGAGAGCGGAGGGTTGCAATAGAGGAGGGGATGCCGGATAATCCTCGCACTCTTTAGCCAAGGCGCTAAAGTGCTCTATGGAGGCCCTGGTCCTCCCGCAACACTAGTTCGTGAACTTGGTCAGGTCCGGAAGGAAGCAGCCACAGCGAATGACGTGTGTGCCGGGATGTGGCTGGGGCTTCCACCCATCTAGCCTCTAGCGGCACTCAGTACTCTAATACTCCCTAATATCATTTCACAGTTTGATATACTTTTACGGTAAAAATCCTATTTTTTCGCTATGTGAGCCATTTTATATCGTTGGTATTAAAGCAAGCGGTCGAACAAAAATATGTTCTATTGCCGATAACCATAGTTAACACGGTTGTAGGCATTTGTGAGTTACAGCGCTTACTAAATTAGAAAGTTACAGATTAGATGGTGTATTGCAAACCCCCTTTTCAGAAGGGGTAGAGACGAGAGTATATCGCATTGTAAGAAACCTCTCTTTCCATGTTCGTCAGAGAAGCTTTTCACCGCTTATCAAACCGTCGAATCTAGTCGATATACTAATCGATTACATCATGCTTTCGGTGTAATGAGTGTCGGAAGAGCATTCTATATTTATATTTATTTCTGACGAAGTAATCCGTTTCCATACAAAATGGCGTAGCAAACATTCACAGCAGAACTAATGTAGATTAATCTTTGTATTGAGCTGGAGTGGCTGCTACTAGTTTTTTAAAATTACGATGAAAGTGACTTTGATCATTAAACCCTAATTCTGTGGCAACTGATGCAATATTATATCCTTTCTTTAGCAACACCTTCGCTTCATTTATTCGCATGGCAATTTGTATGGCATGGGGGGTTATCCCATAAGATTTTCGAAATGAATGAATTAAGTGGTATTCACTTAACCCAGAGTGTTGAGCAATCTCTCTGATTGAGATATTGTTTTTGAAGTTGTCACGTATAAAACGATGAGCTCTGGCGATATTTGCTTTTGTTAGGCTCAACTCATCGATATCTATGGCGTTGGCATTGCGAAATAAATTGGAGAAAAATTCGATGCTTTCTTCTTCCATTTTTATGTGATCGACATCGTCTATGATTGAGTCTGCCAATGATTGAAACTGCCAGTAGAGCTCTGGGGAATTAGTATGGATAATCGAGAATGGTATAAAATTTTTTGAGGGGTTATCTACAATCATAGATTGTATGTTACCTAACCACTTCGGGCATACATAAAGCATCTTATAGCTCCAATTTGTATCTCGAGTGGGGTTACATGAATGTACTTCCAATGGGTTCACTATGACAAGAGAGCCCATTTCGATTTTGCTTTCCATATTGTTATTAAAATAATCACTTTGACCACAATCTACCGATCCAACAGAAAACTCTTCGTGAGTATGTTTACCATAGCATGCGTTTGAATTTGTGGAACAACGCAGTTCTATAGGAATTATATTGGATCGATAAAATTGCTGTTTAGCCATATCAACGAATACTCTTTCAACTAGATATGAAGAAAGTATATAGAACAGTTAACGCTAATAGTAGTCCCATAGAGATGTTAAACAGCTTGAACTGCTTAGGTGTTTCTATAACAGAACTGATGGTAACCCCTAGTATTGCCCACACTGAGAGCGATATGTAGCAAACGACAAAGAATATGCCACAGAATAAAAGTAATACCTCTAGTCCTACGTTTTGCCCTGTATAAAAAACTGAAATACCAGCAAGCGAAACGATCCATGCTTTAGGATTCAGCCACTGGCACATCATACCCTGTAAGAGCGATGGCGCTGATTTGCTTTCTTCTGAATCTTTACTTTTAGTGGTAGGTTCTTGGGTCGTCACTTTATAAGCGAGATATAATAGAAAACTTCCTCCTACATATGTCATGCCCTTTGCTAAATAAGGAATCTCGGCAATGAATTGCGATAATCCAAAGCCCAACAAAAACAAAATGGATACAAACCCGAAAGTTGCGCCAGTGATATGAGGTATAGTACGGGTATATCCGTAATTCGCTCCAGTAACAGTGGCTAAAATGTTGACTGGGCCTGGTGAGATCGAAGTCACCAAGGCAAAAGCAGCCATCGCTATTAGTTGTGAAATCATTATTGTTCCTTAAAAATCCGTAACTTCGCCAGTGTCATCAATGAAGCGATGTTCTTGTAAATCAACGATTCGATATCTTTTGGGTTTGATCTTGTCAGTCTTGCAATAGCCCGCTTGCCTCTCCCAATATCCCTGTTCAAATTCATCGGTTAAATGTAACTCTGATAGACACTTGACTCCCTTATAGCGATATAACGAGAAATCAACCTATATCTTTACATGCCAAGTAGTAGGCGGGGGGGCAAAAAAAACGAACCTAAAAGGAGCGTTCGCTCGTTCATGTAAAAGTTATCAACCCTCTGGTATGCATTAGCAACAAGAAGTAAACATGACTCATTGGATTCAACATGCTCAGAGGCTTGTTCAAAGGTTCTGAATAATAGTACTTCTAATGGGTCCCCAATAAGCCTTGATAGGTACTGAGCTGCATATTGGCTGCTTAAACCTTCAGGTCCCAGCGTAGCTACACAGGTTATTTTCGGAGTTTGCCTAAGCCAAAAAATGCCGTTATTTGGTGTCATTGTATAGTCCTTTTACACAGCAGTAATTGAGCTACACAATAAAATGCTCCTTAACACAAGTATTGTACAAAACTGTTGTTTATTTCCCCAATTTTGAATAATAAAAAGCTAGCTATCAAGAGATTTTATATAGTGTGGATAAGCAATAGGGTGACACTTGGCTGAATAATAGGTTTCGTATTCTCAATACAAACTATTTACTCTAAGGTGTCATTTATTGCGAAGTTATTTATATGTCTAGATGAAAATGCTATCAAAACGCATAAAATACCTTATTTTTCTGTCTTGTATGGTTGGTGCAGATCAGTTGTCTAACAGACGCAATCCCATCTTCTGTTTTACTATTTTTTTACTTAAGCATCCTGAACATGAATTTTTTTCACAATCAACATTAAGTAACAACATTGTTAAGTTAATTAAGGGCGAGTTATAACTGAGTCATGAATTGAACGGATGATCATTTGGTTTCATCTGATTGACACGGAAGATAACGCTGATGACTCAACATTTTACCTTTACCATTAAAAAGACTCGTCTTGATGAAAATTATCATCCAGCAGACAACACTCGTATTACCACTAACTTTGCTAACTTAGCGCGTGGTGAACATCGTCAACAGAACTTGCGTAGTGTATTGCGCATGATAGACCAACGTTTCAATGAGTTGGCTTGTTGGGATAACCCAACGAGTGATCGCTACTCGGTCGAGTTAGATATTATTTCAGCTAATATCAAAGTAGAAAATAGCAGCGAAACCATTCCATCGATTGAAGTGTTAAAAACCGGTATTTTGGATCGTAAAACCGGTCAACGGATTGAAGGGATTGTCGGCAATAACTTCTCTTCTTATGTTCGTGATTACGATTTTAGTGTCCGTCTACTGGATCACAATAAAGGCAAAGCGCAATTCTCAGTACCAGAAGATTTTGGTCTTTTGCATGGTAACTTATTTAAATCATTCATTAAATCAGAAGGTTACCAACAAAACTTTACTAAGCTACCGGTGATTTGTTTGAGCGTGTCAGACAGCAAAGTCTATCACCGCACCAATAACCAACACCCAATATTGGGGGTGGAATACCAGCCGACGGATTTATCGTTAACGGAACAATATTTCCAGAAGATGGGCTTAACAGCTCGTTACTTTATGCCGAGCAACAGTGTTGCGCCTTTTGCCTTCTATTTCTTTGGCGATTTGCTTAACGATTACACCAATTTGGAGCTGATTAGCACCATCAGCACTATGGAAACCTTCCAAAAGATTTATCGCCCTGAGATTTACTTTGCTAACCGGGTTGCTGGTGAGCGTTATGAAGCGAACTTGAAGAGCGATGCCCACTCGTTAACGGATATTGTCTATGACCGCGAAGAGCGTACTCAACTGGCAATAAAACAAGGTAAGTATGCGGAAGAAGTCTTCATCAAACCTTATCAATCGGTTCTTGAACAATGGGTCGCTCAGTGCGCTTAATCGTCAACCAAACAGTAGAATAGCCAACATTATGACAAAATTACTCCCAACTTCGACGGCAGGTAGTCTGCCAAAACCGACTTGGTTAGCTCAGCCAGAAGTGCTTTGGTCACCTTGGAAATTACAGCAACAAGAGTTAATAGATGGAAAATACGATGCTCTGCGTATTGCCTTGCATGAACAAATAATCTCAGGGGTAGACATTGTCAGTGACGGCGAACAAACCCGTCAGCACTTTGTGACGACTTTTATCGAACATTTGCATGGCGTTGATTTTGAAAATCGACAAACGGTGAAAATCCGAGACCGTTACGATGCTAGCGTGCCAAGCGTGGTTGGCCCTGTATCTCGGCAGAAATCGGTGTTTGTAGAAGATGCAAAATTTTTGCGTTCTCAAACGGATAAGCCCATCAAGTGGGCTCTGCCTGGGCCGCTGACGATGGTTGATACCCTTTACGATGGCTATTATCAATCTCGTAAAGAGCTGGCGTTTGAGTTTGCGAAAATTCTCAATGAAGAAGCTAAAGAACTAGAAGCGGCTGGTGTCGATATCATTCAATTTGATGAGCCGGCGTTCAACGTTTTTTTTGACGAAGTCAATGATTGGGGGATTGAAGCGCTTGAGCGAGCTATCGATGGTTTAAAATGCGAAACCGCGGTACATATTTGTTATGGCTACGGGATCAAAGCCAATACGGATTGGAAAAAAACGTTAGGTAGTGAGTGGCGTCAATACGAAGAGGTTTTTCCTAAACTGCAACAATCGAATATCGATATCATTTCTTTAGAGTGTCATAACTCTCATGTGCCAATGGAGTTACTCGAATTGGTACGTGGCAAAAAAGTGATGGTCGGTGCTATCGATGTCGCAACCAACAGCATTGAAACACCAGAAGCGGTAGCGGCCACCCTGCGTAATGCTCTGAAATATGTTGATGCTGACAAGCTTTATCCATGCACAAACTGTGGCATGGCTCCGTTGTCTAGAGCGGTAGCACGAGCGAAACTCCACTCATTAAGCGCTGGTGCTGAAATTGTACGCAACGAATTGTTAGCGAAGTTGTAGTGTGTTAGCCAATAGACATGTATTTAGCTAGAATATAAACAGCTGAGCGTTTTAAGCACACGATGCAAGAACAGCCAGCCTATGGGTTTGCAGATACAATCGGGAGTGGCAACATGGTAGCGATTTACATTATTTGTGGTATTGCGATGAGCATTGGTTTATTGGCTCTCTATGCACCCGATATTGAAAAATGGTGTGATAAACAATTGGGTAACCAAGATTAGATTTGGTTATTTAATCCTTTTTATTATCAATAAAGCTTACTTTTTAGTTTTTGCATCATCAACCACTTACTGTTGCTGGTAAGCACAGATAAATCCCCTGGGCATCAATCAATACTGTGATTAGGGCTGTTGATTGTAGCATCTAATTAACATGCCATTCGCTATCAAGGCCGCTTAGCGGCCTTGATAGCGATAACAAAGGTGAGCGCCATATTTACTGGCTTGATGAACTAGTACTACTGGCGGGTTCGATTTTTGCTTGATCGCGCGCTAGCTCTTCACTAAAGGTACGTTTACGGTAAAAGAAAGTGACTACCGTGGAGTTGATAACGATAAACAGTGAGTACATGACTGGGATCAATAAGATTTGTTGCTGTAATTCCCCTGCAAAACTTAGGCTAACCACCAAAGCGGCGAGGGGGCCATTTTGAATGCCGGTTTCTAATGATACCGTGCGCGCTTTTTGTGGATTAAGACCAAGCAAGCGTGAGAAGAAATAGCCAAAATTAAAGCCAATCAATCCAACCATGATCACCGCAACATAAACCGTCCAATGAGTGGTAAGCAGCAGTTGCCAGTTACGTGGTACCCAAGTGGCAAGCAAGAAAATAATCACCAATGCGCCTAATACGCCCCCCGTTAATTCAACCACAGCGCCAATATTGGCATTTTTACGCCGCAACCAGATACCAATCAGAGTGGGGATCAGTAGCGCAAACAATAAGCGACCAATTTGATCGGGCGGGATACGCAGCGAATCATCAATCCCTTGGGTATAGAACTGCATCAGTAGCGGAACCATCACAAATGCCGCTATTGTTGAGCAGATAGTCATCATGATACTCAAGCTGAGTAGGCTACGTGAAAAGTAAGCAAAGATATTCGAGGTAGTTCCTCCAGGCATACAACCAATCAATACCATGCCGACCGTTTGTGCTGGGGTGAGGTTAAGTAGCCAAGATAAAGCAAAGGCAATAAAGGGCATTAGGGCATATTGCGAGCTGAATCCGACCACGATAGCCCTAGGGTGTTTAAAGGCGATCCGAAAATCACGAAAGGTCAGGCTTGCGCCCATGCCAAACATAATGATGATCATCATGACCGATAATAGGGTTTCTTCAAAAGCGCTTAACATGGTGGCCTCCTAATGATCAGAATGGGTCGATTGGCCAAGGGCCATGGCACGAACATCTTTGCGCAGAACCTTGCCCACTGGGGTTTTCGGTAGTTCATCAACAAAGACCACTTTTTTCGGAACCTTATAAGCGGCGAGTTCTTTTTTACAGTGTTTTTTCACGCTTGCTTCATCTAATCCTTGCTCGCGCAACACCACATAAGCTTGAACTTGTTCGCCTGTGAGCGGGTCGGGAACGCCGACGACGGCTGACTCCATTACTTGCTCTAAGCCAGCGATCGCTTCTTCCACTTCGTTGGGATAGACATTAAAACCACTGACAAGGATCAAATCTTTTTTCCGATCGACTAAGCGTAAGCGGCCATCAGGATGCATGATGGCGATATCGCCAGTATATAACCAACCATCTCGCAGCGCATGAGCCGTTTCTTCCGGTTGCTGCCAATAGCCCTGCATAATTTGCACACCCTTAGCAATCAGTTCTCCCGGCTCACCAAGCGGGACGGTATGCCCGTCATCATCCACTAAGCGCAACTGAGTACCCGGCGTTGGAATGCCAATACAGTCGGGACGCGGATCGGTTAAGGGATTAAAGCAGAGTACCGGTGAACTTTCGGTTAGGCCATAACCTTCCACTAAAGGGCAATGAATGGCTTTTTGCCAACGTTCAGCAACTGTAGCATGTAAAGCGGTGCCGCCAGCTAAAGCGGCTTTAAGGTGTTTAGGCGGAAAGGTAGTAAACCACTCTTCATTGAGCAGCGCGTTATACAAGGTATTCACGCCAGTCATCCAACTGATAGGGTAGTTATCAAACGCGCGTTGACAATTTTGGATAGGTCTTGGGCTGGGTACCAGAATATTGTGCGCCCCTTGATGCCAAAACTCCAACAAGTTAACGCTGAAAGCAAAAATATGGTACAGCGGCAGAGCAGTGAGCACCGTCTCTTGGCCGCTCGTGACATGTCCTTGAACTAGGCTATCCATCTGCTCTACGTTACCGAGCAAGTTACCATGACTGAGCATCGCCCCTTTCGCAACGCCCGTGGTGCCCCCTGTGTATTGCAGCAGCGCGGTATCGGCGCGAGTTAAACCTTGCCAATACTCTGCCACATTCAGCTTATCGTTTTTCCCGCGCTGGCGGCCAAGGTGAATCGCTTGATCGATAGAATGATGGCTCAACTGATGCGTTGGGATCACCTTGTTCCAATATTTCAAGACCAGCTTAAGAATACCGCGTACTACCGGAGGAAACCACTGGGCTAGAGAGGTGACGACAACGTGCTGAATCGGGGTTTGCTCAATAATGTCTTGCAGTTTATCGGTGAACATATCGCAAATGACAATCGCTTTTACCCCAGCGTCACTGAACTGATGTCTCATTTCACGGCGGCTGTACAGTGGGTTAACGCTGGTTAAGATGCAGCCGGATTTGAGCACCCCGATCACCGCGACGGGTAAGCTTAAACAGTTTGGCATTTGCACCGCAACGCGATCACCAGCTTGCAAGCCAAGTTCGCCGCGTAGATAATGAGCAAAAGCGGTCGACATCTCATCCACCTGTCCAAAGGTAAGGCTGCCGTTCATACCATTGGGCATACAGGTGGTAAAAGCTTTACGTTGGCTGTATTTGGCGGCCGCTTCACTGAGCATTTCAGGAATACTGCGCCAAGCATGGCTGTCTTTAGCATGGCCTTGATGCAAAGCTAGTTGCTCCGGACTGTAGAGTTTGACCCAAGGGGCTTGGTCATAAATAGCATCGTTAGACATGAAGCGCTCACTTAACAAGTTATCGTTGTTTTGATATCTGACTCATTAACGTATAGCACAAACCACAGAAGCTGCTGATTTTAGTCAGCAATTTCTGAATTTCTATCTTCGGAAGTGTGATTTATCCTGACGACTTGAAGCTGTGGTGTTGGTTGAAGACGGTTATCCATCTTTGAATTTATTTTTTGGATTGACAGCATTGGTAGGCGTAGGTAGTTCACTCGCCGATCATTCTTTGTCTTATTTATCTGCGTACCTTCTCAATCAGTTTTGCTATTTCGGTTTTTATTCTGCTAGCAGAATTTTTTTAAGAGCTGCTCTAACTGTATTTGTTCTTGTTCCGTGAGCACTTTCAACATGCGATTCATATTGTCGACATGGTCATTCAAGGCTTGGTCGATCAACCTTTGTCCTTGTTCGGTCAAAATCACCTTACAACTGCGCCTGTCTTGATCGCTGGCAATGCGCTGCACTAAACCGCGTTGCACTAGCTGTTCAATACGTGTGCTGACCGCACCGGAAGAGAGCATCAAGGTTTGGTACAACTCAGTAGGCGTGATGGCGGTATTGCTACGACGGATGGTTGCCAGAATATCAAACTCAACTGAGCTTAAATCAAAGCGTTGGAAGACTTGCTCTAATTGAGGTTTCCAAAGTCCATAAGTGCGGCTTAATCGGCCAACAATACCCATCGCCGAGCAATCTAGCTCCGGTCTGACATTCTGCCATTGTGCAAGAATGGCATCTACTTTGTCATTTGGCATGGTGTTATCTGCTGACATGATGTCTCCCTCTAAATTTATCTTTTTAAAAAGATACTTGATTAAAAACCATTTCTCTATTATTTTCTAAAAAGTATCTTTTTTAAGAGATACTTTTATGGAAGTTAACGCTACTAAATAGGGTCAAAAATGAATACAACGTCAGGAATCAAGACGATGCTGCTTACTGCCATCGCACCTATCGTATGGGGCAGCACCTATATCGTAACCACCGAAGTACTACCGCCAAATTCGCCACTCATGGCCTCTTTAGTACGAGCTCTGCCTGCTGGGATATTGCTAGTACTGTTTGCTCGAACTTTACCAACTGGACATTGGTGGTGGCGTTTACCTGTATTGGGCTTTTTTAATATTGGTTTCTTCTTTTACTGCTTATTTTTTGCAGCGACTGAATTACCAGGAGGAATGGCAGCATTGGTGATGTCATTCCAACCTATGTTGGTGATGATGATGAGTTGGATTCTTCTGAGTACACGGATCACCCCTTTGCAGTGGGTTGCTGGGGGTGTTGGTATCATTGGGATTGGACTATTAGTGCTTAATCAAACCGCATCTTTGAGCATACAAGGTTTATTGATCGCCTGTTTAGGAACATTCAGTATGGCCTCTGGTGTGGTTATGACCAAAAAATGGGGCCGTCCTCAAGGCATGTCCACACTTGGATTTACCGGCTGGCAATTACTGTTTGGTGGCGTGTTTTTGCTGCCCACGACCCTGTGGATTGAAGGCGTACCAGAGCAAATTACTGTGCTTAACTACCTGGGTTACGGATATCTGAGTGTGGTTGGCGCTATGTTGGCTTACTTTCTCTGGTTCCGTGGTATTGAGCAACTGCCAACGGTCACTGTGTCCTTTCTCGGATTTTTAAGTAGCGTCTCAGCTTGCTTGCTGGGTTATGTCATTCTCGAACAAGCACTCACTTGGACGCAAATTTTCGGCGCAGGGGCGATTTTTATCTCGATCGTGCTGGCTATCCCGCGTTCCACCTCAACCACTTATTCAACAACACTGGCTTTCAGTTTAAAAAGAAATTGATATGAAACGGACTCTTATCTCTGGCAGTCAAAGCGCATACTCACAAAGTTTGAATGTGGCGAACTACTTAAAAGGCCTTGCAGAACCACATTTTAATCAGATCGAAATACTGGATTTACCGTTTTAGAATGAAGGTGTCTGGCAGAATAGTGATTACTGAGTGCCTACGAGACAGCGCTTTCGTCTGTGCACCGTGACATGGTCAATTTGGGCAAAACGTTTCTATTGCGAAATATTGCTGAACTGATACCGTCAGTGCCATTCGATACATGATAGTTCAAGGCAACGAAATGGAATATTTAGACGCGAGTGTGTGGATGGCCATAATGTTGGTTTTCATAGGCTCCTTTGTACAGACCGCGATCGGCTTTGGGCTAGCTGTGGTTGCATCGCCGTTGTTGTTCCTGATTTCTCCAGATTATGTGCCAGCGCCGATCTGTTTGGTCGCGCTATTTATTTCGGTGCTTAATGCGATGAAACATCGCGAGAGCATTTCGATTGGTGGGTTAAAAATGGCCTTAATTTGGCGTATACCGGGTTCGATTGTCGGTGGTTTACTGTTGATGTGGATTTCTACTCAGGCCTTGGCTCTGTGGCTGGGTTTGCTAGTGCTGTTTGCGGTAGCAGTGAGTTTGCTGCCGCTGCGTATTGAACCAAATCCAACTCGGATGGGCATCGCGGGATTTTTCTCTGGCGTATTTGGTACCAGTAGTGGCATCGGTGGCCCTCCGATGGCGCTGTTGCTTCAGCATCAAGAAGCTAATCAACTGCGCGGTAATTTATCGGCTTTCTTTGTATTTAGTTCGATCATCTCGTTAATGGTGCAGTGGCCGACGGGTTTTTTAACGTGGCACCATGTACTGCTGACTTTACCGTTGATCCCCGCTGCTTGGTTAGGCTATCTGTTAGCCCGTAAAACCACGTATTCATTGCCGAAAGAAAAAATCCGCGTTGCAGCGCTGGTACTTTGTTTAGTCAGCGGCGCAACCGCAGTATGGCATGGATTATTTTGACCATTTATCTACCGCCTTCATCAAAGTGCTCAATATTATTTCTTATGAAATTTAAAGGTGTCTGTCCGGTTTGTTTCTTAAAAAAGGCAATAAAAGCACTATCCGAAGAAAAATCTAGCCAATGGGCAACGTCGTTCACTTGTATTCCTCTAGAAAGTAATTCAATAGCTTTTAATAAACGCCATTGCTGTTTCCAGTCTTGGTAAGACATCCCTGTTTCTGATTTAAATAGCCTAGTGACAGTTTTGCTGCTTGCTCCGATAGAGATGGCAATGGAGGTCAGACTTGGCACTAAAAAAGATTCATTCATCAATTGCTCACGGAATTTATTAAATCGACGATCTACTGGTAGAGGAATTTGAAATGCATGACGTTTTGCAGCGTAAAACTCCTCCCAAAATAGAGCTGTCGTATTCTTCATTTCATGTTCAGATTTATCCCATGACCATAACGACATTTTATTAATCAGTGCTTTTAGCAGTGCATTTACTTCAATTATGGTGATGTCATTTGGATATTCAAAATCAGTGCAATCGAAGTATAACGAACGATAAGCGACAACATTCGTCATCGTCGCACGGTGTGGCGTTGATGGCGGAATCCAAACCGCTTTTGTCGGCGGTAAAATACATATCGCATTGTCTAAAGCAAAGCTCATACACCCTTGCGGAGCAAAAAGTAATTGCCCTTTTTTATGTTGATGCCTACCAGAGTCGTGTTTACCAACGTTAGCGGCTATGCCAACAACGCTAGAATTTAAGCTATCAGGATCGAAGTGAGTTTCTTGATTAATAAGTGCCATTTGTCCGAATTTTGATGTTTTTGGTTTTTTTATTGTTAATAGGGAAATGATAGTCCGATTTATACTGCGCGCCAATGTGATTCATAATGAGGACTTTATATGAATACGAAACCGTCTTTATGGCTAATGATTGTGATGTTGATGTTGCCACAAATTGTTGAAACTATTTATAGCCCAGCTTTAGGGTCCATAGCTCAATACTTCTCTGTTAGCTATTCCCAAGCTGCACAAACACTATCCGTTTACTTCTTAGCTTTTGCCATGGGTGTTTTAGTTTGGGGTATTTTGGCGGACAAATTTGGTAGACGCCCAACGATGATGGCTGGGTTATTTACATACAGCTGTGCAGCTTTGGTCGCGATTCAAGCGGAAAGTTTTACCGTGCTTATGATTGCACGAGCACTCAGCGCATTTGGAATAGCGGTTGGCTCAGTGGTTACACAGACAATGCTTCGTGATGCATTTAGTGGTGAAGAACTAGGCAAGGTCTTTAGTTTAATGGGAATGGGTATTTCGATAAGTCCAGTGTTAGGCATGCTGTTAGGTGGTCAACTTACAGCAATGGGTGGTCATCATTATGTGTTTTTCGCACTATTTATTATCGCTTTGCTGTTGTTTTTCTATAATTTGTTCAAGCTTCCTGAAACTCAAACTAAAAAGCAACCACTACAACTTGGCTATTTAAGTATTAGCATGTTTAAAGACCGACACATATGGCTGTCAGTAATATTAGTTGCGCTTTATAACATTGCTTTATTTTCTTATTACCAACTCGGCGCATTTATTTTCTCTGACTTAGGTTTGAATTCTGAACAATTCGGCTACAGTGGGATTGTCTTGGGATTTGGTACGTTGCTTGGCAGTTATGCAAACAAATCCCTCCTTGCCAAAAAAGTGTCGCAAAGGACTTTATTGTGGTTAGCGGCGCTGTTATTAGCGATAGGAGCTAGCGGTGTTTTTAGTATGCTAAATTCAATCGGGTTTGTTCTACCTATGATGTTGGTGGTGATGTCTTTTGGTATTGCGATTCCCAATGTACTGAGTTTAGCTTTGGTTGATTATAAACAACAAATGGGTAGTGCTGGCGCATTATTGGGACTGATGTATTACTTATTGATTGGTGGTGGATTAGCTTTAGCTGGTATCGTTCAGCATTTAGGTTTGGTATTAGTGATATGCAGTATAGCGACAATCTGTGCGACGTTCTTACGTTCACATCAATGACAAAATCAGGAGGAGTAACTCTGATTTTCTCCTCTTGACTTCTCTAGCTGAAATCCCCTAATCCGATTGCCTCATTTCTTTAGGAGAGTACGCCCACATGAATGACTGAGCCTGTTATCCATTTTTTCATTTACTTTTGGATCGACAGGGTTAGTCGGCGTAGCCACAGTTGGATGCGATCCTTATCGGCGACGATTTTACAGCAACTGCTGCGTCAAAATATGGGCTTTGAAGGCGTTATTATTTCAGACAGCACGAACATCGGGAATACGACTGAATGTAGTCTAGCATGGTGAGTAACTGATATCTTCAAATTATCCCTTTACCAAGTCACGAATAAACAAAAGCCCGATGTTGAACATCGGGCTTTGTCGTTTTCGGAATCGACTGTCATCGGAAGGAGTTACCTCGGTTTAATCTCCGAGAGGCTGCCTTTCTAAACCGCCACGATAAGAGTCGAGAGCAACCTTGAGTCGGCGCAGTTTATCGCGAGAGCGTCGCTTATGATTAACTGCTAATGACATTGAAAGCACGTCAACCAAAGCCAACATCGCGTAACGACAAGCGGATGGCTTGTAGATGAAATCTGTCTCTTGGTGCTCGATAGGCAGAACCAAATCGGCTTGCTCGGTCAAAGGCGTGTCTTTCGGAGTAATCACAATGACTTTTACGCCGTACTGCTTTGCTAATTGCGCGGTTTCAATGATCGCAGGGGTATAGCCTGTGGCTGAGATCATCACTAACACATCGTTTGTGTCTGCAGTAGCCGCAATCATGCGCGATAACAAACCATCATTATAGGCCACAACAGGATAGCCCAGACGGAACAAACGATGCTGCATCTCCTGTGCTGCAATGGTTGAACCGCCACCCATACCAATACAAATCACTTGTCTTGCGTTGTGTAGCCAGTTCACGGCAGTGTCGATATCTTCTTCAACAATCAAACGGTGGTTTACGTCAAGGGATTGCTTGATCGACTCATAGATACCTTGGTAGCCACTTTGATCGGGAGGCTCAAGGATGAATCGTTGTCCAACCGTTAAAGTTTGTGCCAATTTGATCTTCATATCTCGCACGTTTTTACAGCCAATAGCTTTGGCAAAACGGGTAATGGTGGCTTCACTCACTTCTGCGCTTTCTGCCAGTTCAGTAATGCTGGCATTGGCGGCAGTTTGAATGTCGTCTAGGATCAACTTAGCGACCTTCTTTTCGGCATCGCGCAGCGCACTGAAACGCTCAGTGATTTGCGAAATAATATCGATTTCTAAACTCAAGCTGTGTTCCTATCTTTTACATTGAGGCGATTGTTCCGCCTCTACAGGTTTGGCATGAAGTATAGCGAAAAGCTTCACTAAGCTCATCATCAGAAACATGTTTTCACCCAATGAGTGACTTGATACTCATCATCACAAATTGCCACGGCACGCCACTTATCAAATGTTAAACATGGATGAGAGGTTGAGAAGGCAATTATATCACCCACTTGAAGGTCGCTGTTTGCGTCTACTTCGATGAAGGCGTGTTGATCCATCACTGCGGTAGTTAGCGCACTTTCAATCGAGATTGGCTCACCATCGCGGTATGCGCGTTCAGGGATTGGCAACCCGGCATCAAATGCAACGTCACGTTTACCGAAGCCAGCAACTAGCTTAGTTGGCTCAGGGCGAGAAATGACATAAGCCCAAAGCTCTAGAGCCGATTCCAAATCACCGCCTAAATCACACGCTGCCCCTTGGTTGTTTTCAGCTCGCTGCATGACTTTGTTTTGTGCGTCTAGGTAAATGCCTGTGTCATGAATCGCGTAGCAACCTGGGCGAATGATGGCGTCAAAATCTTCTAGGTTGGCGAAGCATTCGGAAACCACGTCATACCAAGCAGAGCCTGCGCCAGTAACCAGAGGTTTGGACTCAATCAACTTTTTGCTTTGTAGCTGAGCTGCGATTTCTAATGTGGTGTTGAGGAAGTCACGAATGTCCTGTTCAGCATTGTCACCATGAATGACTCCTTCGTAGACCTCGATACCTTTGAGCGTAAGATGAGGTTGCTGGTGGATGAGAGTAGCGAGTTCAACCACATCTTGCTGGTTTCGGCATCCACAGCGACCGCCTTCGACACCAAACTCAATCAGTACATTAAGCGGCAATTGATGTTCAGCGAACGCACGTTCTAGCGCTTTGACGTTTCGGCTTGAGTCCACACAGCAATAGAAGTTGATCCCATGGGCTTTAACCAAGTTGGCGATGATGGTCATATTCGCGCGCCCCACTAGTTGGTTCGCCATGATGATATTTTTCGCTCCGCCGAGAGCCGCAATCTCTGCCTGAGCCGACGTTGCTACGGTAATGCCCCAAGCGCCGTTTTCTAATTGCTGCTGAAAGAAAGCAGGTGTCATGGTGGTTTTACCGTGCGGTGACAGCTTCACTTTGTGTTGATTGGCGAAACGCTGCATCCAATCGAGGTTGTTCTTTAATGAAGAAGATTTGATCACCGCAGCGGGTAGGGTGATCTCTTCATGGATCAAACTGTGTAATCCTTCCGAATTGCCCGCAACAGGTTGAGCCTTTTCTCCGTAACCTGGCGTGGTAACAAACTCATTATGATAGTTTTTATCACACTTTTGGCGATTGTCTTTCATGGCGCACCTACTTCTAACATGGTTTAACTGATTGATATTAAGTGTTTGTTGCTAACCACCATAAACAATATGTTAAAAAGTATCAAACAAATCTGAGTTTTTTGTGTGTTTCTTCACTGTTTAAATTTCAAGAATTATTAAGATGGAATCATGTTAATTACGGACGAAGAGAGTGAAGTATGCTGTTCGACACCATTATCAAAAGCGTAGAGGTATTTGACGGTACAGGTGCAGCACCATTCATTGCTGATGTTGCAATTCGTCAAGATCGTATTGAGCAAGTAGGTCAGCTAGACGAGCTTTCTGCAAAGAAGGTTATCAACGGTCAAGGTCTTGCGTTGGCTCCGGGATTTATTGATGTGCACACGCATGATGACATCAATGTGATTCGTTACCCTGATTGCTTAGCAAAGATTAGCCAAGGCGTGACGACGGTAATCGTAGGCAATTGCGGAATTAGCGCAAGCCCTACGGTACTCAGTGGTACTCCGCCAGACCCAATGAATCTATTGGGCAAGCAGGAAGATTTCAAATACCCAACTTTTGCGGAGTATGCGAAGGCGGTACAAGCGGCGAGCCCTGCGGTTAACGTCGCTGCGTTAGTCGGTCACACGACATTACGTAACAATGTGATGGACGATTTACTGCGCACGGCAACTGATGAAGAAATCGACCAAATGCGCCAAACATTGACGCAAGCGATGGAAGATGGGGCATTGGGTTTGAGCTCGGGTCTTGCTTATGCGAGTGCCAAGCAAGCGAACGCGGACGAAGTCATGCGCCTAGCGGAAATCCTCGGTCATCACGGTGGTATCTACACCACACACATGCGCACCGAGTTTGAAGAAATCATCAGCGCAATGGAAGAAGCCTTTGAAACTGGGCAGTACGCCAAAGTGCCAGTGGTGATTTCTCATCTTAAATGTGCAGGTGCAGGCAACTGGGGACGTACGGTAGAAGTGCTGGATTTGATGGACAAGGTTTCTGAGCATCAAGACGTGTCTTGCGATTGCTATCCATATTCCGCTAGCTCTTCGACACTGGATTTAAAACAGGTTACGGATGAAATTGATATCTTCATTACCTGGTCTGAAAGCAAACCAGAGCACGCTGGCAAGATGCTGAAAGACATTGCTGACGAGATGCACTTGCCTCTTATGGAAGCGGCAAAAGCATTGCAACCTGCGGGCGCGGTTTATCACTGCATGGTTGAAAGCGACGTTAAACGTGTACTTAAGTATAAGTTGACCATGGTGGGCTCAGATGGATTACCAAACGACCCGCATCCACATCCACGTTTGTGGGGCACATTCCCGAAAGTCTTGGGGCATTACTGTCGTGAAGAGCAGCTTTTCCCATTGGCAGAAGCGATTCACAAGATGACGGGTATGTCTGCCACACGTTACCAATTAAAAGATCGTGGAGAAATAAGAGCAGGCGCTTACGCAGATTTGGTTTTATTTAACCCAAATACAATTAAAGATACTGCAACGTACGAAAATCCAATTTCTGTCGCGCAAGGTATTGAATCTGTATTTGTAAATGGTGAGCTATCTTATTTAAAAGATAAAGTCACCGACAATAGAAATGGTGTATTTATTTATAGAAATAACACCCATCAATAATCTATAAAATTAATTAATTTTATAGATTAAGTATTATCACTGGAGAATATTATGTCAATTAAACGTTATGGTGTAGAAGGTGGCATAGGTACTGGCGGTCAACATTTACCATTTGCACGTGCAACAGAAGCGGGTGGCTTCTTATATGTATCAGGTCAAACACCAATGACTAACGGCGAAGTGGTAGAAGGCGGTATCGTTGACCAGTCTCGCTTAGCGATTCAAAACTGTGTCGATATTATGGAAGAAGCAGGCTACAAGCTAGCTGACGTAGTACACGTAAAAGTGGTACTAACAGATTCTCGTTACTTCCAATCGTTTAACAAAGTATTCAGAGAGTTCTTCGGTGATCACCCACCTGCACGTATTTGCATGGTGTGTGATCTCGTGGTGGACGTGAAAGTCGAGGTCGATGTGACTTGCTATCGCGAAGATCGCCGATAGAAATCACACTTTACCTAATTAAATTAAATAGAGTGCCGGAAATAATTACTTTCTTGTTATTACCCTTTCGGCACTCTCACTCCCTACATAAATATAATTTCATAAAGCAGTAGTGCGTAATATATTTAGCGAAAGCTATAAAAATAAAATTAGATAATATATGGAATGAAATCTAATACTTGCTGCTGGAATTATATCAATCTGAAAGATGGATTTTATATAAGAGGTGTTCAATGAACAGTACACTATTTCTTACCGGCTTCGGTGCGTATGTCTTATTTTTAATTTGGTTGGGGTGGTTTGTTTCTCGTAACCAAAAATCAGGTGAAGACTTTCTACTCGGTGGTCGAAGCTTACCTCTGTTTCTCGTATTAGGTACCACGATAGCAACCATGGTTGGCACGGGCTCAAGTATGGGCGCGGTCGGCTTTGGTTACTCAAATGGTTGGGCTGGTGCGCTTTACGGCATTGGCGGCGCAATTGGTATTTTACTATTGGCGCTGTGGTTTGCACCAGTTCGTAAACTTAACTTCATGACGATGAGTGAAGAACTTGCCTACTACGTGGGTGCAAACCGCATCGTGAAGAACGTGGTTGGTCTGCTTATCTTTATCGCTTGTATTGGCTGGCTGGGTGCACACATCCTTGGAGGTGGTATGTACTTAGCGTGGATTGCCGATATTGAGCTCAGCACTGCGAAGATGATTATCGCAGCAGCGTTTACCATTTATGTTGTAATTGGCGGTTACACTGCCGTAGTTTGGACGGATACCATTCAAGCCATCATCTTGTTTGTCGGCTTCATTCTAATGGCGGTACTGTCTGTGCAGCACATAGGTGGTTTAGACAACCTTTATTCTGCTATGGACCCAGAAGCAGTTAGCTTCCTTGCTATTGATAAGCTTGGTTTAATTCCTGCGGTTTCTCTTGCTGTCGTGATTGGTGTGGGTGTACTTGCAACGCCTTCATTCCGCCAACGTATTTACTCAGGTAAAGATGTATCAACCATCCGTCGTTCATTCGTGGCGTCTGGTGTGCTGTACTTGTTCTTCTCAATCATCCCAGCAGTTATTGGGATGGCGGCGCATGCGATGGACCCTGAACTGAACAACGCGAACTTTGCTTTTCCGTATATCGCAGCAACGATATTGCCAGCAGGCGTCGGTCTTATTGTTCTGATTGCGGGTTTATCGGCAACCATGTCGAGTGCAAGTTCAGATGCGATTGCGGGCGTGTCTATCTTACTGCGTGATGTTTACGTCATGTTCACAGGTCGCGTGCCAAACAAAGAATCCATGTTGAATTACTCTCGCTTGGCTTTGATTGTAGTGATCGGTTGTGCATTGCTGTTCGCACTAACCTCGAACGACATCATCAGCTATATCNTATTGGGATGGCGGCGCATGCGATGGACCCTGAACTGAACAACGCGAACTTTGCTTTTCCGTATATCGCAGCAACGATATTGCCAGCAGGCGTCGGTCTTATTGTTCTGATTGCGGGTTTATCGGCAACCATGTCGAGTGCAAGTTCAGATGCGATTGCGGGCGTGTCTATCTTACTGCGTGATGTTTACGTCATGTTCACAGGTCGCGTGCCAAACAAAGAATCCATGTTGAATTACTCTCGCTTGGCTTTGATTGTAGTGATCGGTTGTGCATTGCTGTTCGCACTAACCTCGAACGACATCATCAGCTATATCACTAAGATGATCTCGACAGTCATGTCTGGTATGTTTGTCTGCGGTATGTTAGGTCGCTTCTGGAAGCGTTACAACTGGCAAGGTGCATTGGCAACATTGGCCGGTGCATCTATCGCTTCATTTGCAGTAATGATGAGCCCAGACCTGACCACTTTTTGGGGTAACCCAGTGATTCCATCTTGCTTATTTGCCCTAACCGCAGGTGTGGTAGTAAGCCTAGTGACTCCAGCTAACCAAGTTTCACCAGAAATAGCGAAAGCAATCCTTGATGATGAGCGTGCTCTGATGGAAATGGAATTGTCTGATAAAGGTCTTCTGGAACAAGATGCTTCTCTACAAAACCGCACAACTGCGGCAAATCAAAATGCTTAACAGAAGAGAGTTTCCGGATCGAGCAGAAACTCGTTGATAAGCGCCTGACAAACGGGTGGCTCCCCCGAGCCACTATTCTAAATCTATCCAAATTAGGTGAACGATGACGGATTCATCCCATACTAAAATTGCTTTCTTTGGCGAATGCATGATTGAACTGAGCGGCGACCCAATTCGCAAAGGTTTTGGGGGCGACACGCTCAATACTGCACTTTACCTCTCTCGCCTGACTAATCAGCAACCTGTCCGAGTGTCTTACGCGACCGGTCTTGGGGAAGACGTACTTTCTCAAGAACTTCTGGAAAACTGGCAACAAGAAGGCATTGCAACTGATCTTGTCGAGATCTTCCCAGCTCAGTTGCCGGGGTTGTATATGGTGCAGACAGATCAAGAAGGCGAGCGCAGCTTTCTTTATTGGCGTGATAGCGCAGCTGTTAAAAGCTACTTCTCTACCTCTTCACTCAATAAATTAGAGTCTGCGATTACGAACCAAGAACTGGATTACCTCTACCTAAGTGGCATCAGCATTGCGATTTTAAATGACGATAGCAAGGTAAGGCTTAAAAAGGCGTTAAGTCTGTTCTCACAAGGTGGAGGCAAAATTATCTTTGATAATAACTTCCGTCCTCAACTTTGGTCTGCAGAAGAGGCGAAACATTGGTACAGCCAAATTCTGCCTTTAGTCGACATTGCACTTATCACAGAAGACGATGATGTCTTAGTGTGGGGGGAAGAAGAAAGTGCCGAGCAGCGCTGCCTTAGCTTTGGCTGCCCAGAAATCGTGATCAAACGTGGCTGCGAACCATGCAAGCTGGTTTGGTCGCAAGGTGATGACAAACAAAACCTCAGGCATCAAAACATAGAAAAGCAAAGCGCTTACGTAGCTGCAGAGAAGGTCGAGAAAGTGATCGACACCTGTGCTGCTGGCGATTCCTTTGCCGCTGGTTACTTGGCTGGGCGATTGACCGGACAAAGCTGTGAGCAGTCTGCTCAACTCGGTCACCGACTAGCCGCAACCGTTATTCAATATCCTGGCGCGATCATTCCAAACGACGCCATGGCTCATCTCATTCGATAATTTCCGAGAACGTATTATGTCCCAAGCAATGATTAAACAACTTCAGCAATTCAAAGTTATTCCAGTTATCCAAATCAACAAAGTTGAGCACGCGATTCCATTGGCGAAAGTACTAGTAGAAAACGGCCTGCCAGTCGCAGAAGTGACGTTTCGAACAGAAGCGGCAGCCGATGCGATTAAAGCCATGCGTGACGCATATCCGCAAATGTGCATCGGTGCAGGTACAGTATTGACGCCAGAGCAAATTACCCAAGCGAAAGACGCGGGCGCAGAGTTTATTGTCGCGCCGGGGTTGAATCCAAATACGGTACATCGCTGCCAAGAAATCAACATGCCAATTGTACCGGGTGTGAACAGTCCAAGTCAGGTTGAACAAGCACTTGAGCTGGGTTTGAACTTCCTCAAATTCTTTCCTGCGGAAGCGAGCGGCGGTATTGCGATGGTGAAATCGCTACTGGCACCTTATGTCGATGTGAGTTTGATGCCGACGGGTGGTATTGGCAAAAATAACGTCAATGATTACTTAGCCATCGACCGTGTGGTTTGTTGCGGTGGTACTTGGATGGTGGCACCGAGCTTAATTGAAAACGAACAGTGGGACGAGGTTGGCAAGCTGGTTCGTGAAGCGGTGGAGCTGGTCGCATAACTCAAACAAAGTGTTTTGGCCGAGTCACATGCTTCTTTGAAACAGAGTGACTCGGGTTGAATAACAACGATAGGATGGCGCGGATGAACAAAGGAACATTAGTACTACTCATTTCAGGCTTAATCACAATTCCAACGGCAGCGATGGCGATGACTCCCAACACCGATCTTAACCTAATGCCTTATCCACAAAATGTAGAGCTGGGGCAGGGGAAAATCTCACTGGATAAATCCTTCAGCATTTACATCAAAGGCTATGATTCACCGCGGGTGCAGTTCAACATAAAGCGCACTATGGAGCGTTTATATCGCCAAACTGGCTTACCAATGTTGAACTGGTATGCCGAGTCGGAAAAAGACGCGACCTTGGTGATTGATATTCGCAATGCGCCGAAGTCAGAGGTGCAAGACATTAATAGTGATGAGTCTTATCAACTGGAATCGCGCAATGGTCAGATCATCATTCGCTCCGAAGGCCCTTACGGTGCTTTCCATGGTTTAGAAACCTTTTTGCAGTTAGTGACTACGGATACGACAGGGTACTTTGTTCCTGCAGTGTCGATTCAAGATGAGCCGCGTTTTCCTTGGCGTGGTGTTTCTTACGACACTTCCCGTCACTTTATTGAACTCGATGTGATCCTTCGCCAACTCGATGCGATGGCATCAGCAAAAATGAATGTCTTCCATTGGCATATGTGGGATGACCAAGCGATCCGTATCCAACTTGATAATTACCAAAAACTGTGGCAAGACACCGCAGATGGTGATTACTACACCAAAGATGAAATCCGCTATGTGGTGAATTATGCGCGTAACCTTGGTATTCGAGTTATCCCTGAAATCTCTTTGCCGGGACATGCTTCGGCAGTAGCGCACGCATACCCTGAACTGATGTCTGGTATGGCCGAGCAATCTTATCCGCACCAACGTGGCTGGGGTGTGTTTGAACCGTTAATGGACCCTACCAATCCCGAACTTTACAAGATGCTGGCGAGTGTGTTTGACGAAGTGGTCGAGCTCTTTCCAGATGAGTATTTCCATATCGGTGGTGATGAGCCTAATTACCAACAGTGGAAAGACAACCCTAAGATTCAGCAATTTATCAAAGACAATAACTTAGATGGTGAGCGTGGTCTGCAATCGTATTTGAACACTAAGGTTGAACAAATGCTGGAAGCACGTGGCAAGAAGATGACAGGTTGGGATGAAATCTGGCACAAAGATCTTCCCACTTCGATTGTGATTCAAAGCTGGCAAGGGCACGACAGTATTGGTCGAGCAGCAAAAGAGGGCTACCAAGGTATTCTCTCAACAGGTTATTATCTAGACCAGCCTCAACCAACCAGCTATCACTACCGCAATGACCCAATACCGAAAGGAATTACGGTAGATGACCAACTATATCAAGATGAGAAATTCGCGACTTATGATTGGGTGAAACCGCGCAACAAAGGTGGTCCGCGTATAGGTAATCTAACCATTATTAAAGCGGCAGACGGCAGCTACCGTGCGTTTACCGATTACAACGGTAAGTCTCGCGAAGAGGTGTTCATCATTGAGTACCTACCGGGTGTGAAATTTAGAGGCCACTTCGATAACTTTATGTCTTATACCGAGTTCAATTATGACTTTGCGGATGGCAAGTTGAAAGATAGTAGTTACCAGTTGATTGGCAATGTTCGTTGGCCTACGACTGGAGAATTAGTGGCGAGCAGTGACATGGAAGGTAGTATAATTCCCGAGCCTAATGGCGGTTATCCGGCAGAACTGACCGAGAAAGAACAGCAGCTAATCTTGGGTGGAGAAATCACCATTTGGGGAGAGAACCTCGATTCAATGACCATCGAGCAACGTTTATGGCCGAGAAGCTACGCAATTGCTGAGCGTCTATGGTCGAGTCAAGACCTGACTGATGAACGCAGCATGTACAGGCGCATGAAGGTAATAGATACATGGTCTGAAATTTCGCTTGGCTTGCGTCATCATGCCGATGCCAATATGATGTTGAAACGTCTTGCCAATGGTGCGGACGAAACACCGCTACAAACGTTAGCGAAGTACATTGAGCCTGCTCAATACTACGCTCGTCACTGGGAGAAGTGGATCTCTACACCAAACGAAGGCGATTTATACAACCAGTACGAACGATTAAACCGCTTTGCGGACGCATTACCAGTAGAAAGCCTAGCAGTGTACGAGATGCAAGATTTGGTCGTGGCTTATGCTCAAGGTGATATAACTGCGTTGGATGCGTTAGCGATGCATTATCAAAATATTAAATTAGCGGCGCAGCAAGCCAAACCTATTTTCGCGGCAAATGTGGCGTCGGTAGAAACAGTGCCAGTTGCAGAAGCTGCCATCAAAGTTGCCGATTTAGGTTTAACCTTGATTAAACTTGCTAAGCAGGGCTGTGGTATGGGCCAATCTGATGCTGAAGCGTATCAACGCATCATCAATGAAAATGCGATTATTTTTGATGAAACCATTGTCGCTATTGTCGTACCAACTGAGCAGTTGCTTCACACTTTAACCGATTGATAACTAAAAGAGATTGCCGTCTGGTATCACAGGCGGAATCTTAACGGTTAAGCATTATTATATCTCCGAAAGGTTTTCTCATGACATTAAATGGTCACTTACATTTTTATGTGGGCACCTATACCGATTCACCAAGTCAAAGTCATGGTATCGCATGTGTCTCTCTCGATTCGACTACTGGTTTACTGACAATCAATCACGACCTCGTGCCAGACGCGATGAGAACGACACGCAATCCGTCTTATCTTACGGTTACCGAACATGGCTTATACACCTTTAATGAAGTTGAACGCTTGGAAGGTGCAGAGCTGATTTTTGCTGAAAATACAGACAGCTATGCATTGCCAATTGAAGGCGACTATCCTTGCTATGTCGACATCAAAGCCCCGCTACTTGCTGTGGCCAACTACGGTTCCGGCAATGTAAGTGTTTATCACATTGATGAGCATGGTAAGCCGTTGAAATCTATTGCAGAATTATATGTGGAAGGCAGTGGTCCCAATATTGCTCGTCAAGCCTCGTCTCATGCGCATCAAGCAAAGTTTCTTAATCACACCAAGCAACTTGCTGTGGTCGATTTAGGCACAGATAGTGTCCATTTTTATGACTTTGAAAATGATGGTGAGGCATGCAACTTTTCACTCACACAAAGCGTCGCTATGCCTGCTGGGTCAGGTCCTCGTCATTTGGTTTTCAACCGTGAAGAGTCTATTGCGTACGTGGTGTGTGAATTGTCCGAAACGCTGGTGGTACTTTGCAAGCACGACGAGCAATGGAATCTGACTCAGCAAGTTAAGCTGCTAGCCGATGAAGAAAACAAAGAAGCGGCGTCTGCGATTCGTCTCTCTGCGGATGAGCGTTTTGTCTATGTCTCATGCCGTGCGCAAAACGTGATCAGTACATTTGATGTCACGAGTAATATCCCGGTTCAAATTGCGACGTCCGATTGTGGCGGTAAGTTTCCAAGAGATTTTGTTCTATCCCGTGACGGGCAGTGGATGCTCGTTGCCAATCAACATTCGAATAATGTCGCTAGCTTTCATAGGAATCCGGAAACTGGCGCTATCACTCCAACCGGATACTCGTGTGATGTTGGTGCACCTGTGTGTTTGGTTGAGAAACAATAATTAAGAGAAATAACATGACAATTCATCGTATTAATCCATGCAAACGTTGGTCTGATGTTACGGTATTCAACGGCATTGCCAACTTTGTTGAGGTGGCAGAAGCAGATACCACTGCGGATATGAAAGGGCAAGTACAACAGATTTTCGACCAAACTGAGCAAATGTTAGCCAATGTTGATAGCGATAAGTCACGCATTCTATCTGTGACGATTTACGTGACGGATTTTGCTAACTTTGATGCGCTAAACGAAGTATGGGATACATGGTTCCCTGAAGGGTGCGCACCAAGTCGTGCTTGCGTCAAAGTTGAATTGGCGAATCCTGAACTCTTAGTAGAAATGGCGTTCGTCGCTGCAGCAGGTGAGAAGTACCAATAACCACTCATCGTTAGCTCTTGTCGGGATAATAAAATGCCACTTGTATTGAACAGAGTGGCATTTTTGTTGATGTCTCTTTGGGCTTTTAGCTAGTTAGTGCGATCTAGTCTAATCGAGCGATTTCTTAGAGCGCAAAGAGGCGACGACTAAGCTCACCACGGTGAAACCAAGCACAAGATTAATGATAGCTTTGCTAAGCTAACCCTTTTTTATCCTCTTGACTTCCCTAGCTGAAATCCCCTAATCTGGTTGTCTCATTTCTTTAGGAGAGTACGCCCACATGAACAACTGAGCCTGTTATCCATTTTTTCATTTATTTTTGGATCGACAGGGTTAGTCGGCGTAGCTCACTTTCCGATCATTCTTTGCCTCATTACCCGCATAGCTCTTCAATCAGGGTGTGTGTTGGCTTTGAATCTTATTTTCGTTATAGCTTAGCGGCGGCGATTGTCCCTGACTTACAGGAGGCAAATCATGCCAGTTTTACAGGCTGATAATATCAGCTATCAATTTGATAATGGCGATAGGTTGTTTGCGTCATTGTCGTTTACCATTAAAAGTCAGCGTATCGGTTTAGTTGGCCGTAACGGGGTAGGCAAATCGATATTGGCGGCGATATTAAGCGGTGATCTACTACCATCGAGCGGCACGATAACCCGAGCGAAGTCGATGGCCATTTATCGTCAGCAAGCTTCGCACTTATTAGCTAGCGACCTGTCTATTGCTCAGTTTTTAGGTAAAGCCGATGTACTTGAAGCGCTAAAACATGTTGAGTCCGGTGATTGCTCAGCGCATTGGTTCGATGTGATTGGCGAGCAGTGGGATTTGCCGCAGCAACTGACAAAGCAACTAAACGCCATCGGGTTACCGGCTGATCCTCACTTTGCTTGCGCACAGCTGAGCGGTGGACAGTTGGCGCGATTGCAGCTTTGGCAACTGTTGAGTAGTCCGTTTGAATTACTGATCCTTGATGAGCCTTCTAACCATCTTGATGGGGCGGCCAAGCAGTGGTTGCTTGAGGCGATGCGGGCTTTCAAGGGAGCGATTTTGCTGATTAGCCATGACCGTTTATTCTTGCGAGAGATGGAGGAGATTTGGCAGTTATCTAGCCTTGGTCTGCAAATCTTTGGCGGAAATTATGATGTGTACGCCGAGCAAAAGCGTTACGAGTCGCAGGCGTTAGAGCGCCAGCTTTCCAATCTTGACAAGCAGCAACGGCAATTAATGATACAAGCGCAGCGAAATCGTGAAAAAGCACAGCAAAGAGCAGCGCAAGGGAACAAATTACGTAAATCGGGTAGTCAGGCGACAAGCTTATTGGATTTTCAGCAAGATAGAGCCACCGCGCGTAGCGCCAATCGCACTAAAAATCAGCAGCGGCGTCAAGTTCATTTAGAGACTAAACAACAAGCATTAAAGGCGAGGAAAGAGTCGATAAGTCAGCAAAAACTCTATTTGGCGGATACCGTTAATCGACCGCGTCATGCCGTTGCCTTGTTCGATGCGGTATTGGCTTTCGGGCGCAATCAACCCATCAACTGGCAAGTGAAAGTGGATGAAAAAATTCACCTTATTGGCGCTAATGGCAGTGGTAAATCAACCTTGTTGAAAACCTTACTCGGCCAGCTTTCACTTAAGCAAGGCTCGCTGCAACGGAGCGCGCCAATCTATTATCTTGATCAACATTTCGCGGTGATTGTGCCGCAATTGTCAATGCTCGATAACCTGCTAGAGCAATGTGATGGTATGAAAGCGGGAGAAGCTAGAACATTGCTCGCGGGTATTGGCTTTCGTCGTGAGTGTGTCTTTCGTCTTGGCGGGACTTTAAGCGGCGGTGAGAAGATGAAATTAGCCATGTTGATTGCCAGTCATCAACCGCAGCAGCCATTACTGCTACTTGATGAACCGGATAATCATCTTGATTTGGATTCTAAAATCATCCTAGCTCAAGCTTTATATGATTATCGTGGCGGATTTATTCTCGTCAGTCATGATGATGATTTTGCCACAGATTCGGGAGTGAAGAGGCAAATTGAGCTGTGATGAGAGAATATTGATTTTTATAACAGTGGATGCCTAAGAAAAATAAGGAGTGACTTTAAGTCACTCCTTTTGTAATCAGACCATGGTACTCAAGCAATTACTGCATCCACATTCGAGCGGAACGTGCAGGGATTGATAACATGTGGTAACGGTTATTAACGATAAACTCGTCATCGCTTAATACATCTTGATAAGCGCGATACCAATTGAATTCATGTTGATAGGTATCGATGGTGATGGGCTTCGCTTCTCCACATTTATTGATGCCGACCACCCCTTGTTTGCCACGCTTGAACACCAGCAAGCATGGGTCGCTATGTATCATGGTCATCGATTGGCCTTGCATTGCGTTATGAAAACGTAACATTTTCAGCATAGTCGGTTGATTCCAAACGTTCGCCCAGCGACCATTATCTCTATCTTCGTTCGCCGCAAGGGCATCGCTGTAAATCAGCGGCGTGCCGCCGTCTTTACCTAGGATATAGGCATAAGCGAGCTGTTCATCTTGCGGATCGAGGATCTGATAACGAAAGCCATCATTGGTCGGAATGTCATGGGTGATAGTAAAGGTAATCGCTCGTGCATTATCCAAGGCTTGTCCATAAGCGTGTGGATCATGCAATAAGGTCATGGAACCCTGATAGGAAAACGCGGCGCGAATGGAGGCAAACAGTGGGAAGTCATAAGCGGCATGGTTAGTGTTATTTAAATAAGGGGCCAGAAACCCATCATAAGTGGCATCACCTAGGCCACCACTGGTGATCACTTCGCCAAAAACATGCATATCGGCAATAATATCAGGGGTAAACACTTGATCGATGTGGTATTGACTCATGTGTTTCACAGCATCAATGCGAAAGCCGCTGATACCAATTTGCTTTAGTGCGCGTAGGTAGGCTTTTTGCTGTTCAAGTACCCAATCGTTGGCTGCTAAATCGGGTAAGCCGCGATCTCCCGGGCCACCGCATAAACGCCAATATTGCACGTGACCTGGGTTACTCCAATCGGTAATACAACCTTCAGGATGAAAATCATAGGCTGAGAACAGGTTTTGGGTTAAATCACCAAACAGGGTTTGCTGTTGGTAGTAGCTCGCTTGATTCGCGTAGTTGGTCAATATTTCACTACCTGGATAGTTGAGGTCGCTGCGCTTCCAAGTTTCGTTCGCCATATGATTGAGCACCACATCAGCATAAACGCCAACGCCATAAGTACGTAGGGTATTAACCATGGTTTTAAAATCGGTTTTGTTGCCGATTGGTGAGTCAATCACTCGAAGATCTTGAGGTTGATAGCGTGCCCACCATTCGTTGCCACTGGATTTCATCGCTGGTGAAACCAGCACGTTCTTGTAACCCGCTGCGGCAATGTGCTCTGCGTTGGCAGTCACATCACTATATTTCCAGTTAAAAGCATGCAAGATGGCGTCAGCTTGCACGCTGGTGGTAAAACCTGCGCTGATCAGCGCAGCGTAAGCAATAAGGTACGATGGTTTCATTAGATGCTTCTCTTATTATTATAAAATCGAGAGAAATCATATAAAAGTCATTCTTTCTGTGAATGACTTGGTTGGGAATCATTGATCCAATTCAAACTGTGTAGGGCGGTAAATAGCAAAATTGTGGCACAGCTGAAAATTTGTACCATGTTTGACAAGCTTCTGGTATGACAACAAAAAGTGATGTTACTCAAACTTTATCTTCTGTCCTCTATTTATCGATCATTGGATGGCTTCACACTTACCCATCTCTTCGATTCAAGTACCAAGAGTGATCAGCTATCGTACGGTAAGTTCTAACTGTAATGACTATTGAGATATCCCCTTTCTACTTGAAGCTGCAGCGGTGTTGGCTACGTTCATCCCAATCGCATAGTTTGCCTATGCTCATGGGGATTCACTCACTTGCCGCCTACCTGCAACTTCAAGTCGTTTGGGTATAGTATTTTTTGCAAAAACGCGGATAATCTTGCTAAATCACAGACAAAGAAGAAATAACCCATGACTAATTTTCAATATTACTTTCATCCACTCCCTTGTTTTAACTGTAAAAAAACCACAGTGAGTACTGATTTGGGTTGGTTAACGGCAACGATGAAAGAGGACGTATTAGCACAAGTGGCGACAATCACGGCGCAAGACAGCATCGAACCGGATCTTTCGGTTAAGGTGACGTGCACGAAAGACGAAGCGCGTGATTATTTGTTGCTTAACTTCTTTGGTTACTCTGAAGAAGAGCTTGCTGATCAAGTTGAAGCCGAAGATGAGCGAGAAGTGGCGGATGAGATCGCAGAGCTATTGGTCGAGGGTAGCGAGTCGATTGACTTTGAACACGAAATCGCCCTACAAAGTTGTACTAATTGTGATATTGATGACGAGTAAAATTCAGCACTAATTGGCGTATCATCCATCATCTTATCTTGATTTAAGGCGTTAGCAGATTCAAGTTTGCTGGCGCCTTGTTGACGGCTACATAAAGTTAAGCTGCATTAGAGGTGTGTGATTGTTTAAAAACAAGGATGAGATAGACTCAAGAAAAGTCTATCGTATGTGTTAATTAGCCTCGTCAGCAAGCATCATGGAAACGCTGAACATATTGAGCCGGTGTTAATCCTCGATGTTTTTTAAACATTCGATTGAAACTCGCTATATTAGTATAGCCTAATCTTTGTGCGATGATATCGATGGTTATGCCATGTGTTAGTAAGTTTACGGCTTGATTACTTAAAACATAGCCGCAAACCGTAGAAAAATTTAATCCTTGAGCATGCAGATGTCTTTGTAATTGTTGTTCTGAAATCGATATCAAGTCTGCGACTCGTTTTAAGGTCGGTAGGCCGTAGTGACAGCTGTAATTGATGAGCTCGTAGATCGATTTTAGCTCATCTTCCGGTACTGGCATATTCAGTAGATCGTCGAGATCAGAAAAATTCATGGCAAGACGTTTATTCGTCATGCGTTTTTTTTGCCTTACGGCTAGTCGATCATCAGAATGAAGCCACACTTCAGTTTTATTGTGGTTCCAACCGACATCACAACCAAAGTAATCTTGATATAAAGCAGGATTAGTGCGTGAACCAGATAACATCACGCGACGAGGTTTAAACTCTTTTCCTAGATATTCTCGGATAACTTTGGTCATAAATACTGCAATTCGAATGCTGTCATGCACTCTGACGTTGGGATCAACAAATGGATTTTCATAGGTCCATTTTACAATTGGTCCTATTTGAGATCCCGCGAGAAAGACGCCAGATTGGAGGCAGCTTATGCCGTAGTTAATGCGCCGAATGGTGCTGGATAAATCATGACCAGAGAAAAGCCAGCGTCCAATCGGGCCAAGTTTCTCAATATCCAGATCTTTGCTTAGTTTTAGAATGAAATCAGGTTCGGTAAAATGAGCTAAGTTAGTATAAAGTCGATTCAATTCTGTTTGAGGGATGAGGTTCATCGCATGATGAAAAACAGAGTCTGGGATACCCAATTGTTCTTGTGATAAACCATACATACGCTTTGCACTGTGATGCAAATTAATGAAAGAGATAGCACGAGCAAAACGAACCGATTTAATTTCCATAACTACCAATTACATCATAATTCTATGGATAATGAAGTAATCTGTCACAAGCTGAGTGGATTATCAACTTATGAACACAATAGTGCGAAAATGCACTTTGGGAGAATTAGATGAGTCTGCTTAGTTTACCTTTTGTCGATACTGGCGCTGATACGGCTTTGCATGTGATGGCGACTGTCGTTTTAGTCGTGAGTATCGCGGCGGCAGGGTTTGGTTTTTGGAAAATTCACGAATTGCCGATCAATAAAGCACACAGCAAAGATCATCATCAGTTAGGCCTTATCACGGCACTAACATGGATTGGATTCATTTGGCATTGGGTGTGGGTATTAGCGGTTGTTATTGCTTTTGTTGATATGGATAAAGCAATCATTCACTTGCGTAATACTTGGAAAGGTGTACCAGAGACAGACGCCGAACTGCAGGAGAAGAAGTAATGATTGAAGGTTTAGCGGTATGGGCGCTTTTCATTTATTTGTTACGCATGGTCGGAATGCCTTGGAATAAAGCCACTAAAACGTTCTCTTATATGGGAGGAGTATCTTGGTTAATGTTTGTTTGGGTTGGGTTAATCAATTTTACCCCGATGGATCTCTCAGGTGGTTCTGTAGTGCAATCGCCTCATATTCAACTGCGTCCTGATTCATCCAAGGTTAATGGTAAGGTTGAAAAGATTTTTATTTCACCTAACCAACCGATCAGCAAAGGCCAGCCGATTTATCAGTTGGATGATACACCTTATAAAATTGCGCTTAACCAAGCAGAAGTCATGGTGCAAGCAGCGAAATCCGCTCTTAATGTAGCAAAAAAAGACATCGCTATTGCGCAAGCGAGTCATGAATCTGCACGACAAGAACTTGAAATGTCGAAGAGCCAGTTGGCAGCCGCACGTGCTGAACACCAACTGCAAACTAGCACATTAAGGCGATATGTTGAGCAAAATCGAGTAGCCAATAATACCATTACTCAAAGTGATATCGATAAACAGACAACCGCGGTTGAATTAGCTAAGCATAATATTGCGACGTTGCAATCGTCGTTAAAGAAAAAGGAAGTCGATGCGAATCGAGCAGAATTAGATATTGCTAGGGCTAAATTGACGGTAGAAATGCGCATGACCGATCTCGCTAAAGCAAGAGAACAAGTCGCGAGTGCGCAATGGGATCTCGATAGTACTTTGGTTTATGCGCCTGCCGATGGGTTTGTCACCAACTTTATTTTGCGTGAGGGGCAGCGTGTATCGATGATGCCGAGACTACAAATGTATACCAATGAAAAATACGTGCTGATGAGGGTGAATCACCAAGCTATTCGTAATGTGAAAGTTGGTCAAAGTGCGGAATTTGCTTCTTCCGTCTATCCTGGAAAAATTTTCTCTGCACAAGTGGAAGGTATTGTTGAGGCGACAGGAGAAGCACAGGGAAATCTATTGGGTTGGGATGATTCGATAAGAGTAACCACAGGTAAGAACTTAGCCAATAAACATCACTTTGTTCGTTTAAAAATCGAGGAACCTGAAGGTTATGATTTACCTGTTGGTTCGGTCGGTTTGGCTTGGGTCAGCGGCGAAAAACCGATAGGTTTCCTTTCTTTTCTTGATGTGATCCGCGGTATCGTTATTCGTATGAAATCTCAGTTGTATTTCTTCTATTCAATTTAGGGGATCTTGACTTCGCGGGATGGTTTGGTAGTGATTTGTCGGCTCTTTATATAATTCAGTGCTGTAAAAGATGGTCTACTTCACCTGAGGAAGACAATAGCACCGTAGAGCAGACCGACAGGCGCTGCCCAGCAAGCTAGATTAAAAGTATGGTGATTGGTGGGCGATAAAAAGTTTTTTACTTTACAAACGGTGGGTGTTTTTGGTCGTTATGTTATATCAATGATCTAAGGTAATAGATCCTACGTAGAACTTTAATGTGACCAATTATCAAATCAAGGAATGGCTTAATGTTTTCAATATTTAAATCTGACCCAAGCAAAAAGCTCAGAAAGCAACATGCTCTGAAGCTCGAAAATGCGATGCTGGCGCAGAGAAAAGGGGATATTCGTACTTACTCGCAGCTCACCTTTGAAGCGGATGAGATGTACAAGCAGATTGAGCGTCTAGAAGCTGAACAAAAGTAATACTGAGAGCGCTTTAGTACCCAGTACTTAATCGCCTCTTTCTAATGCTAATAAGCCTGCTTTGCGCTCTATACCTCCCGCATAGCCCGTTAGTTTGCCATTTTTTCCAATCACTCTATGGCAGGGAACGATAATGGAAAGTGGATTTTTTCCGTTGGCTAATCCTACCGCTCTGACGGCTTTCGGGTTACCGATTGCTTCAGCCAACTGTTGATAGCTCCATGTCTCGCCATAAGGAATTTTGCCCAATGCTTGCCAAACCGATCGCTGGAATGGTGTTCCTGTGGCGGCTAAAGGCAAACAAAATTGGGTGCGCTGGCCAGCAAAATATTCCTCTAGCTGCTGTATGGTGTCGATAAGTAATGGGCAGTGTGCGGACTCGATACCTAAGTCTGTTGGCATGGTGGTTTCGGTAGCAAACCAAGCACCCAATAATCCTTGTCGACAAGCCTGTAGCGTCATGACTCCAAAAGGGCTTTGGTAATGGGTGAAAGTATTCATGGTAGTGACAGCCTCGATGTGGTGTTCAGTCTTAGATTGATGATTTTTCTTTGTTTAGTTTATCCATTACCCACAAACATACGAGTTATTTTTATCCCTTAATGCCTTCCTGTCGCTGCCTATGGTAAAGAAAGTGTGTTCAAAAAGCGTTCAGTCTTTTTCTCACAAGTCACAAAAAAAACATTCATAAGTTATCCCCCTGTTCTATGCTGATAGTAATAATAAAAACAATACGGCTTAATTTATTTTCGTTGATAAAGACAAAGAGGCGGTGTTATGACTATCAACAATACTATGAAGCTCGTATTTGCTGTCATTGGTGCGGGTATTATTATCAGTGTATTGACAGTACTACAGCTCAATGGATTAATGCACCAAGTCGAACATATGGCGCAAGTTCGTTACCAATCCTATCAAGCGGCAGATGAACTTCGTCAAAGCTCTGATGATTTAACCCGTTTAGGACGTACTTATGTCGTCACCGGTGATGAAAAGTACGAAAAAATGTATATGGATATTTTAGATATTCGTAACGGAAACAAACCCCGTCCAGAAAATTACCACACCATTTATTGGGATCTTGTTTTACAACATGGTCAAAAACCGAAACGAGATGGTAAGGCTATTTCGCTTAATCAAATGATGAGTGATTTAGGCTTTACTGAACAAGAGTTTCGCTTACTGAGAGAAGCTCAAGCTAACTCCGATGCCTTAGTCAATATGGAAGTCAAAGCCATGAATGCGGTTAAAGGACTGTTTGCTGATGCGAGTGGGAATTATACCGTCAGAAGAGCGCCGGATCGTAATATGGCCATCGAGTTATTACACAGTAATCAATACCATCAAGAAAAAGCCAAAATCATGGCTCCAATTGATAAGTTTTTTACTGAACTGGAGAATCGTACCAGTCAACAGATGAATGAGGCCGCACAGAAAGTAAAAAATACGGTGTTGATCGGTAATATCTCATTAGTGATTGTCTTTGTGATTGCCATTCTTGGCTACTTCATTGTCAATCGTAAGGTCGTGAAACCGATAGACAGCATGGCAACCTTGCTCCAAAAAGTCGATAAGGATTCAGATTTAACCCTACGAGTGGATGATAAGAGTAATAATGAACTCGGGATCATTGGTTCGACTATCAACAAAGTCTTGGTTAGTTATTCTTCGACCATTACCAAAATTAACCAAGTTAACCATACTATCTCTGCTATCTCAGACACGATTCGTGATGTGACTGAGCAAAATGCAAAAGTGGCGAATCAGCAGAGCCAAGAGCTAGAAATGGCGGCTACCGCTATGGAAGAGATGACCTCGGCACTGTCTACCGTTGCTGAAAGTACTACGATGGCTGAGCAGTACGCCGGTAGTGCAGAAAAAGAAGCCAGTACCAGTAAGCAGGTATTTGATAAAACGACTCATGAGTTTGGTGAGCTGGAAAGCGAATTTACCAAAACGTCTGAGGTGATTCAGCAATTGGCGAATGAATCGAATAATGTTGGTAATGTGCTTGACGTCATTAAGGCTATTGCCGAACAAACCAACTTACTAGCATTGAATGCGGCGATTGAGGCGGCTCGTGCCGGTGAGCAAGGGCGTGGGTTTGCGGTGGTTGCTGATGAAGTTCGCTCTCTTGCCCAGCGAACTCAACAGTCAACGGGTGAAATTGAAACCATGATTTCTGCGCTGCAAGAAAAAGCAGAGCAGTCTACCAAAACCATTCGTTCCAGTGCCGATAAAATGCAATCGACACGCACGAATATGTCTACCGCTAATGAAGCATTGGGTACCATACAAAACTCGGCCATTGAAATCCATAAGCTTAATACCTCTATTGCCTCGGCAACGGAAGAGCAGTTAACAGTGAGTGATGAGATATCGAGTAATCTCAGTAATATTAAATCACTATCTTCTGATATGAATATTGCCATCAATCAACTTGGTCCAGTGGTTAGGGATTTGCAGCACAATGTTGATGATTTAAATGCTGCGATTAAACATATTCGAACTTAATAAGTTGATGCATAAGCCTATTAATCATATTGACCCTCATAAGAGGGTCGATTTATAAACAGATAGAGAGTGTTTCATTTGATTTTTAATCATTGGTGAGCTTTATTAAGCTCGATGATATTAAAGAGTGCTGTATTTATTTTTCCGGTTTCTTCACCGTTGAATAACAAAAAATAGATAAAGGAATTAGCCATGTCACAACAACAAAAATTCCGTTTAGTCACGAGAAGTGACTTTGATGGTTTGGTGTGCGCTGTATTGCTCAAACAGCTTGAGTTGATTGATGAGATTAAGTTTGTACACCCGAAAGATATGCAAGATGGACTGATAGAGATTACCGAACACGATATTGTTACCAATTTACCTTATGTTAAAGAAGCGCATATGGTGTTTGACCATCATTTATCAGAAACCATTCGTAATCAAGGCGCTCGACCTAATCATGTTATTGACCCGAATGCACCTTCTGCCGCGCGTGTAGTATGGGATCATTATGGGGGGAAGTCCGTATTTCCAGAACGATGGATAGAGATGATGGCGGCGGTTGATAAAGGCGATTCGGCTCAATTTACTCGCGATGAAGTGCTCGATTCTCAAAGTTGGAACTTATTAAATTTCTTGATGGATGCTCGCACTGGGCTCGGCCGATTCAAAGAGTTTCGAGTATCCAACTATAACTTAATGATGAATTTGATTGAGAATTGTCGTACCCAAAGTATTGAACAAATTTTGGTACTGCCTGATGTGCAGGAGCGGGTAGAGCTTTATCGCGAGCATGAAGTCAAATTTAAAGAACAGATTCAACGTTGTGGAAAAGTCTATCGCAATCTTGTTTTATTGGATTTAACCAATGAAGAGGTGATTTACGCCGGTAATCGATTCATTATTTATGCGCTCTTTCCTCACTGTAATATCTCGATTCACAAAATGTGGGGTTTTCAACAGCAGAATATTGTTTTTGCTACTGGTAAATCGATTTTTGATCGTAGTTCCAAAACCAATGTTGGTGCGTTAATGCTCAAATACGGTGGCGGCGGTCATCATGCTGCTGGAACGTGTCAAATTCCCTTATCTGAAGCAGACCGTGTACAAGAAGAATTGATCAAACAAATTAATTTAGACGGTTAGGTTTGTCTCTGGAAAATAACAAACAGGGTACTTAGTACCCTGTTTGTTGTATTAATATTAGAGACTAACAGCCATTACGAGATAGCCAGTTATAGGCGGCTCTTGCTTGAACTATCCCCCAACCGTAAAAATTATCTCTACCTGCGGCACCACGATCGAGAGCCGTTTGACTGAGTGACTGACGGATTCGCTCTGGTCGACATTGTGGAAAGTGACTCCAAACCAGCGCTGCGACACCTGCAACGTGAGGAGAAGCCATTGAGGTTCCGCTATAGCTTAAGTAGCCGCCATTATTTCCCGTGGATAAAACATTCACCCCGGGCGCTGAAAGCTCAACTTGTGAATTGAACTGTGAGAAGTTAGCCACATTACCACTTGAGTTAACCGCCGCAACTGAGACCACTGCATCATAAGACGCCGGGTATGAGAAGCCGCTGTTTCCTGAGTTACCTGCTGCTGCAACTAAGAGCATCCCTTGTTGGTAAAAGTTACGCATTGCGTTTTGTTCGGTTACGCTGCCTTGGCTACCACCTAAACTCATATTTACCACATGACTGCCTGCACTTTGACAAGATTGGATAGCTTGAATCAAATCCGAAGCGCGAGTCCAGACACCGGAATCGTTAAAGATTTTTACGTTGTGTAGGCCGACTAAGCCAGACGGTAGGACTCCGACAACCCCCACATTATTATCTAGGGCGACAATCGTTCCTGCAACGTGAGTTCCATGGCCATTGCCATCAGTGAACCATGAGCCATGGCCAGCGAAAGTGCTGCCTGTGACACCAGCGCTGGGTAAATCTACGTGGTTGCGTAAATAGCCTGAATCGATTACACAAACTTTACGATTAGCTGCATAGACGTCAGAGAGTTGATCCGCTTGTACCATACGGATTCCGTATGGCGTTTGCTGTGCGTAAGGTTCAATCTCTGCATCGAATAAGTAACGTATTGGATCAACTTCGATCATCGCCACATCAGGATTATCGAGCAATTGCTTGGCTTGACTTGGCGTCATTTCAACCACAGAAGTATGTAATGACTCGAGGTGATTGATTACGGTTACTTGCTCTGTGCTTAATATATCAGCGGCTTTTTGCAGTGAGAAGTCAGTTTCCGTTAAGCCGTTTTGACTCATCCGCATAGGCCCGCTGGTTGCCCCAGGCACGTAGGTAACAAAATAGCGTTGTTCTGTTTGATGATTTTCAACGGCAACAGAGGGGGTAAAACTCGGTACTTCTTGATCCTTGAGCTGAGATGCAACTGCCAGTGAGATTGATGTTGGCAATAATAATCCAGCCAGTACTGTACGTTTGAAATTTTTCTTAAACATTTTTTTATCCTTGTAAAATGTTAGTGGCGAATACCACCCATCAAGGATCATAACAATGGCAGTCATTCGCCAGTTTTACCGTTTATTAATAAAGCTATTATTAGGCGGGTGAATGTGTTTGTTTTTATTTACCATATTGTTAATGGTTAGTTAATTTTATGATATTGATAGATTATTAAGTAAATAAAACTGTACGTTTTTTGGTCTTATTGATTTACGGCATGGCGATTTGTAATGATTATTTATCTATTATAAATCGCATAAATATCTATGAAATGGCAGCAAAAAACCGAAAGCTTTGCTTTCGGTTTTAGGGAAACGAAATACTGAGATTAACGAGTGGGGTAAATGGTTAAAGGCTCTAACGTGACCAGTGCGTTATTGGTTGTTCCTGGATGGTCGATGTAAGGCTTGTCTTGTTGAATGGTATAGAAAACATCAACAAAGTCATCATCGTTAGTCAGCAGGCCGCTCGGGATAGCATCGATAATTTTACCAGTGATATTGGCAATCACTGAATATCCTTGAGCTTCAAGATCAGGAATTGACTGTAGGACTTTTTCTGCCGCTTCAACTAACAGTTTGGCTAGCTCTTTGTAGTCGGTACCACTGTCTTGCTCCATTAATACAATATCAACCGCTCCCCAACGATAGCGCGACCAATGGATCATCACTTGGTTAGGATAGTAATCGATCTTGTCATAATCTAAATAAGGCATATCAACCACATCAATCGTCGGTTTATCACGATTAGGATCAACGCCTGTAACGAGAGCATAAATCTCAGCTTTACCTAAAATCCAAGGCTCTTTGTCATCTTCAAGACGAATTTTCTTCAATACCGTGGTTGAAAGTGGTTGGCTTTCGGATTTATTCGACACATTGAGGTTACGTGCTTGAGATGTGGACAGGAGATCGTCAGATTGATTGATAGGCTGTTGCCCCAATTTTTGCAATTCCTGACGCATAGCTTGTAAGCCTGCCTGTAGCGATTTTGCGCTGTTATTGTCTACAACAAATACAGGAAAACTTGGTAACTGATAGACATCCAGTTGGTGGATATTACCATAGATATCAAATGCTTCAATAAACTGCCATGTTTGCTCATTACCTTTGGGTTCAAAGGCGAATAATGGCAGTTGCCCTTGTTGTAGATCTTTGAGCATAGTACCGTCAGCTAAACGAAGCTCTAATAACTCATCGGTGAACGCCTCTATACCTTGTAACGTACGAATCGTTTCATCCGCTTGTTTAACACGAGCTCTTAGTGTTGGACTTTGACCGTCACTCACTAAATCGGCAATTGAAACACTTAAATTGTCATTATTCAGTGTGCTCTGTAGTGAGTTTGAATATAAATTATAATGTTGACTTAAATAGTAGGCGATATCGCGTTTTTCATTACTGATAGCATCAGCGCGTGAAGCACTATCATCTTCGGATTTACAACCCAGTAGGGCAAGGGCCAGTCCGGCAATTAGGATTATTTTTTTTATCATAAGAAGCTCTTTATGGCAGCAAATAAAACGGAGGTTTCGCGGTGAATTTAACATAATGATTGATTCCGTCAATCATATTGGCCAAGCAAATATTGAACGAAGATCAAGCATTAGACTTTTAGCTCTAAAATGTCCATTTAAATCAAATCTCTAACCTGAAAATTTTTCATGTTGTATTTGAAGCTTATTCACTATGATCTTGCTCACAGTATGCTTCAATGCTTTAACCAATAAAGCAGTATGGATACAAGATCATGAGCACATTTACCCTTCTTGATGGCGGCATGGGCCGCGAATTAAAACGCATTGGCGCGCCGTTTTCCCAGCCGCTATGGAGCGCCCAAGCGCTGATTGAATCCCCAGAGTATGTTCGTATAGCCCACCAGAGTTTTATTGATAGTGGTGCCGATATTATTACTGTCAATAGTTATGCTTGCGTGCCCTTTCATTTAGGCGAAGCACTGTATCGCAGCGATGGTGCAAGATTAGCCCGTTTAGCAGCGCAAATTGCCGCTGAGGTTGCACAGCAAGCGCCACATACTGTGCAAGTGGCAGGCTCAATTCCGCCGGCAATGGGTAGTTATCGCCCCGATCTGTTTCAAGTGCAGCCAGCACAAGCGATCACCCAAACCCTGTATGCGGCTCAAGAGCCTTATGTTGATATTTGGATTGCCGAGACCATTGCCAGCCTAGAAGAGTTGAGTATGATTCAACAGGTCTTAGAGCAATCAAGTAAGCCTTGTTATTACGCGTTTACTTTGCAAGATGACAGCGATGTGGCGCTGCTGCGTTCTGGAGAGTCGGTAGGGGATGCGGCTCAGCAAGTTGCTGCAACAGGAGGGGCTGGGATTTTATTCAACTGTTCAGTACCTGAAGTGATGGCGGATGCTATTTCGCAAGCGAAAAGTGCTTTGAATGGGCGTGAAAAAGAGATCGAGATTGGGGTATATGCCAATAGCTTTGCGCCAATTAAAGCGCAACATGCCGCTAATCAAACCGTTCAGGCGATGCGTGAGTTCAGCGCGCAAGATTACCTTGAGTTTGCCCAGCAGTGGTATGGATTAGGCGCAACCGTAATTGGTGGCTGCTGCGGTATTACCCCAACCCATATTCGTGCTTTACAGGATTGGAGGCAGGCGCTTGAAAAATCTTAACTATGGCTTGGCTTTCCCGGCGATTATTTTGGTACTGGTGTTACTGACCGTTTCAGCGCTTTATCCTACCAGCTCACAAGCGATGGCTGGACAAGCGATGGCGTGGGTGAGTCACTGGTTCGGTTGGTTGGTGCAACTAGCCAGTTTGGCGTTAGTCGGTTTTTTACTTTGGCTCGCCTTTTCAAAACATGGCCAAATCCGCCTCGGTGATGAAAAAACCGAATACAGCAATTTTTCTTATGGTGGGATGATTTTCACCGCTGGTGTTGGCGCATCCTTAATTTACTGGGCGATTGGTGAGCCGATGTATTACCTGCAATCGCCGCCTCTATTTGCTGAAGCGAATAGTTACCCAGCCGCCGCTTGGGCTGTGACCTATTCGATTTTCCATTGGGGGATCACTGGCTGGGCCATTTACTGTTTCCCCGCGATTCCTTTTGCCTATGCTTTTTATGTGCAGAAAAGGCGTACTCTAAAAGTGTCGAGTCTATGTTCATCCGTAGTCGGCAATCACCCGCTGGTCAGTAAAAGTATCGATCTGTTGTCGATTTTTGGCACGCTGGCCGCTTTTGCTAGCTCATTGGCGTTAACGGTGACGCTGGTGAGTACAGGGGTTGCCGATTTATTGGCGATCAATAACAGCCTTGGTTTACAAGGGACGATTATTGCGTTGTTTGTTAGCTCATTAGTCGCGGTGATGCTGGTGGGCTTTAATCAAGGCATTAATCAAATTTCAAACTGGACAGTGACCTTGGCGATTGTGTTTGCGCTGTTTGTTCTGCTGGTCACTCAGCCCGTTTTTATCGTCAATAATTTTACCGATTCATTAGGCGTGATGCTAGATAGCTTTTTTAGAATGTCTTTGTGGACCGATCCGGTTCAGCAAAGTGGCTTTGCTGAAGGTTGGACGCAATACTACTGGTTTTGGTATTACGCTTATTTGATCATGATGGGGCTCTTTATCACCCGTATTTCACGTGGTCGTACTATTCAAGAGGTGATCCTTTATACCCTTTCGATGGGCGCTTTAGGCTGCGCATTTTTCATCTCTATCTTCGGTGGTTATGCGGTATGGGCGCAAATGCTAGGCGGCTTACCCGTTCAAGCGTGGATGGCGGAAGGAGGATTAACCTACGCCGTAGTTTCTCTGATCAAAACCTTACCCGGCGGTGGTTGGATTCTCGGTTTGTTTTTAATCATCCAGTTTTTCTTAATGTTGACCACCATGTCGAGCGCCAGTGTCGCCACGGCGATGTTAACCACCAATCAACTTGAACTGAATGGCGATCCTGACAATCGAGTCAAGCTACTCTGGGCGGCGGCTATTGGTTTGATCAGTCTCAGTGTATTTTTAGCGGGCGGCGGCATAGAGACCATTAAATCACTGTGTGTGGTTGCCGGTCTGCCGATGATGTTTATCTATGCCATTATGTTAAAAGGCTTTTTACATACGTTAGGCATTTTACCCAGCCACAGTGAAGCAGAAACGGTGACTGAGCGGCAGATTGTGCTCAGTAAAGCGGAGTAACTGAACCCAAACAAGCCGGAATTAACAACCTAACTCCTATCACTTAGCGTGTTTGGAACGAACTGGGTAGCGAGTTTTACTCATACGAACGGTCCTGGATTTGGGCCGTTTTTTTCGTTCTGGAAGAATGTAACGCTTTACTCGCTCTCGCATTGCCCTCAACTTTTTAGGGATTGAGCCGGGTGAGGCTATCGCACACCACATCAGTTCATCTTGGATATCTCGAAGTGCCATCATAAAGCTTATTCGAAGAGGTGATACCTTGGCTTCTTTCGCAATGCGGCTGATTTCTAAGCGAACCAGATTGTAAGCAATCAGTATTCCCCATACCTCTTGTTCTACCC
>NZ_WXWI01000058.1:0-3239 GCF_009904895.1 Vibrio sp. V31_P5A7T61
CATTAAAATAGATATCGAGAGGACGGATATAGATATCTAATTGTGACTTGCCGGTATCAACGCCGACATTAATGTTTTGCAGTGTATTTGTATTCATAATAAGCTAACTCTTGCTTGCTAAATGCGGGTTCGAGACCCAGAAGACTATTCGAGTGTGGTGCTTGGAGTTCTATCTGACGTTCGCTCTTGTTATCGGTCTCTCGATAGAGGAGCCACACTTCAATCGAACTATCAGATAGAGAACTTTAGTTGCAGCTAAAGTCTGGGTCTCACTTTACCCTGATTCGTTAGTTATTATCCATACAAACGCTTCAAGAGGGACTTCCAACGCGCAGCATTTTTATTATGCGTTGATTTTGGTGGTTACGGTGTTATGCGGAAACTTGGTAGTCGCGTTGTCAGCCCCTTAAGCGGGCGTTATATGACTAAAGGAGTCCAGTTTTGATCAGATGGGATCATGTTGCAGATCATGTTGATTTCAATCTTGAAATTTCTGTGGAAGACTTTTTAATATCGATTCCCCGAAATGGTAAAGTTTTAGATTTTGGTTGTGGTTACGGACGTATTTCAAATCAGCTTCAGAAGTTGGGTTATAAGGATTTGGTTGGTGTAGATTCATCAAAAGAAATGATTAATCGAGGTCTAACCGAATATCCTGAACTTGATTTACGTTATCAACAAGATGGTTTATTTTCTTTTTCAAACAATTATTTTGATGCGATAGTGGTATGTGCAGTATTGACTTGTATACCTGTTCAGGATTCTCGTGAAAAAGTAGTATCTGAACTCTGGCGGGTTTTGAAACCCAGCGGTGTGTTGTATTTAGCTGAGTTTTGTTCAATCGAAAGCCTACACTTCTTATCAGGTTTAGGTATCGAAATGTGGCATAGTCGGCCAAAAGAGATTGAGGCTTTGCTATCAAACTTCAGTATTGAATTGTCGAAAGTATCTGAAACTTCAACTATTTCAGGTCATGTCAGTAATGCGGTTCATTTCATCGCGCGTAAAGTCATATAACAAAGCGTTCAAGAGGGACAGCCAACGCGAGGCATTTTTATTATGCGTTGGTTTTTGTGATTACGGTGTTATGCGGAAAGTTGGTCGTAGCGTTGGCTGCCCCTTAACGCGGCGTTAGCTGTTTTCTGAAGTCTGACGGTTTATTGTGCTCGTAAATGGAAAAATAGAATAGATGGGGCGTTCATGGAAGATGTTGTAGTCGAAAAAAGTAAGATGGGTGAGATTGTATATCTACACTATTGTAAAAAAGAGTCGGTAAATAATCCTTTAGTCATCATCTGTCATGGGTGGAACAATGATAAATATGAAGGTTCTAATCTAGCTTTAAATTTAGCTCTTCAGGGTTACTCTGTTATCTGCTTTGATGCAGATAAACACGGCGAAAGAGATGATGGTAATGCTCAAGATATCAGTAGTCATTCGAGTTTTATTAAAAGAATGACGGGGGTTATCAAGCAGAATTCAGATGACATAAATACACTCATTGATCACTATCAGAAAGATATTCGGATTGATCGATCGAGGATTGCGGTTGTTGGTATCTCTATGGGCGCAATGTCCACATTTTATTCTTTGACCCAAAATCAACTGATTAAAGTTGCAGTACCAATTCTTGGCTCTCCCGATTTTGTCGGTTTGGAGAAGTTCGCCTTACAAGCAGATTCGGTGAATAAGATTCTTAGTCATGATGAGAAGTTAGCTATTAGGCATATGGCAGAGATTGATCCATGTTTGTACCTTATAGAAAATGAAACTCGCCCTATGTTGATTATAAATGGCGAGAAAGATGATTGGGTTCCTGCCAATTTTGCGAAGGACTTTTATGAGAAAGTGAAGAGTAGATACGATAAAAATAATACTGAAATTGAGTTCAATTTAGCTGATGAATCGCATTATTTTTCCATCGACATGAGAGATCATACGATAAAATGGTTGAATAAAAATTTGTAGGCTAAGACGTAAATATTTAGCAATAAACAGCTAACAAGGCGTTTAAGAGGGATTCGCAACGCGTAGTATTTTTGTTATGCATTGATTTTATTAGTTTTTAGTGTAATGCGGAAGGTTGGTAGTTGCGTTGCTCACCCCTTAACGCGGCGTTATATGCTCAAATCTAAATGGAAGTTCAATTGAAAGTTTCAGATGAAGTAAAGCTATTGATATCCGTTGTGTATATCTGCCACGTTACAAGAATTCTATCCATAGATTTCAATGGTAAATGTTGGGCGACAATCATACGGCTTGCCACTCCAACAGTAATAGCTGTAGGTGTGCTAAATGTTGCATTGTTGGAGTTTACCAATTTTTGGAAAAGTGCGGAGCTTGGTTTCCTAGTTATATTTTTGACTCTAATCCTGACTACTGCGTTTATCAATAAGGTGGTCAGTGACGATAGGTATCTGAGCAAGGCTAATAAGTTTATTATGGAAATTGATGAAAAGGAACGAAAGGAAAAGGTCTTCTTTTTCAATGCCGTGTATTTCATGTTTTCACTTCTCCCGGTCTTTATCTTTGGAGTTGCGCTGTGGATATCACGCATATAACAAGCAATTTAAGAGGGATTCACAACGCTTGGCAATTTTGCTTCTACTTCAAATTTAGTGTTTATGGCACAATGCTTTAGGTTTGGGTGGAGGCGTTGTTCACCCCTTAATTGGGCGTTATGTGTACTAAGAGGTTATATGGAAATAACTGACTTTATGTCTGTTTTGGGAACGGTAGTTTCAGCGTTTGCACTTGGTTTAGGTGTTGTTAACTATCGAAATAACATTGAGTTAGCTCGGCGTTCAGTGTCACTTGCGGAAAAGAAAATACTAAGTGAAGAGTTTAGAGAGCCTATTTCTCAAATTAATAGTACGGTAGTACAGTTGCTACCTGTTGTTGAGAAATTACGAGGGGAACTCAGTTTATCTCTAGTGGATTTATACCGCTCAGTTTCACAGCCGAGTAGCGAAAGTAAATATACTTACCGACCTATACCTCATCATTTTAGTGACTTAGCATTAGCTATTTCAGATGAAATAATGGTTAAATTTAAATCTGAACAATTTGTTTCAATGGCTCAGGAGCAAATTAGGATCTTAAACATAGTACCCTCAATAGACGTTTACCCGTTTTTGGACAACAACGAAAAGTCTGATTATAGGTCATTTAAGTGCCTAGAAAATAAATACATCATGCAGAATTATGGTGCTTTATGTGAAGTCGGTAATGGCGGTTTT
>NZ_WXWI01000024.1:0-2526 GCF_009904895.1 Vibrio sp. V31_P5A7T61
TTTTCGGTCATAGCTAAAAAAATCACAGATTCATTATTAACGAACCGATTTCTCAAAAATTCTCTAGCAGCATCAATATCCGATTTTTGCCCATAAAACTGACGATAATCATCAAATAAACTCACAATCTGATCTAATTCAGAAATTGCAGCCTTTAAAATCTTCATTTAACTCTCCTTGTCCATTAACAGGCATAACGCCCGGCTAAGGGGTTGACAACGCACCGCCGAACTTAAAAAACACACTTAAACACTGAACTGCAATTTTGCACTAAAATCACCAAGCGTTGGCAATCCCTCTTGAGCCGTTTGTTAGCCTTATGACGTCAAAGATTGTGTCGATACAGCTGTAATCTTGACACCAAAACTAGAAATACTCGGCAATGTTGCATTGTGATGTACTCGGATTTGCTCACCTGACAAATGAGATTTGCTTTGAGTTGTGTGAGCATCTGATATCAAATCCACCGAGTAACCTAAACCAGCAGCTCGTCGCGTAGTTGTATCTACACAAAACTCTGTGGCGTAGCCGCAGATATAAAGATGCTCAATACAGAGTTCTTGCAGCAACGACTCCAAGTTTGTTCGTAAAAACGAATCTGGCGTTGTTTTGCGTATAAAATGGTCACTACTTTCAACGTGTAATGATGACTGTAATTGCCAACCTTCACTGCCATATTCGATTGGAGTCCCAGTTTGTTCATGTTGGATAAAGATGACTGAGATATCCTTTTGGCGCGCCCAATCTGTGACTTTATTGATGCGAGTTAAAACCTCATTTCTTTCAAACGGTTGAGGTGTTGGGTCAAACAAAATATTCTGCACATCAATAACAAGAACTGCTGATTTCATAGAATCTCCTTTTGAATAAGGCTAACGCCGCGTTAAGGGGTGAGCAACGCAACTACTAACTTACCGCATTCAACTAAAACCAATAAAATCAACGCATAACAAAAATGCTACGCGTTGCGAATCCCTCTTGAACGCCTTGTTAGTTTTTGTGCTGCAACAAGAACTGTTCTAACATTTTACCAACCAATTCCGGAGATTCTTGATGCGAAGAATGTCCTGTCAATGGGATATTCGCAAAACTACAACCTGTAATTTTCGACTTTAAAGCCGCTGCCTCTTCCAACGAAAACAAGAAGTCATTATCACCTCGCATTACTAATGTCGGGCAACTAATTTTTTCAACTAATTTATGTGGGTAACCAGATTTTGTTGTATCAAGCCAGACTGCTTTTACAGCGTCTACGAGTTTAGGGAAATCCGGTTTAGGATTTGACGCCTTATATAAAGCAACATCATCGGCAAACCTTGATGACCAAAATTCAGCCGTCAAACCACTTAGTAATTCAACCGATGGATCATCTGCTTCTAATCGCCACTGCGAACCAAGTGTCACCAAACAAGATACCCTTTCCGGCTCTTGTATTGCTAACCGATAACCTACGATACCACCGTCACTGAAACCAAAAATTGAATATTTATCGATGTCCAAATAGCTCAGAACATGCTGAACGTCTTGTTGATATTGCATGTAATTAAGTGGACGATCACCTAAAAGAGACTTCCCGTGACCACGGAAATCTATACTTATCAATTGATAGTCAGCAGCAACATATTTATGAATTGAACTTAACTCATTCAATGAACCAAGACCGCCATGAAGCATCAATAAGGGCTTGCCATCATGATTACCTGAAAGCTCGTAATAAATCTCGGAGCCACTAACACTTACATACCCATTTTTATTTTTCATTTTATCGACCAACTACGTTTGTATTGATTTGACCTGAAAAAACTAACGCCCGCTTAAGGGGCTGACAACGCTACTACCAAGTTTCCGCATAACACCGTAACCACCAAAATCAACGCATAATAAAAATGCCACGCGTTGGAAGTCCCTCTTGAAGCGTTTGTTATGCTTTATTACTCATTGATTACATTGAACTTTTACAATGTTCATTTGTTCGCAGCAGTTTAACTCAAAATGACAAACCAGCCTACTTTCAGCAATCATTGGTGCAGATAAGATCCCAAATAAGTTGAAGCGAATTAGCCTGCGGAATCAAGGGGTCAACAACACCAAAGGAAGAGACCTTTCAGCAACAATCGAACCTTTTGCGTACACAATTTATCAGAGCAGAACCAGACAAAAGCGCACAAACATCGATAAACTTGCGCTAACCAAACACTGTCAGCAAGCTAGATGCCAATGAGATCCCAAACATGCTGAAGCGAAATAGCCTGCGGAATCAATGAGCAAACCACACCAAAGAAAGAGACCTTTCAGCAACAATCGAACCTTTTGCGAGCACAATTTATCAGGGCAAAGTTACCGAAAAAGCACAAGTATCGTTCAACTTTCAATCGCCACCAAAAAGAACAATAAACTCATAACATCAATTAATTAGAACGGAAAACCTCTAAGTCAGACTAAATTTTCCCATTAAAATTTATATATTGATTTTGCTGAGGTTCAATAAAGCATAACGCCGCGTTAAGGGGTGAGCAACGCAACTAC
>NZ_WXWI01000048.1:0-2454 GCF_009904895.1 Vibrio sp. V31_P5A7T61
GCGTTAAGGGGTGAGCAACGCAACTACCAACTCACCGTATTGCACTAAAAACTAATAAAATCAACGCATAACGAAAATGCTACGCGTTGCGAATCCCTCTTGAACGCTTGTTATATTTTGCATTAGTACCCAGCTAATTCTGGAAGGGAGAACAACTCTCTCGTTCTCGCTTTGTCTAACCAATTAAAAGCATCACTTACACCATAGATGTCAATCAACTCCTCAGCTAAGTCGTCATAGTGTAAGCAAAACAGGCTCATAACTAAGTTATCAAAAAAGTTTGTCTTATCAGCCATGTGCATAATACTATCCCACACACCACTGCCACCCTCGTTGAAGTACATTGTCGATTCTTTCAACTCATGTTCATAGGTAGTGATATACCTTTCAGAAAATTTCTTATCTCTAGCGAAATAGAAGATCGCATTTAAACCAGCTAAGCTTTCAGGCGTCAAATAGCCATTCAAATTATCCCAAAACATTGCTTTAACCTTTGCATTACGATCTAGTAAGTCCAACATTGAGTCAAGTTCGAACTCAACCAAACCACCTGTATGATTTTTGCGAGATAATATCTCCGGATTTAATTCCATCCAAAAATCTAGGAACCAAATCAAGTCATACTCATCTATACCTTTAAGTGGCAAGCGCGAGCCTATTCTATGATTTAATTCATAGTTAGATTTTATGAGATCTATTGCTTTACTAAGGTCTCGACTTCCTAAAGAAAACCGTTCCATAAGTTTCTTTTTAGTATCTTTAAAGGTGTCATTGCGCCATGAAGTAATACTTGGCAGTTCATCTGCCAAAGAAAATAATTGCTGTCTTGATAACTTTGCCGTGAATGTATTTAATGAGTATTCCTCTCTCAGGAATTCAGTCAGGAATAGTAAGTTATCAAGCTCTTCTTCTAATGATGTAAATTTAGCTTTTAGAACATTAAAATTGATGATGGCGACTTCTGCTAAGTGCTTTCGGCTATCTCGATCAACGGGATACCTAAACGTTTGACCTGTTGCGTCAACACCTGCGATATCTAATATGGTAGGTTCAATCTTTTCATTGATAGATTGATATCGAATATCTATAGCTTCTGATTCTCGTTTAAAAAACTCCCAAATATTCCCAATATCATGAGAACCTACTAAATCGAATTCAATTCGACGCCCTTGCCATTTAGCAATAACCTCAAGATCTTCGATTGCACCTTTCAATCTTAGTTCGACAGAATGTCTCATGTTGAAGCATGCTGGATAAACCATGTCATCTACATGAAAATCTATATTTTCATAGTCAAGTGCTTGATCAATAATTAAGTTAGCTGCTTTGGAGAAACCTTTTGCGTATTCAACGTAACTAGGAGAACCATTATTCCCAACACATGCATTAGCCCGAGCAGGCTCCCCCCCTCTAAAGGTAGAATTTGTAATTTTCATACGCTGAACTCCAAGCAAAATATAACGCCCGCTTAAGGGGCTGACAACGCTACTACCAAGTTTCCGCATAACACTGAAACCACCAAAGTCAACGCATAATAAAAATGCCGCGCGTTGGAAGTCCCTCTTGAAGCGTTTGTTATATTTATTGTTCACGAAAGTAAACCTTATATTCATATTTATCTACGCATGAACGGAAAACTTTAATATCATTATTAATTTCTTTAATTTTCTTCGTTACACTTTCAATAAAAGACTCGTCAGTTCTACAACCAAATGTTATTGACTTTATACAATCTTTAGGCACATAAATCATAAACAAAACATCCGAAGAATAATTTAAATAACATGAAGACTTATTATTTATCTCAATTAAATTATCATCAAAGTCAGATAAAAAACCTCATCAATCTCAAACTCATTAATAAACTTATCCTTGTTTCTCTTCAATATGAATTTCCTATCAACGGCATCTAAAGAAACAAGAAGACGATGTTCTTTTTCGTATATCCATTCGTCAGATTTATGGAAATATACCTCCACCATGTATTCATTGAGCGACTTTAACCTTTCTTTTCTATATAAGACTCTATTAATAGCACCTACAAATTCATTTCCATTAAAGTGTGTCTTAGAGAAAAACTCATGTTCAATATCGAATTCAATAACAAAACCTTTATGTTGGTCAGCATAGTGAGACCACATAAGTAAATTTTCTTTGTCCTCAGTAAAGCTAATAACACCAAGAGACTCTAATGGATGAATGTTTAATTTTGAATAGTTAGTCGATGTTTCTAAAATGTTGTGCAGCACATCCTTGTCTTTTGAACCACGCAAATAACCTGGATAGCCTACCTTGTCAAAAAAATCCATGTAAAAATCAATTGATGGGTTAACTTCAAATGGATCATTTAAAGAATCCTTACTGGAAACTCTTATTAGAAAATTATCAAAAAAACTCTCTCTAGCTGGAAAGAATTTATATAAGCTTTTAATCATACGTGTATCCATTATAAAT
>NZ_WXWI01000035.1:0-2416 GCF_009904895.1 Vibrio sp. V31_P5A7T61
CCCACACCACTCTTGGGAGCGAGGAACCAATGAAAATACCAACGGACTTATCCGACAATATCTCCCCAAAGGCACCTCGATGGCGACTCTCACTCAAGCAAAGTGCAACGCAATTGCGAACAAACTTAACAACAGACCCAGAGCTCGTCTGGGCTTTAAAACACCGGAGGAATGTTTTGTTGGATATTATCGCTGATCGTTGCACTTCAAACTTGATACTAAGACGCTATACCTTTGAATTCAAATCTGTCCAAGATGAACGATAGCTACCATTACGTGTTTTAAATTCATGTGTAATACTTAATATTAATCTCACATACCTGCAATTTGCTATACCTAACTTATGGTAAACAGCTTTCGCTGATTTTTTAGACTCAAATATTGCTACGTTCTTTTCCTGAAGCTCTCGGAGTGTTTCTGCGGTTAACAATATTGAGCCATCATGATCATAATTAGTACTGACGATACTGACTAAATTCCAATTGATTTGTTCTTCATCCTGTACCGGATAAAACGCATACAGCTTTTGATTAGCAAAACCTGTGTCTGCAATAACGTAAGCCATAAGATCTCCATATGTTTAAATTACTCGAGCGTCATAACGCCCGCTTAAGGGGCAGCCAACGCTACTACCAACTTACCGCATAACACCGTAACCACAAAAACCAACGCATAGCGAAAATGCCGCGCGTTGGCTGTCCCTCTTGAAGCGTTTGTTATGCTTCGGGTGAGTTAATAATCGCTGTACAGTAGATTACACTTGTCACGTGATAAATTTTTAATCGGATTTAGTATTCACGTTTGGCACCGCCTGTTCGGTGGTCAAACATACGAAGTAACAATACTTTGACGCGTATAAGTCACTTGGTTCCGAATTTTCAGCAGTGAATGAAAAGCCGCCATTTACACTCTGAAAACTGCACATTCCTTTTGCATCATTTGGGCCACCCTCATGCTTCGATAGAGCACAGAAGCGAAAATGTGAGTTAAATGGCTCTGCTTCAATTGTTACAGAACAATACCTGCCATTTCTCTGTCCATCGACTTTGTAGTATTGGCTTTTTATTTCAGAACCACGCTCTATTAAAGAGCAAGACTGATAAAGTTTATGTCCTTCTTGAACTTGCTCTGGTGGTGACACCATCGAAAAGAACACCATTCTTTCGCTCGCAAATGAAATTGTTGCAAAGAAAGATAAAAAAACCATCAAATAAAATTTCATACAAGACCTCTTAGAAGCATAACGCCCACTTAAGGGGCTGACAACGCTACTACCAAGTTTCAGTACAACATTAAAACCACTGAAATCAACGCATAACGAAAATGCTGCGCGTTGGAAGTCCCTCTTTAAGTGTTTGTTATGCGCAAATCCCCGTAACCTCATAATTTCGTTTAACATTAATGGTAACTTTGCCCCACATAGACGATTTAACTCTTAATTGATGATTTTCAAAAGCAGCTTGATCTCTAAACTCTTCATATACATCGAATCGACATGGATTTTCTTCGTTTGGCGTGACTTCAAAAATCAAACAGCCATCCTCTGATCTCGTCAAACAAATATGATTGTCTAATTCATTGAGCACAGTTGCTAACTCCGACTGTGGAACAATGATGAAGCCTTTTAGAATTACTTTGCTCAATTTTTATCCCTGTTAATTTTACAAATATGAATGCTTTTTTATGCTTAGGCGCATAACGCCCGCTTAAGGGGCTGACAACGCTACTACCAACTTGCCGCATAACACCGTAACCACCAAAATCAACGCATAATGAAAATGCCACGCGTTGGAAGTCCCTCTTGAAGCGTTTGTTATGCTTTATTACTCATTGATTACATTGAACTTTTAAAAAATTCATTTGTTCGCAGCACTTTAACTCAAAATGATAAACTTGCCTACTTTCAGCAATCATTGTTGCTGATAAGATCCCAAATAGGTTGAAGCGAATTAGCCTGCGGAATCAAGGAGCAAACAACACCAAAGAAAGAGACTTTTCAGCAACAGTTGAACCTTTTACACATACAATTTATCAGGGCAGAGCCGGACAAAAGCGCACAATCATCGATAAACTTGCGCTAACCAAATACTGTCAGCAAGCAAGAAGCCAATGAGATCCCAAACATGCTGAAGCGAAATAGCCGGTGGAATCAATGAACAAGCAACAACAAAGAAAGAGACCTTTCAGCAAAAATCGAACCTTTTTCGAGCACAATTTATCAGGGCAAAGTTGCCGAAAAAGCACAAGCATCGATCAACTTTCAATAGCCACAAAAAAGAACAATAAACTCATAATATCAATGAATTAGAATAGGAAAACTTCTAAATCAGACTGAGTTTTCCCATTAAAATTTATGTATTGATTTTGCTGAGGCTCAATAAAGCATAACGCCGCGTTAAGGGGTGAGCAACGCAAC
>NZ_WXWI01000010.1:0-2036 GCF_009904895.1 Vibrio sp. V31_P5A7T61
GTATAAATACTGTTTGGCCTTACGATGCTTGGGAAAGCATCTAAAACCTGTTCGTCGATAACAACGCTAGCAAAATTAATGTGAATAGATGTTTTGTTTTCTATTTTAAGTATATACTTAATTTCACCATCTTTATCTTCTGATATGAGAGTGAAATTAATTGCTCTTATGATCTCTGAATTTGATTTACTAATTAATGGCGCACGATAAAATAATTTATACTGTTTTTGCATAGTTAATATTATTTTATCATTCGATGCTGTATCGATTGGAGGGATTTCATATAAGTTTAGCCAGTATAATTTTTCTTCTTCATATTCAACTTGAGATACATTAATCAATTGTATTATCTGAGAAGCACCTGGTTTTAAATTAAAAAGAGCCGGCTTTGTAATAACTGGAGCTATAGCACTATCCGGTTTATTATTTAAGTTACCATCATCAACCCAAGACTGAACGATCACATCGTAGTCATTTGTGTTCATCACTATCACCGATTGTGACAGCTTAGAGGAATCAAAAATAACTCTTGTTCCTTCCATTGTAACTCCTGATAAAACTGGGTTTACAAAGAGTAAACTTATAAAAAAAAGAATAGTGCTACGCATAAATTAATTAACCCTCATTACTACACGCGCAGTAGCGTGGTATTTACCAGGTGTTACGTTAATATTACCTTTAGGTATTTTTCCCAACTTAGCCTCAAAATTCATAGAGTAGGTATTATTACCAACAGGTGAGCCGATAGGCGTTATTCTACCTGGATTATGTACAACCGAGAAATAATTATCGGGATTTGAAAAGCTTAGCTGTCTTCCTGATTGATCATAAAAGGTAACAGCAACACCTTTCGCAGTGTTTTCAGATTCATAGTTTTCACTTAATAAATATGGTGTTGATATGCCATTATAAGTTAATGATAACTGTTCTGATTTTTTAAAATTAGCAGCCGTGGGTAAAAAGAACATACTAACTTGATCTTGACCTGACCCTAAAACAGATCCAGCTTGACAGTTATAAGATACAGAAAAACTAGCATTACTATAAGATCCTATATTTAACTCCGCAACACTAATTCTTGGAAATGTTACGGTTGGTGTAACAAAGTTTACTCTACATGTTGGTAGTCTACGTGTAGTAAAACTTTTGTATAATCCAATTGTTGCAGGCCAATATTGATACCAACCTGGATAATGATTTTTATGATTTAATCCTGGTGTTGGGCCCTCTAAGTTATTAAAATTTGTCGATAAAGGCAGTCGAACAGCAAAATAACCTATCGGTTGTGTGTCATCAAATTGTTTTGATACATCATACCCACTCCAACTAGGATGGCTATTACCATTAGGATGAATGTCTGGTATTCTGATCAGCTCAATTTTAATATTACTAAAGTTCTTTGCCTTTACTAAAATATTACCGTATTGATCTCTATCCAATCCAGTCAATGGTCTAGACTTCCAATTATGAGAGAAATACTCACCCGTAGAAAGGTTCGTAATACGAAACCCCAATCCTTTTACTCTTGTAGAGTAAACTCCTGGCATACCGAAGTATTGCCCGACCTCCATATCATCGTAACCACCAAAACGGTAATCACCATTTGTTGAATACATTTCGGAAATAACATTTTCTGTGCCTGCCGGACATTTGTAAAGTACTTGTTCTGGTGAATATTTTCCAGATTCAGCAAACTCTAAAAAGCTTTTAATAGAAGAGCTTAGCACTGTTCCTACTGGCTGAAAGCTAGTATCGGTGATATTCGGATCAGGCATTCTCATATTAGTGTAGTTAGAGTCTGTCGCCCCCGTCCAAACTCCTGTTGTACCATATTCAGCCTGTACACCCCATAAATTACCAGAGTTAGGCTTATTCGCCACATGACTAGGAGCATGACTAACTCTCACACACTTTGGAATGGGGCCATAAAAAGTAGCTTGTGCACTATTTATAATAAAATAGCTCATCAATCCTAACAGCCATTTTATAGAACCATGTTTATTAAATAAATACATTATTTGCATGTAGTAGATAAC
>NZ_WXWI01000031.1:0-2010 GCF_009904895.1 Vibrio sp. V31_P5A7T61
ATAAAGCATAACGCCCAATTAAGGGGTGAACAACGCCTCCACCCAAACCTAAAGCATTGTGCCATAAACACTCATTTTGAAGTAGAAGCAAAACTGCCAAGCGTTGTGAATCCCTCTTAAATTGATTGTTATATGTCTAGGCTCCCACTAGACCAATACTACCAATGTGCTTATCGATTTGGGCTCCACTTTCAATAAGAATACGGTAACCACTATCATAGAACGGAGGCGGAAATAGAGAATGGGTCCCAACCATTTTACCGTCGCCCAACCAGTCAAGAGCGTCGGACAACTTAACCCTAACAATCCCTCTAATTTGTTTAGAGTAATCATTTGGACGCTCGTTGTTTACACCTTTACATCTGAAAAGCAAACCGTGCTGTGCGTGCGGACGTAAGAAAACAGATGGTGCAGCCATACGTAAATCAACCATCTCAGTGTTGGGACCGTGGAAATAACCTGGCTTAAATTTATCTCGCTTCTGAATATCCACACCGACTAACACAACATAAGCGTATTTATCTTCTTCTGAGGGTATACGCCTTTCGAAATGCAGATATTGCCCACACTCACCAGCGCCTTTAGCACGATGGCACGCAAACCATAGCGCTATCCAAAAGTTATCTACAAGATCAACCCATGTAGTATGAACGCCGTAATGTTGAATCAATGGCTCATGAGCATACTCTCCAAAACCTTGGAAAATATGACACTTATCATTAAATTCCTTGAGAGCATTACGAACAGAAACGATCCGATTCTCTTTTGATTTTGATTGATGGATATTTCTAAATATTGTCGGAGATAGAGAACCGTAAACTTTCCTTTCTCCTCTGAAGTAAATGCCTTCACTCTTGTCAGTTAAAGCATGACTAAACTTCAAATATCCAGCAACCTTTACCAATGCATGAGGGTCATTAACATGAATAACTTCTCTATTAGTACCTTTTTCAATTATCCTTTCGGTATCGGGAATCGTTAATTTACTGAGAGGCATAATACTCCAATATTTTTGATTAACTACAATGACATATAACGCCCGCCTAAGGGGCTGGCAACGCATAACACCAAACTCAATCACAACTACCGTAACCACCGCGGCTCAATGGGACTGGAAACGCCACGCGTTGACAGTCCCTCTTGAGGCGTTTGTTAGTTGAATTTTTCTACAGTTTTACACTTAGGGAATCCAGAGCAACCCCAAAACTGTTTCCCTTTATTCTCACCACGCTTAGTTTCACGCAGAACCATTTCTGAGCCACAACGCGAACATTGCTTTACGGACTCTTTTGATGCAACCAGCTCTTTAACATGCTTTCGATGCTTAAAATCTGTTACAACACCTCGATCAAGTTTGACGCAGTTAATTGCATCGATGAGCTGAATATACTCTGCATCTGAAAAAACCGGTTGATCGATCTGCTTGATGTAGTTTAAACAGCCTCGTGCATAAGTGACGTTTTCAGGCATTTCCGTTTTGAACGTACTGTCGCCAATAAACACAATTACTGAGTGTACTTTTGATGAGTCTATATTTAGCAATAATTCCAGCGTTTTAACATGCTTGTAATTTTGATGAAGGGGATTCTGAAACTTAGACGAATGACGATAGATTTTCTGCGTCCACTGCTTTTGATCTTTTGAACCAAAAATCCAACCTTTCATGTACTTAGTTTCGATTACAAAAACACCAAACTTAGATACAACAATATGATCGATTTGAGTTGTACCGTCTTCTGTAGGCAAAGTAACGTCTTTTACCAGCGTATAATCTGATGTCGGCAACTGGGACAGTAGTTTGTTTACCAGAAATTCGCCAAACACACCTTTAAACCACCGACTCTTAAAAAGCGAGATGACGAATAATAAAGGTATTAAATACCAAACTTGAGCAAATGCTTCCGAAAATAATCCGAATATATCCACTGAATTTCCTTATTCAACTAACGCCCGCTTAAGGGGCTGACAACGCTACTACCAAGTTTCCGCATAACACCGTAACCACAAAAA
>NZ_WXWI01000046.1:0-157211 GCF_009904895.1 Vibrio sp. V31_P5A7T61
AGCGCAACGTTCGGGCTGCGTCCTTGAATAGAATCGAGCAGAGTTTGATATTTTAAATTAGAGATAAAAATATGCTTTTCATGATCAGGTAATTTACCATAGTCGATTCGGTCGCTCGATACATCGACTTCTTCTGGTCGCCAGAAAAAGCTTAATTGTTTTTCGATCAGTTTTTCGAAAATTTCATATTTTTGCTGGTCATAACGAGCAACGTTGACTGGTTGACCAAGAAACATAGGTTCTTTCAGTTGGTCATTTTTTTTCTGAGTAAAAGTGCTGTAAGCCATAGTGGTTTCATCCGTTTAGCCCCTTACTCTGCAAGGGGCATACAAATTATCAGTGAATAACATTCAAAAAAGTTGCTTAGATCTTACATCCGCCGCCAGCGCAGTCATCATCTTGTGCTTGCACAGCATCTTTTTGATCATCTTTAGCGCCATCACGCGTGTTATGATAGTAAAGCGTTTTTACGCCATACTTATACGCAGTGAGCAGATCTTGGAGCAGTTTTTTCATCGGAACTTTACCAGAATCGTACTGGCTTGGATCATAATTGGTGTTCGCTGAAATCGCTTGATCAACGAACTTCTGCATAATACCGACTAAATGCAGGTAACCATCATTAGAGCCAATATTCCATAACAACTCGTAATTTTCTTTAAGCTTGATGAACTCAGGAACGACTTGCTTAAGAATGCCATCTTTAGACGCTTTGACCGATACATAGCCACGTGGTGGTTCAATACCATTGGTCGCGTTAGAAATTTGCGATGACGTTTCAGACGGCATTAAAGCGGTCAACGTTGAGTTACGTAAACCAAACTCCATGATCTCAGTACGTAAGCTATCCCAATCGTAATGCAATGGTTCATCACATAATGCATCAAGATCTTTTTTGTACGTGTCGATCGGTAGCAGACCTTTAGCGTAGTTAGTCTCGTTAAATGCAGGGCAACGGCCTTGCTCCTTCGCTAACAACACCGAGGCTTTAAGCAGATAATATTGCATCGCTTCAAAGGTACGATGCGTTAATCCGTTCGCGCTGCCATCGGAATATTTCACACCGTGTTTTGCCAAGTAGTAAGCGTAGTTGATAACACCTACGCCTAACGTACGGCGGTTCATGGTTGACTTACGAGCCGCTGGAAGAGGGTAATCCTGATAATCGAGTAGAGCATCTAATGCACGCACCACCAATTCAGCTAACTCTTCGAAATCATCGAGTTTTTCTATTGCACCTAAGTTAAAGGCAGACAGGGTACAGAGTGCAATCTCACCGCTATCGTCTTCGACATTCGTCAGTGGTTTGGTAGGTAGAGCAATCTCTAAACACAGATTCGATTGACGTACTGGTGCGACGCTGGCATCAAATGGACTGTGAGTATTGCAGTGGTCAACGTTTTGAATGTAGATCCGACCTGTTGAGGCACGCTCTTGCATTAACAGCGAGAAGATCTCTAACGCTTTGACGGTACGTTTTTTGATACTAGGGTCATTTTCATAGTTAACGTACAGACGTTCAAATTCATCTTGATCTTGGAAGAAAGCGTCATATAAGCCAGGGACATCAGACGGTGAAAAGAGGGTAATATTGCCGCCTTCTACTAAGCGTCTGTACATCAGTTTATTGAGCTGAACTCCATAGTCCATATGACGAACACGGTTTTCCTCGACACCACGGTTATTTTTCAGAACCAATAAGGATTCTGCTTCACCGTGCCACAAAGGATAGAATACCGTTGCTGCACCGCCACGAACGCCACCTTGTGAGCAGCATTTCACCGCCGTTTGGAAATACTTGTAAAATGGAATACAACCCGTATGGAATGCTTCACCGCCACGAATTTCAGAGCCTAATGCGCGAATGCGTCCAGCATTAATGCCGATCCCTGCTCGTTGTGAGACGTAACGGACAATCGAGCTTGCCGTTGCATTAATCGAGTCTAAGCTATCACCACATTCAATCAACACGCACGAGCTGAACTGACGCGTAGGGGTGCGCACACCTGACATAATCGGTGTCGGGAGTGATATTTTAAAGGTCGACGTCGCATCGTAAAAACGTTTAACAAAATCAAGACGTGTTGCTTTGGGATACTTGGCGAATAAACAAGCGGCCACTAACAGATACAAAAATTGTGCACTTTCGTAAATTTGTCCAGTGACTCGGTTCTGTACGAAGTATTTGCCTTCCAGCTGTTTGACGGCGGCGTAAGAAAAATCTAAATCGCGTCGATGATCAATAAACGTATCCATCATCGCAAATTCTTCGGCGCTATAATCTTCAAGTAAGTGACTATCATACTTACCTTTTGCGACCATTGCAGAAACGTGATCATAGAGTGCGGGTGGCTCATATTGACCATAGGCTTTTTTGCGTAGATGGAATACCGCGAGCCTTGCTGCAAGATATTGGTAATCTGGTGTCTCTTCAGAAATCAAATCAGCGGAAGACTTGATGATCGTTTCATGGATATCAGAGGTGGTGATCCCGTCATAAAACTGGATGTGAGCGCGCAGTTCTACTTGTGAAACGGAGACGTTATCCAGACCTTCAGCGGCCCATTCGATTACGCGATGAATTTTATCTAAATCGATATTTTCTTTGCGGCCATCACGCTTGGTGACAGTAAGTTGTTGGTTCATTCTGCTTTATTTCCCTAACAAAACTGATAAAAGCCATGTTTTGGTGTAATTATTGTAAATCAAACGTTGGCTTTGTGATAAAAATCGCCCTACAGCCAGTGGTGAGAAACACTATATATAGGGGTGTATCAGTGTTCGGGTTACAAGATAGTGCTATCTGGTCATGAATGCAAGTTACAGAACTTGCACATATTGTGGATAACCTGAGAAATAAAAAAATTCAGTTAGTAGCTACTTACCGACAATCAAAGGGTAGATTTAATGGTAAAAAATCTGCCTTTGCAGATTGCTTTTTTACTAACCAAGCTTAAAAAAAAATGACTTGATCTTTCAGTAATTTTTTCAGTAAAGATTGAGACCCGAGTCAAAGGTTTACTAAGGTCTTGTCAAGCACCAATTGACACGATAAATGTGCTGGTCATGATGCCCAAGACCCGTTGTTCGTTCTACTTATGGTTGCCAACGCTCTTTGCTATCGATGAGCAAAGAGAGCGGTTATTTTAGAGCACTCGGGTATGAATGATGTAATTCACATCCACATTCTTTCCCAAACGGTAACGATCAGTAAGGGGATTGTAATGCAAACCAGTGATGCCTTGTTCTTGTAACGCAGTTTGATCAATCATACGTAACAGCTCAGAAGGGCGAATGAACTTGCTGTGGTCATGGGTTCCTTTCGGCACAATCTTGAGCAGTTGCTCAGCACCGACAATCGCAAATAGATAAGATTTAATATTGCGGTTTAAGGTAGAAAAAAACACATGGCCGCCGGGTTTCACCAAACGAGCACAGGCTTTGACCACGGAGAGAGGATCGGGTACGTGTTCGAGCATTTCCATACAGGTGACCACATCATAATGATGCGGATATTGCTGGGCGTGATCTTCGACGGTACTTTGTAGATAAGTCAGCGTTGTGCCTGTTTCAAGCGCGTGTAAGCGAGCCACTTCCAATGGTTCTTTGCCCATATCAAGGCCAGTCACGATTGCGCCTTCTCGAGCCATACTTTCGGCTAAGATCCCCCCGCCACAGCCAACATCCAGTACGGTTTTATCAAATAAACCATTAGCATTATCCAGCACGTAATTAAGACGTAGCGGATTAATTTGATGCAATGGTTTAAATTCGCCGTTTAAATCCCACCAACGTGATGCCATATCGGCAAATTTTTGAATTTCATTTGGATCGACATTTTGTGCTTTGGTCATACTTCTGATTGCCTATGTTTTCCACACGAATAAGCGCTCATTATAACCCGCTGAGCAATACACACCAGCCGTTATCTTTAACCCAAAGAGAGTTGATGGAAAAGTAACCACTTATCAGTTAGATATAAGACGAATGTGTGATTTCTCGGCAGTTGATACTTAACCACGGTCACAACCTGATAAAAGGGCAGGGAAAGTGATGCCGAAATGGGTCAACTTGTGTTATATTTTTCAACCTTATAAGTATCAATATTATTCGGCCAACAAAACAGTTAAACCAAGGCTCGTTGTCGAGCAAAACTGAGTGTGGTTTGAATAATCCGATCAAACTATAGAGGGATAATGGCTCTATGAGCGATCTAGCTAAAGAGATCACACCCGTAAACATTGAAGATGAGCTACGAAGTTCATACTTAGACTATGCGATGTCAGTCATCGTTGGTCGTGCTCTTCCAGATGTGCGTGATGGTCTAAAACCAGTGCATCGTCGCGTGTTGTTCGCGATGAGTGTCTTGGGTAACGATTGGAATAAACCCTACAAAAAATCGGCTCGTGTAGTAGGGGACGTCATTGGTAAATATCACCCACATGGTGATAGTGCGGTTTACGATACAATTGTACGTATGGCGCAACCTTTTTCTCTGCGTTATATGTTGGTCGATGGCCAAGGTAACTTTGGTTCGATTGACGGTGACTCAGCGGCAGCGATGCGATATACCGAAGTTCGGATGTCGAAAATTGCTCACGAGCTTTTGGCCGATTTAGATAAAGAAACGGTTGATTTTGTACCTAACTATGATGGTACAGAGCAAATTCCTGCTGTCATGCCGACAAAAATTCCTAATTTATTGGTGAATGGCTCGTCTGGTATTGCGGTCGGTATGGCAACCAATATCCCGCCTCATAACTTGACTGAAGTGATCAATGGCTGTTTGGCTTACATTAGTAATGAAGATATTACTATTGATGAGCTGATGGAGTATATCCCAGGTCCAGATTTCCCAACTGCTGCTCTGATCAGTGGTCGTAAGGGCATTGTTGACGCCTATAAAACGGGGCGCGGCAAAGTCTACATGCGTTCAAAAGCGGAAATTGAAACCGAGAAAAATGGCAAAGAGACGATCATCGTTAGTGAAATTCCTTATCAAGTGAATAAAGCGCGCTTGATTGAGAAAATTGCCGATTTAGTAAAAGAGAAAAAAGTCGAAGGGATTAGCGCATTACGTGATGAGTCTGATAAAGACGGTATGCGCATTGTAATTGAGTGTCGTCGCGATGCTGTGGCGGAAGTGGTATTAAATAATCTTTATGCCAATACTCAACTGCAAACGACGTTCGGCATTAACATGGTGGCACTTGATAACGGTCAACCAAAACTGTTCAACTTAAAAGAGATGTTGAAGTGTTTTGTTAACCACCGCCGTGAAGTTGTCACTCGCCGCACCATTTTTGAATTACGTAAAGCGCGTGAAAGAGCCCATATTCTTGAAGGTTTATCACTCGCGTTGGCCAATATCGATGAGATCATCGATCTGATTCGTAAAGCCCCGACACCGGCTGAAGCCAAAATGGGTCTTGTTTCTCGTGGTTGGGATTTAGGCCATGTTGCCGCTATGCTTGAGCGTGCTGGTACTGATGCTGCGCGTCCAGAGTGGTTAGAGCCGCAATACGGCATTCGTGATGGTCAATATTTCTTAACTGAGCAACAAGCTCAGGCGATTCTTGACTTGCGTCTACACCGTTTGACGGGTCTAGAACACGGCAAAATCCTCGATGAATACAAAGCATTATTGGATGAAATTGCTGAGCTAATCCATATTTTATCGAATACAGAACGCTTGATGGAAGTGATCCGTGAAGAGTTAGAAATGGCTCGTGATAATTTTGGTGATGCACGTCGTACCGAAATTACTGCCGCTAGCCACGATATCGATATGGAAGAGCTGATTGCTCGTGAAGATGTTGTCGTTACTTTGTCACACGAAGGCTATGTTAAGTATCAGGTATTGACCGATTACGAAGCGCAGCGTCGTGGTGGTAAAGGTAAGAGTGCGACTCGAATGAAAGATGAAGATTATATTGAGCGTTTATTGGTAGCCAATACACACGATAATATCTTATGTTTCTCAACTCGTGGTAAGACCTACCGTTTGAAAGTGTATCAATTACCATTGGCTAGCCGCACCGCACGTGGTAAGCCGATTGTTAACTTACTGCCACTTGAAGAAAACGAGCGTATCACCGCTATTTTACCGGTAACGGAATTCAGTGAAGATAAATTTATCTTTATGGCAACCGGTGATGGTACGGTTAAGAAGACCTCACTTGATCAATTCTCTAATGTTCGCGCTAATGGTTTGATCGCTGTTAACTTACGTGATGATGATTCGTTGATCGGGGTTGAAATTACCGATGGTGAAAGCGATATCATGTTGTTCTCAAAATCAGGCAAGGTGGTTCGTTTTAACGAAAAACCGATTGTTGATGATGAAGGTAATGTGAAAGGTGGGGTTCGACCAATGGGACGTACCGCTTCTGGTGTTCGTGGTATGAAGCTGGTTAAAGGCGATCAAGTCGTATCTTTAATTGTGCCGAAAACCGATGGTGACATTTTAACGGTGACCGAAAATGGTTACGGTAAACGAACTCAGCTTTCTGAATACCCAGCGAAGAGCCGTGCGACACAGGGCGTTGTGTCAATCAAAGTTTCAGAACGTAATGGTAAAGTTGTCGGAGCGGTGCAAGCCGATGAAGGCGATGAATTTATGATGATTACCAATGCAGCAACTTTGGTTCGCACTCGTGTTTCTGAAGTGAGTCAGGTAGGGCGTAATACCCAAGGTGTCACGCTTATCCGTACTTCAGAAGGTGAGAAAGTGGTTGGTCTGCAACGTATTGAAGAGCTTGATGAGGCGGATTTGCCACAAGATGATGATGTTTCTTCTGAAGATCAGTCATCGGTGGAGTCAACGTCAACGGTGATCGATACCGATTCAACGGATGTAAATACGGATCCTACTGAATAAGTTGTCATACTCACACCGCTTTAATAAATAAGAACTGGTGAATATTACGAATAAAAGACCGAGATTAAATACTCGGTCTTTTTTATGGTTAAAAGAAGTGCAGATATTAAGATCATAATAGGATCGTTAAGAACGATCGATATAATTGAGTGATCATTCCATATCATGATTTTACTCTTCACTCACTCTCGATGATCCCTTTTATTATATAGCCAATGTATTTATGATTGTCTAAGGTTCAATCCCTCTATTAGCTCATATAAATAAATAGTGTGATTATTATTGCAATTCTAAAATATTCTTGCTAGATATTAACAGGAAGTGATATTATTTTTAGAGTAAATTATAATCAAACCACCATAGGATATTCGCCGTGGACTACGCCATAATCTCGCAATTAAAAAAAGATTTTTATGCGCAAATTAGCGCGTTTCAGTCTTATGCTTTGCCTCAGCAAACCACGACCTTATCGTTGTTAACTGAAGAAGAATTAAAAGAGCTAGAGCAAATTTGGGTTGAATTAGCGGTTTGGAAGCGCTCGCAAAGTCATTAATTCAAAAATGGTAACATCGACTAATGAATGGATCTCGATGATATCATCATTTTTGATTGAACAGAGCATCGTCTATCTATTTTATTATTTAGCTATTCTTTTTTTTGATCATCTTTTCTTACGACTTAAGTGTCACACTTTTTCTGCTTGATTGACGTCAGTCTAGTCTGGATAGGTTCGCATATTCTTTATGCTGCAATGTTGGCCACAAGCCTCACTATCTATCCCCTTCCGACTTGAAGCTGCAGCGGTGTTAGCTACGTTCGTTCATCCCAATCACATCGTTTGCCTATGCTCATGGGGATTCACTCACTTGCCGCCTACCTACAACTTTAAGTCGTTTGGGTATAAGCTCTTCACTCTTTTGTTGCGATCTTAATGAATTGTTATAATATAACAATTTGAGCTTATTGTGATCTTTTCGTTGAAAAATGGGGTATTAGTCTCCATAGTAAAAATCATCAGATAAGAGTAACCTTATGCATACCATAACTAGCGTGCAGTCAGAACGAATTCAAGTGAGTAAAGATATGGCGGAAGTGAGAGCCAGAGTCGACTTTAAAGTTGGCTTGAAAAGTAATATTGATGCTGAGATTCTTTCATTCCGAGGTTTACAATCGGATAAAGAACACGTAGCCGTTATCTTTCAAGCGGCAGATAAAACACAACCTATTCCATTAGTTAGAATGCATTCTGAGTGTCTAACTGGCGATGTTTTCCATTCTTCAAGGTGTGACTGTGGGGAGCAACTTGAAGAGACCATTACTAAGATGGGCGAATATGGCGGTATCATTCTCTATTTGCGTCAAGAAGGTCGTGGAATCGGTTTGTATAATAAGATTGATGCTTATCGCTTACAAAGCCAAGGCATGGATACATATCAAGCCAATAATCATCTTGGCTTTGGTGATGATTTGCGCGATTTTACCGAAGCTGCGCAAATGCTAAAAGCACTTGGGGTGACTAAAATTCGTTTAGTAACGAATAACCCTAAGAAAATAAGAGAATTACAAGAGCACGGTATTGAAATTATCAGTGTCGTTAATACAGCTGCACACATTAAAAATGGTAATGAAGACTATTTAAAAGCGAAAGTCTCACATGGTAAACATCATTTGAAGTTATAAGCGGTTATCTTTTTCAGTGTAGAAGTCTCTGCGATATCGATGTGTGTTTCTCCATCGGCGTCATCTACGTGATATTTTCTATGACTGCTCATTAAAATTTTATACCCAAACCCCATCATTTCAAATCAAGAAATGATGGGGTTTGTCGTTTGTACGTTGCAGATTTTTCCTATCGATAGCCTATCAAGATAACGCGCTACTTGCTCAAGAGCAGCCGATAAACGTTTGGCTTAGCCGTCGAGATCAATTTGGATAAAGAGTGGGTAAAGCGGGGAATATTTGCCATACTTACTCCAACATCGGTTGGACGGTTTAGTGATGGGTATCGTCTATGCCCACCTATCCTAAATTAACCAATGCTACCGGTTAGCCAAGGGAGCACTAAAAATATGAAGCGTTACTCATTGATGGCGATTGTTTTGCTTTGGATTAGTTTGCCACTTTTTGCCAATACGCCAGTGGTTCAACTTTCTGATCTCAAAGGACAAAGTGAGTATGCGTTACATTATCCTCAACAAGTCGAGAAACTCTATCAGCGTAATCAGTATCAATTAATTTGGCGAGATGAGTTGAGTCGAGTCTATTTTGAGCAGCAACTTGCGCTGATCCATCAGGCGAATATTAGTCCGTTATTTTCAAAACGCTATAAGCAATTACGAGCCTTGAGTGAACAACAAGCATGGGTTCAATATGATGTTTTAGCGACAGACACCATTATCGGCTATCTTAGTTATGCTCAATTGGCCCCTCAACAAGGGATTGATTGGTTTTTTAACGGTAAACTTAACCACGTTTTGCCTTTGCCGAGTGCATCTTCACGGTTAGCTCTGTCTGTTGCCGCTGGCACGCCAGCGATGGCTGATTTAGTGTTGCAGCATGCACCACAAGATCCCGCTTATCATCAATTGGTTTATGCTCACGGTTTTTTATCTGCGCTCAAAGCGACACCATTACCGCTTTATCGACAAGCGGGTTTGAAACGGCCGGGCGATAAGTTGGACGACCGTCCTACCTTGATCCAGCGTTTAGCTCTGGTCAATATTGATGTCACAGTGATTCGTGATGATGTCTCTTGGTACGATAATTCATTAATCGAACCCATAAAGCATTTTCAGCAGTTACATGGACTAACCGCTGACGGTGTGATTGGTCCGCAGACATTAAAATGGCTTAATCTCTCCGTTGAAGAACGTTTGGGTCTGATTGCCTTGAATGCTGAGCGAATGCGTTTATGGCCAACCAGTAACACATCCATTGTGGTTAATGTACCGAGCTTTGAATTGAAATATTGGCATGCGGGGGAAAACGTCTTTCAATCAAAGGTGGTGGTCGGACGCATTTCACGACCGACGCCAGTCATGACGACTCGTTTGGATTCTTTAATTGTTAATCCCACTTGGAATGTTCCCTATAAAATCATGGTGGAAGATATTTTACCGATGGCGAAGCGAGACCTTCGTTATTTAGATCGTCAGAATCTAGAGATTCTACCGCGTTGGGGAGCGACGCAGACTCTAGATCCGACATCGATAGATTGGGAAAATATCTCATTAGAGGCATTTCCCTATCGTATGCGTCAAAGAGCGGGCTATCATAATGCTCTGGGATTATATAAATTTAACACCCCGAATCGCCGAGCGATCTTTTTGCATGATACTCCAAGTAAATACTTATTTGAGCGTGACTCAAGAGCGTTTAGCTCGGGGTGTATTCGGGTTGAACATGCCGATCAATTTGCCAATATGTTGTTAACTAAACAGGGGTTAGACTCTCAACAATTTGCTCCGCAAAGTAGCTCAGTGAACCAAGCAATCCCATTAAGACAGCGCATACCAGTGCAGATCATTTATCAAACAGCATGGTATGACGCAGGACAATTGCATTTTAGAGAAGATATCTATCGTCTCGATAAGCTAGTGACTCAATAGCGACTCTCCTTATCACGTCAAGTGATGTGAGTCGCGAGCGCGACTTGTCAAAACGTAGTGAGAATGTCATAGTTGGTGATAATTTTTTGCTGGTTGTTCAGGTTTTCTCATGTCTTTGAAGTATCAAATTGTCCCCGTTACTCCGTTTGCGCAAAATTGTTCGATTGTATGGTGCGATGAAACCATGCAAGGTATCGTTGTTGATCCCGGTGGTGATGTAAAACAACTGAAAATGTTGATTGATCAACTAGGTATTCAGGTAGTTAAACTGGTTCTGACTCATGGTCATTTGGATCATGTCGGTGGAACACAGCCTCTCGCTGCATTGTTGGGCAATGTTGACATTATTGGTCCTCATAAAGCCGATAACTTTTGGTTGCAGGGCTTAGAAGGGCAGAGTCAAATGTTTGGTTTTCCGCTGACAGAAGCCTTTGAGCCTCATCAATGGTTAGATGAAGGTGATACCGTCACGTTTGGCAACCAGACACTTGCTGTCTTGCATACGCCAGGCCATACCCCAGGTCATGTGGTTTTATTTAGTGAAGAAGCCAGCTTAGCGTTTGTAGGCGATGTGCTTTTCAATGGCAGTATTGGACGGACGGATTTCCCACAGGGCGATTTCAACACCTTAATTGATTCTATTAAGAACAAATTGTGGCCATTGGGTAATCACGTGACGTTTATTCCTGGCCACGGACCGACGTCAACGTTTGGTCGTGAACGTGCGAGTAATCCCTTTGTAGCCGATGAAATGTCGCTTTACTAGCAGAATAGATATTACGTTTACTATGACAAGTAGGGAAGGTTCGGTGGCCTATAAACCAAACTTCTCTTATTCTGGCTTGGCTGCGGCGAGATAGCGTCGAGCCAGCCCAATAAATTCATCAGCAGAACGGTCAAGATCATTCTCCGAGATGAAGACATCAAAGCCATAAAAATTACGTTGATGCTGCATACGGTTAGCGAGCATCGCCATTAGGCCAGTGTATACTTTGCCTTGTGGATCCGTATAGGGGGTAGAGTCTAATACGATGTCTTCAAAAAGCAGGCTTTTATCATGCTGCTTCATGCCTAAATACAGTAAAGCTCGTTGGTTAAATAACATTTCTCGAGCAATTCTTGGGCAAATCCCGTCTAAAAAAGGGCTATAATTTTTTAAACGAACACCTATCCATGGCAGCGGCTGATGCCAACCCTCTTGTTGATGGGTGCATATTCCAATTTGACTGATATTTTGCCATTTCACTACCCATCCACCATAGTAAAAATATTGCTGTAAGTGACTGGCGGTGAGAGTAAAACCAACCCAACTTTTACGTGCTAGCCAATAACCAACACCACATAAAATCAACACACACATCACCGAAACTAACGCTTGTTGCCAACTGTTCGATAAGCGAATCAAAGCAGTAATGATCAACAACACGATCAATAAACCGATTTTGACGTAAGGTGAATGTCGATCAAATTGATAATTAGATAAGTGGATTGTTGGCATACCGATCTCGCATGCAAATACTTTATGATTAATACTCAATGTTCGTTGACAATGATCACTGATCCTCACTGAAATCGTAAACAGCAAATAATGATTTACTGTTTAAATTCTAGTCGCTTATGGTTTAAATCTCGTTTTTGTCGTCTGAACTTGAGCGATACCCTACAAAAGGTCGATGAATTTTGCTATAAAACGCGCTTCAAATTTTCACCACTGCATCTTGTGCAGTGAAATGGAGAGATACTCGATGAGACTTGCTCATAAGCGTAAAGTGCAGGCAAAACTGCAAAAACGCATCATAGCGATGGTAGCAAACATTACCTCAGCACCAAAAACAGCCAAGCCTGTAGCCGTTAATCCTGTCGTTGCAAAGAAAACGGCACACCCATCAAGTGAACCCGTTTCACCAACAACACGTGCAGAGATCGTGTTAACCCCTAAGCAGCAACAAGTATTTGATATTGTTGTCGCGAATGCGGAAGGTATTAATCCTAAAGGGATTGGTTTGGCGGCAGGACAAGAAGAGAGTAAAGCGGCATCTTGGGCGACAGGGGCATTAAAGAAACTACTTGAAGTTGAATTAATTACCAGAGAGTCCCAGGCGGGCAACAAGGTTATTTATAAAGCGCTGTAAATAATTAAAGATTCTACAACTGCTCTTGTCACTCAGGCGGCAGTTGTAGAACGGTACTGATTGTCAAACTTACTCAATTTTGGTGATGCTGCCAATTTCCAGCATCGGTGCGACATCCATCTTTTCTGCATTCATCATTGCAGATAAACGTTGAACCGATGAGAGTAATAAACTTTGCTCCCAATCGGCCAAATGCTGAAATTGTTCCACAAAACTGTCTTGTAGCGGCTGTGGTGCGCGAGCCAAGAGTTCTCGGCCAGTTTCTGTTAAATGGGCATGGACTTTACGTTTATCGGTGCTACTTCTAACACGTTGTACGTATTGATTCCGCTCTAAGCGGTCTAGGATGGTCGTGGCTGTTGCTTGACTCATGTTAGTATGTTTTGACAATTGACGAATGGTAACTTCCCCCAACTCTTCAATTGAACGCATCAAAATCAACTGCGGTCCCGTCAACCCTGCGTATTTGCTTAATTTTTTTGAATGCAAATCGATGGCTCGGATAATTTGACGAATCGCAACCAACACCTCTTCGTGTTTTTCCACAATATTTACCTACAACAAACAAGAGACCAATTGGATCGGACCATACCTTAGTTGGGGATAATTGAAAAGTAGAGAAATCGTCTTCCTACTGCAAGCTACCGTAGTGTGAGTAACGTTCGTCCATCGCCAATCCGGTCCTTTCTCTATACTGATGAGGAAGATTTATCTGCGGATTGCTTAGTCAAGCTCTGCCTCTCGCTGAGCAAATTTATCACTCACCTGCTGCCTAACTGTAATCGCTAGTATTTGGGCAGGCGAGGATACCTCCAAAATCTCACAAGTCTCGAAACGATGGATTGAAATGCCATGGATACAATAGGTATTTGAGTGAACGATTTCGTGAATAGCACACATTACTCACCAGTAAACCAATGCCCATTAAATGTTCGAGCTCAAACTAAATTTTGGTGGTGGCTTGTAACTTTTAGCGATAATTTACTATAAAATGGTCGATTTTTATCCTGAATAACTTTGTTTTGTGGATTTTAATCTAATTTTCTGTAATATATCGCCCCTTAAATGAATTCTTTAGTTATGAGTACGAAATATATTTTAATGGTAAGTCTGTGAATTTATTTCGTTGTCATGGTTACTGAATTTTGTCTGTCGTTACCAAAAAGAGAAGATCAATGACAAAAGGAATAGACAAGTACAGCATTGACAGTACCGACTATACAGTCGGTCAGGATAATGTGCAGAAGTGGGGGTTTGATGTTCATAACCCTGTATTTGGCATCAGTGCGGGATTAATTGGTTTATTTTTACTCGCCACTCTGTTGGTGGATGCTGATACCGCTAAGAATGCACTAGACGGGGTTAAATGGAAAATTATTGGCTCATTTGATTGGTTATTCATTTGGTCGGGTAACCTTTTTGTGATTTTTTGTTTGGCTTTGATTGTATCGCCATTTGGTAAAATTCGCTTGGGTGGTAAAGATGCGGTGGCTGATTACTCGGTGATCTCATGGTTATCGATGCTCTTTGCCGCCGGCATGGGTATTGGTTTGATGTTTTGGAGTGTCGCGGAACCAGTTGCTTATTTTACGGGATGGTATGAAACACCATTAGGTGTAGAGGCCGGTACACCAGAAGCGGCAAGATTAGCTTTAGGCGCGACCATGTATCATTGGGGACTCCATCCTTGGGCGATTTATGCTGTTGTTGCCTTATCGCTGGCATTTTTCTGTTATAACAAAGGGTTGCCTTTATCTATTCGTTCTATTTTTTATCCTATTCTCGGTGATAAAACGTGGGGATGGCCAGGGCATCTGGTTGATATTTTAGCGGTATTAGCGACGTTATTTGGCCTTGCTACTTCGCTAGGTTTAGGGGCTCAACAAGCCGCAAGTGGTATTCATCACGTGTTTGGTCTTGATGCAGGAATAGGATTACAAATCATTGTTATCCTAGTGGTAACCGCATTAGCGACGATTTCGGTCATTCGTGGAATTGATGGCGGGGTCAAAGTGATCTCTAATATCAACATGATTGTAGCCTTATTACTTGTCGCGTTAGTTGCTCTGATTGGTTATGCGGTCACTTTTGCGTCGATTCCAACCACATTGATGTCGTACATTGAAAATATCATTCCATTAAGTAACCCTCATGGACGTGAAGATGAAGCGTGGTTCCAAGGTTGGACCGTTTTCTATTGGGCATGGTGGATCTCATGGTCACCATTTGTCGGTATGTTTATTGCTCGGGTATCAAAGGGGCGGACGGTTCGTGAGTTTATTACCGCAGTGTTACTGATTCCAACAGCCGTCACTGTGATCTGGATGTCTGTATTTGGTGGATTAGCGATTGAGCAGGTGATAGGCGGTGTTGGCGAATTAGGTCAAAAAGGTTTAACGGATGTGTCATTAGCCATGTTCCAAATGTTTGATGTATTACCACTGGGGACTTTACTCTCGATTATCGCGGTAGTGTTAGTGTTGGTGTTTTTCATTACTTCATCTGATTCTGGTTCATTGGTTATTGATAGCATTACGTCTGGCGGTAAAATGGATGCGCCAGTGTTACAGCGAATTTTCTGGGCAATCATGGAAGGGGCGATTGCCATAGCCTTACTGTGGATCGGTGGTGCGCAGGCCGTTCAAGCTTTGCAAGCTGGTGCGATTTCGACGGCTTTACCCTTTACTTTTGTCTTATTACTGATGTGCGTTAGTTTGGTGATGGGCATGCGTACAGAGCTGAAAAAGTAAGTCAAGTGGATACATAGAGGTTTAAAAAAGCTGGCTGAGCCAGCTTTTTTTGTTGATAGACGAATAATGTTGGAATGATGACATTTGTCACTAATTTGACGGTAATGTGATTAAAAGCAGATAGTTATTGCAACGGTGTTTATTTTTACATAATGCGTGCAAACGCTTATAAACCTCGCTATTATTTGCCGCCCAACTGTTCCTTTTATCAGCGATAATTCACTATGAAATTAACCCTAAAACAAAAGCTTATTGGCACCAGCCTGTCAGCGGTCGTCGTGATGGCGGCCGCATTAACTTGGTTGTCAGCCGATCAACTCAAACAACAAACCAGTCGTGGTGTACTTGCCCGTGCACAAGCCATTTCTGAAACGGCATCGAAAGGTATTTCTGATTGGATTTCGATCCGAAAAGATATTTCTACCGCCTTTAATGACTATACCGTACAACCTGATGTGGTGCCTTTTTTACAACAGGCGCGTAAAGCTGGCGGATTTGACGATATTTTCTTTGGTACTGTTAACGGTGAAATGTATCGCTCCCATCCAGAGCGCAACCGAGCTGATTATGACCCTCGTACTCGTCTTTGGTATCGCGATGCCGCGAATGCGGGTAAGCAAATTATTACCACGGCATATCAAGATGCGATCACTAATGCTTTATTAGTGACTATTGCCGAGCCTATTCGTCACAATGGTCAGTTACGTGGTGTGGTCGGTGCTGATGTATTGATTGATCAATTAATCAGTGATGTGTTGAGTATCGACGCGGGTGATAATGCTTACACGATGCTGATTGATACCCAAGACGGCTATTTTCTGGCACATCCAGACAAACGATTGCTTTTAAAGCCTGTCAGTTCGCTCGATAGCGCATTAACCATGAATGCTATTCAGCAAGCCGCCAATAGCCGTCAGCTAATGGCACTGAACCATAACGGTCAAGAGAGCTTGTTTTACTTCGATAGAGTCGCGGATACGCCATGGGTATTTGCTGTGCAGATGGATAAAAATACCGAATTCGCAGCACATACTCAATTGCTCACCGGCTTGTTGATCACAGCGATTTTCATCACCTTGATTGTGGTGTTGATCGTCTCTTGGTTAGTCAGCTTTTTATTCAGAGATTTATTACGAGTTTCTAAAGCATTAGAAGAAATCGCAACCGGAGATGGTGATTTAACGCAACGCTTAGAGCCACGTAGTGACGATGAAGTGGGGCAATTAGCGAATAATTTCAATATTTTTGTTGGCAATATGCATACCATGGTCAGTAAATTGAGTGAGGTTTCGGCATCGCTTTCATCACAATCGCATATGACCGCCGCGCATGCTGAAGAACGTAGTGCACGTATTCGCATGCAGCAAGATGAAATCAATATGGTCGCCACAGCGATCAATGAAATGGCCGCTGCGACCCAGGAGATTGCTAACAACTCTGAGCATACTGCGCAAAACTCATCCGAGGCGGTAACCGCTTGTGTCGATGGCTCTAAGCAAGTATCGCAAACGCAGAACTCTATTCTTTCTTTAGCGAAAGAAGTGCAGGTAGCAACAGGCGTTATTCAAGAGCTGGAAGAGCATGGTAATCAGATCAGTACTATTCTTTCAACCATTCAAGGCATTGCAGAACAGACCAATCTATTGGCATTGAATGCGGCGATCGAAGCGGCTCGTGCTGGAGAACAAGGTCGCGGCTTTGCGGTGGTTGCGGATGAAGTGCGGGTACTGAGTCAACGTACTCACGCCTCAACCAAAGAAATTCAAACCATGATTGAAATGTTGCAAGGCACGACAGGCAAAGCGGTCGGGATCATGAATGATAGCCGAATGCTAGCCGATACGAGTGTTGATGATGCGCACTCTGCAGCAGCGAGCTTAATGCAAATTCATCATGCGGTTGAGCGTATCAGTGATATGGCAACTCAGATTGCCTCAGCCGCTGAAGAGCAGGCATCCGTCACCTCTGAGATTACGCGCAACACGGTAGGCATTCGCGATGTCTCGAACGATCTCGCTGAAGAAGCCCATGAAGCTGCAGCTCAAGCGGCGGAGCTATCACAACTTTCTTATCAGCTTGACCAAGAGATCCGTCGCTTTAAGTTATAAGTTTTAATTGATAACAGATGAGCTGATAAACTTAAGTTATTCGCAATAGTTTGTTTATGATAAATAATAGGGAGCGAAAGCTCCCTATGTTGATCCTTGAGACTAGTGATAACGACTTCAGTGAAAAGCTATAACCAAAAACGTTTAAGCCGATCATCTGGTGAATAATGGTGGGCGATTTGTGCCTGCATCAGTTCTGCTGTAGCAATCGCGTCCGTTAGGGCGTGATGAGGATTATAAGCCGGTAAACCATAGCGTTGTCGGGCTTGCCCTAAACGCAGTGATTGCGGTTTCTTACCGCGCAGTTTATTCCAAATCCCTGCGGTGAGGCGTTTTTGAATCTCCGCTTCGAGTTGCATGGTATCGATAATTGGAAACTCAATGCCTTCATTTATTCGCCGTTTAAAGGCTTGATCCAAAAACTCACGCTCAATTTTATGGTAGTGAGCCACAACGATTTTCCCTTCCAGTGCGGTTAATAACGCTTCGAACACCTCACTTAAATCAGGGGCGTGCATAATGTCACTGTGCGTGATGCCATGAATGATCACCGAACCCTCGTCTAATTTTTGTCGAGGACGAACGATCCAGTGCTGCGCTCGCTTAAGATAGACGCGCTGTAAAGTGAAGGGTACTAAGCCGATGGTGATAATTTCATCTTTATTTTCATCAAGCCCGGTGGTTTCAAAATCCATTGCGACAAACTCAATCTCACCTAACGGCGAATTGCCATCAGCCAGTTCCGCTTGATAAAAACGTTGCAGCAAAGGGGATTGGGCAAGCTTTTGTTTCGCTCGATATTTATAAGGCCAATTGATACTTGGCGCTTGAAATAGTCCTTTCATGCTCACCTTATTTAAAATTGCTGCTTGCTTGATAACGATATTTAAGGAAGTTTTGTCCGTTACTCAAAATTTGAAAGGCATCTTTTAAATTACGTCGTTCAAATTCAGAGAGATTTTCTGGCTCAATGTTGTTATCGGGTTCATTATTATTTTCTACATCCAGAGCTTGATGGCGAATACGTACCATCGAAATAAACTCTAAGGCATCTCGCAGATCTTGCCCTCGTCCTTTGGGTAAGATGCCCGCATCGATGACATCATCGAGTCGTTCGAACGAGTTTTTCGCTCGAGAGCCGACTGCCAGAGCATGAACGCGAATTAAATCCGCCAATGGAGCGGTACCGCGACGTTTTAAATTCATTGAGTTATTGTGGCGGCCATCTTTTTCCATGACGAAGTTTTTGAAAAAACCGAGCGGTGGAGTACGGTTTAAGGCATTGCGGGCCAAGCACGCTAAAAAGCGGTTATTACGTCTGGCGCGGCGGACAATAAAGCCATTCAGTTGCTCTGCCCATTTCAGACGGCCATAAACCCCATCTAAGTCAAAGAAAATTGAGGCATTCAGTAAAGCTTTCGGGTTGGGATTATCAATCCAATCGGCAAAACAGGCTTCCCATTGTTGACGAGTCATTCGCCACATCGGGTTGGTCGCCATGATCTCGCCAGTACAATAGGTATAACCGCATTGATCGAGCCCATCACAGACAAACTGAGCTAAGTCGGCAAAATATTGGCCGTGCAAGGCTTCATCATAACTGTCATCCAGCAGCAGAGCATTGTCTTGATCAGTGACAATCAGTTGTTCATCGCGTCCCATTGACCCCAGTGCTAAAAAGCAGTAGGGGACGGGCGGAGGGCCAAACTTCTCTTCAGCCAGCTCTAATAGTCGTTGCTTGAAGCTACGACCAATCGTTGACATGGCTGTGCCGACCATATGTGAGTTCGCGTCTTCATTAACGAGGCGCACGAAAGCATGTTTGACCTGTTTGGCTAAATTCGCTAAATCGTCAATGCTATTTTGATGGAAAATCGTACTGACTAATAACAATGAGTTGTGGGATTCATGACGAACGATATCGGTAATATCGACGATACCGATCGGATTATTTTCTTTTAGTACCGGTAGATGATGCACGTTGTAACGTAACATGAATAGCATAGCTTCATAGACATAAGCATTATGATCCAAGGCGATTACTTCGCTAGTCATGACTTCTGTCACTGAGTGGCTGAAGTCTAATCCGGTGGCAATCACTCTTCGACAAAGATCGCGATCAGTAAGGATGCCAACGACTGGACTGCTGTCGTCTTCGTTGTCTTTCATAATGCTGGGATCGATGATCAGTAACGAAGAGACGTTCTCTTCTGACATTTTGATGGCAGCTTGCTGAATGCTGGCATCGTTATAGACGAAAGGGGCCTCACGAGTCAGCAAATGTTTGACTTTAGAGGTCGTTAAATCATTTTGTTCTTGGGTATTAGATACGGTTTGTCGTAAGCGTGCATTATCTTGAACTTCAACATAATCCGCAAAGGTATCGTATTCATCGTATAACTTTTGAAATATAGCTTCCGGCATGCAATAAATGAGTGTGTCTTCAATCGCGGTAACGGGAAAACGCACTTTATTATTGGTGAGCAACCCCATTTGTCCAAATAAGCCACCTTCGGAGAGTCGGTTATATAATTCCCCTTTACGACGATAAATTTCGACTACACCACTGCGGACAATATATAAATCTTGAATATGGTCGCCAGCGTGAATGATTGGGGTGTCTTGGCGATAATAAGCAATCTCTACTTGGTGAACGGCTTCATTAAGCGCTGATTCAGGAAGCTCATTAAAAGGCGGGTATTGGGCAAGAAAGTTTTTAATTTCGATTAATTCTGCTTCCATCAATGGACTCCTTTAGCCAAAAATAATCCTTAATCTGGACCATGTTGGTATCACAATATGCTTGAGTATTTATAGGACGAGATCGGCAATATTCGCAGTCTCTATCTCTTTAATTAATGATCTAGTCTACACGATTTTGTGGCTCAGCGCAGATTTGAGGCAGCGCTTACTCTTTTCTTATCGATTATCCGTTATTCTAAGACCAGACAAAGAAAATAGGTATGGCGATGAACAAAACCAGTGTATTGATAATAGCGATGTCGATTTTTCCGCTAGCACACGCGGAAAATTCTCACGCTGAACAGCGGTTGAAGTATGATTTTTTTAGTGCAGAGCTGACGTCGGGAACCATGAGTGGTTTATACGCTGCTGGAAAAAGTGATAATACGACAACACTGTCGATAGGAGTGAGTCATCAACTTGCCGAGCGACGCGTATTGTTGATCTCCGATTACAGTGCTCGCTTTTATCATCCTGATGACGAGACGATCGAACAATACCGTTTACGATTTGGGGCTGGCTATCATTGGTCAATAATCGACAAGCTTGATCTGGTTAGTCATGCCCGAGTGGGGATGTTAAGGATCAGCAGTGATTATACGGTCGATAATGAAACTCGCTCCGTTTTTGGCGCGGATATTGGGCTACGTTACCTCATTCGTCCCGACTGGGAGGCAAGTTTATTTGCCGAAGCAAATTATAATCACTGGCAAGATGAATACGTGTTTACATTAAGAACTGATTATCAGTTGAGTAAGCGCTTAGCGTTAGGTGGGCTTGTCACTTATCGAGATGGTGAATTGCAAAATATCAATGAAGTTGGCATAACGATGCGAATTCATTATTAACGTTATATGTCGATATCAATTACAAAAGCCAAGCAGAGGTTGTTTCTGCTTGGCTTTATATTCATCGCTGTGTTTGCTCAACCTGTCGGTAGATAAGCCATTTATAAAACGACTTTAATCCCTTCACATAGAGGAGACATGTTGTTTTTCGTCATCCCAGCAACACTGATCCGACCTGAGCCAACAATATAAATACCAAATTCTTCTTTCAGTCTCTGAACCTGCTGCTTATTTAAGCCAGAGAAAGAGAACATGCCATTTTGGCGTTCGATAAAGCTAAAATCTGCATTAACGCCGATTTCTTGTAAACGAGTAACGAACAGTTCACGCATTTCTTGAATCCGTTCACGCATCTCGGCGACTTCTGCTTCCCATTCAGCGCGCAGGGCAGGGTTTTGCAGTATGTAGGTGACTACGGCGGCACCATGGGCTGGTGGGTTCGAGTAAATGGAGCGAATAATCGCTTTGACTTGTGAGAACGCCGTATTAGCCACATCGGCTGAGGCGGCGACTAAGGTAAACGCACCGACGCGCTCGTTATACAAACCGAAATTTTTTGAAAATGAAGAGGCGACTAAAATTTCAGGATTGTATTGAGCAAAAATACGCAGCCCAGCGGCATCCTCTTCGACACCTTTAGCAAAACCTTGGTAAGCAAAATCAAACAGTGGGAGTAAGCCTTTTTCTGCCACCAATTTAGCCAAAATTTCCCACTCTTCTAACGTAGGATCAATCCCTGTTGGGTTATGGCAGCAGCCGTGCAGTAAAACCACATCACCCGCAGACGCTTGCTCAAGGTCGGCAAGCATCGCTGGGAAATCTTTATCTTTTTTCTCGGCGTTGTAATAAGTGTATTCAGTAGTTTCAAGTCCCGCCGCACCAAATACACCATGATGGTTGGCCCATGTTGGGTTACTGATCCAGACTTTGACATCACCGAGTTGACGTTTAATAAACTCACCCGCGACGCGAAGCGCACCTGTACCACCAGGCGCTTGAGCGGTTTTAGCTCGTTGATCACTAATGATGTCGGCTTGCTCACCAAACAATAATTTCTGTACCGCTAGGCCATATTCAGCCGTGCCTTCAATGGTTAAATAAGATTTGGTTTTCTCCGATTCAAGCAGCGCAGCTTCGGCTTTTTTGACGGTCGCCAAGACTGGCGTTTGACCGGCTTCGTTTTTATAAATACCGACGCCTAAATTGATTTTGTCTGTCCGAGGATCGCTTTTAAACTCTTCAGTTAAACCAAGAATAGGGTCAGCAGGTGCTGCGACAACTTTTTCAAACATAATGTCCATCCATGTAAAGTTAAGGTGATACTCTTCGTGTTTGACTTTGCCGTGATGCTAGCAGCATTCACTGTGGCGGCTTACCAATAGCGCCAAGTCGTGTGCGGAGAGAAGATTTATTGTCAGTATTTATACCTTTCTGATTGAAGAGTGACAACCATCACGCTAAGGAAAATGAAAAAAAACCTCCGCGAAGCGAAGGTTTTTGGTGAAAAGCAAATTTAGAAGTTGGCACTGCGTGGTGTACGTGGGAATGGAATCACATCACGTACGTTACCCATACCGGTCACATAAGAGACCAAACGCTCAAAACCAAGACCAAATCCTGCATGAGGAACGGTGCCATAGCGGCGTAAGTCACGGTACCAGCTCATGTGTTCAGGGTCGATGCCCATTTCAATCATGCGCGCATCGAGAACATCTAGACGCTCTTCACGCTGTGAACCACCGATGATTTCACCAATTCCCGGCGCTAATACGTCCATAGCGGCAACAGTTTTACCGTCGTCGTTAAGACGCATATAAAAAGCTTTGATGTCTTTTGGATAGTTTTTAACGATCACCGGTGCTTTGAAGTGCTCTTCAGCAAGATAACGCTCATGTTCTGAAGACAGGTCGATACCCCATTCCACATCAAATTCAAACTTGCGACCAGAATCAAGCAGAATCGTAATCGCATCGGTATAGTCAACTTGTGCAAAGTCCGATTGAACGAATTGCTCCAAACGAGTAATCGCGTCTTTATCGATGCGAGAAGCAAAGAATTCAAGGTCATCACGACGTTCAGTCAGTACGGCATTAAACACGTACTTGAGCATATCTTCAGCTAATTGAGCCACATCGTGCAAATCAGCAAAGGCAACTTCAGGCTCTACCATCCAAAATTCAGCTAAGTGACGGCTAGTATTGGAGTTTTCTGCGCGGAAGGTTGGGCCAAAAGTATACACTTTGCTCAGTGCGCAAGCGTAAGCTTCAGCGTTTAACTGGCCTGATACGGTTAAGAATGTCTCTTTACCGAAGAAGTCTTCGTTAAAGTCAATCTCACCGTTTTCTTGGCGAGGCAGGTTAGCGAAATCTAGAGTCGAAACACGGAACATCTCACCCGCGCCTTCAGCATCGGAAGCGGTGATCAGCGGGGCAGAAACCCAGAAATAGCCCTGTTCATGATAAAAACGGTGGATCGCTTGAGACAAGCAGTTACGTACACGAGCAACAGCACCAATCACGTTGGTGCGTGGGCGAAGGTGAGCAACTTCACGTAAATACTCAATAGAGTGACGAGTTTTAGCCATCGGATAGGTTTCCGCATCTTCTACCCAGCCGACAACCTTCAGTTCAGTCGCCGCTAATTCGAAATCTTGACCACTGGCAGGAGACTCAACAACCGTACCTGTAATTTCTACAGAACATCCGGTGGTGAGTTTGAGAACTTCGTCTTGATAATTATTGAGTGAATTCGGGACCACGGCCTGAATCGGGTCGAAACAAGAGCCGTCATATAAGGCAAGGAAAGAGATTCCAGCTTTGGAATCACGACGTGTGCGGATCCAGCCGCGAACAGTAACTTCACTGTTTACTGCAAGCTTGCCGCTTAATACGTCTTTTACAGGCGCGTAAGTCATGGTTAATATCGTCTCCATTGAGGTAAAAACTCAACTCAAAAGTGTTGCTTCCCTGACGACTTGAAATAACGATAACGTGTGAGTTATTAGCGTCTTTTAGACAGATACCGTTACCATATTTGAACAAGTTGATTGAAAAAAGCGAAACATTGAGTTGGCTAAAATTTTACAAATTCAATGGCACATATTACCTGTCAATTTGTCCGCATCAACCTTTAATATGCTCTGATTGTTGATTTCTTATTCGAAAAGCTAAATTGATGGAATAAATGGCGTATTCTTACCGTAAAACTGATGATGATTTACGATTTAAGCAAGCCGTTTAGGGGATAATACTCGCCTTTGGTTGGTGTGCTTGACTGGATTTGGCTTGTTTCATTTAACAAGATTCCGTAGTATGGCGGCTCTTTTTTTAAGCTTGAGTTGTACGATGAAAACCGAAATTTATAAAGAGTTCATGTTTGAAGCTGCCCATCATTTACCTCATGTGCCTGAAGGGCACAAATGTGGTCGTTTACATGGGCACTCTTTTTTAGTTCGTCTTTATGTCGCTGGAGAAGTCGATGCTCATACCGGTTGGTTGATTGACTTTGCGGAGATCAAAGCGGCGTTTCAACCGATTTATGATCGTTTAGATCACTACTATTTAAATGACATTGAAGGATTAGAAAATCCGACCAGCGAAGTGTTAGCAAAATGGATCTGGCAACAACTTAAACCAAGCTTACCGCTACTCAGCAAGGTCGAAATTAAAGAAACCTGTACTGCCGGGTGTGTATATACGGGATGATTTTTAGCCAAGCTATGGTGTTAGCTTGGCTAAAGGGTCTAACTCTCTTCCTCTATAAGGATCGTCTGCCCCCCTAGGCTTCGATAAAGGGTGCTTAAGGTTACTCGTTGATGATAGTCGTTTTCCAGTAAAGCGGCTCGAGCATTACGTTCGTTTTCTTGGGCATCCAATAGCGTCTTAATTTCTATAGCACCATGCTGATATTGGCTTTGATAGATACGCATTGCTTCAGCGGCGCTTTGCCATTGCTGAACTAATTTTTCAGCTTGGTACTGATAATTTTCTCGGGCGGATAAGGCATTATCCACATCCTGAAAAGCGGCATACAAGGTTTTACGGTAGTTGATGATGGCCGATTCATACTGTACTTGTGCGATATCTCGCTTTAGCTGCATTTCATTCCAATTTAAAAATGGCAAAGTTAAGTCAGCGCCTAAAGTACCGATAGGATCGCTCAATAGTTTTTTTAGTTCCGTCGATGACCCACCCAGAGCTCCAGTTAGTGTGAGCGCAGGAAAATAGCTGCGGCGAGTACTCTCCTTGGCAGCCAGAAAAGCTTGAAGTTGATACAAGGCTTGTTTGACATCGGGTCTACGTGCCAAAACTTCCGCGGGTATTCCTGCAGAAATAGTAGGCAAGGCTTGAGCGGGTTGTTGATCAATTTCAATAGCGGCTTGTTCAGGATCTTGCTCAAACAAAATAGCTAAGGCATTACTGGCTTGTCGATATTGTTGTTGATAATCACGGTGTGCCGCTTCCAATCCAGCCAGTGAGCGTTTGGTTTCTAATACGGTCAAGCGTGAGGTTGCGCCATGAGTATATTGACTTTGAGCAAGATTGAAGTTTTGGATAGCGTTGTCAATATCTTGCTGACTTAAACGAATTCGTTGTTTTAAATAGCCGATTTGCCAATAGAGTTGAGCGGTGGTTGCCACTAAACTTTGAGCGGTTGCTTCTCGCTCTTGTTGCGTCGCGAGGGCTTTCCACTGACTTTCATCTATTGTCGCTGAAAGCTTACCCCATAAATCCACTTCATAACTGACGCTGATTCTAGCCTGATAGTTGTTAGACGTGTCGCCATGATTGAAATCCTTTGAACGGTTACCGGATACCCCAGCGGCGAGATCGGGAATCTGTTGATCTCTGTCTAAATTCGCGTTTAAGCGAGCCTGTTTTAAAGTGAGCGTCGCCAATGCAAGGTCGTGGTTGGTGGACAGGACGCGCTCAACTAACAGATCAAGCTTAGGATCTTGAAAGTTTTTCCACCACTGGCTTTCCCACACCGTATTGGTTTCTTGTTGAGGCGTGTGCCAGTCAGTGGCAATAAAAACAGAAGGCTCTACAAGATCATAGTGAGCGGAACAGCCAAGCAGTAGCAACATGGATAAAGCTAAGCTGGAATATTGAGTTGCAGGTAACATGTTTACTCCCGGGCAAGCGCATCAATCGGATTTAGCTGAGCGGCATTTTTCGCAGGAAGATAGCCAAATAGAACACCGATTAATGTTGAGCACAAAAAGGCAGAGACGATTGAAGCGGTAGAATAGATCAAGGTAAAACTACTACCGAATGAGGAAAAACCGACGCCGATTAAATAGGCGAGGGCAATTCCGATGATCCCACCACACAAACAAACAAGTACAGCTTCGATAAGAAACTGACGCAAAATATCGTTCTGCCTTGCACCAACCGCCATACGAACGCCGATTTCTCGGGTACGTTCAGTGACCGAAACCAGCATAATATTCATTACGCCAATCCCCCCGACAATTAATGAAATAACGGCGATGGCGGAGATGAGTAAGGTCATGGTCGCTGTTGTTTTTTGAATATTTTGTTGAATGGTGTCGGTATTAATCGTAAAGAAATCTTTAGTACCATGACGCATGGTTAACAAAGAGATAATCGCTTGCTCTGCCGCATCACTAGGAATGTTGTCATCAAGGCGTACAGTGATTCGATTAAGGTGGCTTTGACGCATCATTCGTGCATTAATCGTACTGTAAGGAACCCATATATTGAGAGCGTCGTTATTGCCAAATGCACTCTCTTTCGCCGCAGTCACGCCAATAATTCGGATGGGGAGCTTACCTGCAAAAATGACTTTACCGATGGGATTCTCATCAGCAAAAAGAGCCGTTAATGTATTGTGATCGATGACAGCTTCTTGGGCCAAGTTATCCACACTGGTTTGATCCCAATATTGCCCTTTGGCGAGTTCATAGCCACGGACTCGGAAAAAATCAGGCCCAACTCCTTGTATGGAAGCGGTGACCGATTGATTACTAAATTTGATGATGGCGGAACTATTGACGGTAGGGGTGACGCTATCAATAAACGGCAGTGATTGCAGCGCTTGGGCATCTTCTGCGGTTAACGTTCGAATTCGCCCTGAACGCCGATCGCCAAAGCCAGATCCGGGCATAATATCAATCGTATTGGTGCCCATGGCGGCAATGCTCTCTAAAATCGACTTTTGTGAGCCATTACCGAGCGCTACAACGGAAACTACCGAAGCAATTCCAATGATGATGCCGAGCATAGTCAAGAAGGTTCTTAATCGATGGTTTGACATGGCTAACAGTGCCATTTTTAACGCTTCCCAACAATTGTCGAGCCACTTTTGGTTACGACCGAGAGTTGAGGCTTTGAATGGCGGAGTATGATGGGCATGTGGCTGAAGTGCCGTGTCACTGGTCGAGTGGTTGATACGATCACTGAGAATTTCACCATCTTTGATCTCTATAATGCGATCGGCATATTGAGCTACATGCATATCGTGGGTGACGATAATGATGGTGTGCCCAAGGCTATGAAGCTCTTGCAGCAGTTGCATCATTTCTGAACCACTTTTACTATCCAGTGCGCCCGTCGGCTCATCGGCAAGAATGACATCGCCGCCATTAACGAGAGCTCGAGCCACAGAAACACGTTGTTGTTGACCGCCGCTTAGTTGGTTGGGCTTATGATCCAGTCGATCGGCTAGTCCTAATCGTTCCAGTAGTTTGCGTGCTCGTTCATGGCGAGTCTGTTTATCGTAACCAGCATAAATAGCTGGGATTTCGACATTTCCTAAGGCGTCTAAATCCCCTAATAGGTGGTAGCGTTGAAAGATAAAGCCGAAATATTCACGGCGTAGCTCAGCCAGTTGATCAGAATTCAGTTGTGAGGTGTTTTGTCCATTCACCCAATATTCACCACAACTTGGGGTATCTAAGCAACCTAAGATATTCATTAAAGTCGATTTACCTGAACCAGAAGCGCCAACTATGGCAACCATTTCACCTCGTTCGATAGTTAGATTGATCTCTTTTAAGACAGTGAGCGTCTCATCGCCAGAAGTAAAGTGGCGGGAAACATTGACTATGTTTAATAAAGCTTCTGACATTAGAAACGCATCCCCGGTGGGCTCATACGACGGCTCGTGTTGTTATTGAGTGTATTTGGCATGCCTAAAATCAGTGTTTCGCCTTCATTAAGTCCCTCAAGAATTTCCACATTGACTTTATTATTGAGGCCGATTTTGACATCACGAAATACGGCTTGGTCATTTTCTAATACAGGAACTTGGTAGCGAGGCTTTGGTCCTGGCTGTCTGATCAGCACTTGAGCGGGGATCAATAGTGCGTTTTCTGAGCGGTGTAAAACAATGGTGACTTGAGCCGTCATACCGATGCGTAATAGCCCATCCGGGTTATCAATATCAAACAAACCATGATAGTAAATGGCCTCATCATTACTGATAGAAAGGTTACTGTCATTGCCAGTCATTAATGTTGGGCCGGGTTCAATAGCACGCAATGTACTGGAATAACGTTTATTCGGTTGACCTAGAATAGTGAAATAGATCGGTAATCCCGGAGTGACTTTAATGATGTCGGCTTCGGATATTTGAGCTTTTACGGTCATGGTATCGAGTACTGCTAGCTCAATAATTGTCGGGGTAGTTTGATTGGCATTGACGGTTTGGCCTTCTTCAACGGCACTGTAAACCACCGTCCCATCCATTGGCGCTCGGATGGTGGTGTAATTGAGGTCGAGGTTGGCGCTATCTACGCTAATTTTTGCTTGTTCTTGCTGAGCTTTGAGTTGTTTAAGTTCTGCAATATACACAGCAAGCGATGTCTGAGCGGCTTCGTAATCCGCTTGTGAGCTAGCGTTTTCTGCCAGCATGGCTTTTTGTCGGTTAAACTCAGCTTGAGCTTGACGAATCAATGCCTGTTTGGCTTGGTATTGGGCATTTAAACTGTTCAATGATGCTTGGGCTTCTTTGAGTTTATTCTGTTGGGTCAGGTTGTCGATTTGAGCCACTAAATCACCTTGTCGAATAGGGTCCCCTAAATTGACCGCCAGTGTCTCAATTTGACCTGATACCTGCGCGCCAACCGCCACTAGCTTTGAAGCTTGTAGCATTCCGGTAGCAAGTACGGTTTCTTCGATGTTACCGCGCTGAACGGTGTCGGTAACGTAGGTTGTCGCATTTTTTTTGGGGTACAAGATATAACCCACTGCGATAAGAATAAGAATGACGATCAAAAACGTAAGCGTCGTTTTTTTAGTAATAGAGAATGACATGGTAAAAATGAACCAGCATATAAAAGAGAATGATTATCACCATTTATAACGTTATCTGGAGATAAAACAAGCGGCGGTTCGGTAAAGCTAAGTAAAGATGGAGAAAGGGAAAATAAAAAGCCTGATGCATAAGTATCAGGCTTGGGAAGATCAATCGTTGAGGAAGATTAGCAGATCACTTTAATCGCTAATCCACCTTGGGAGGTTTCGCGATATTTAGCATTCATATCTTTACCTGTTTCAAGCATTGTTTCGATCACTTTGTCTAAAGAGACACGGGGAGCCGATGAACGACGCATCGCCATACGAGTGGAGTTAATCGCTTTCACGGCAGCAATCCCGTTACGTTCGATACAAGGTACTTGAACTTGCCCTGCAACCGGGTCGCAGGTAAGACCTAGGTTATGCTCCATAGCAATCTCTGCGGCCATACACACTTGCTCAGGACTGCCCCCGAGGAGCTCAGCTAAACCAGCCGCTGCCATTGAGCATGCTACGCCCACTTCACCTTGACAACCCACTTCAGCTCCAGAGATAGAAGCATTACGTTTGTACAAACCACCAATAGCGCCTGAGGTCGCAAAGTAACGAATGTAATCTTTCTCGGTTACGGTTTGGATAAATTTGTCATAGTACGCTAATACCGCTGGAATAATGCCACAAGCCCCATTAGTTGGTGCTGTTACCACGCGACCGCCTGCTGCGTTTTCTTCATTAACGGCAAAGGCGTACATATTAACCCAATCGACGACCGCCATCGGATCATTGGTGGTTTTTTCAGAGGTTAATAATTGCTGGCGTAGTGCAGCGGCACGGCGCGGAACACGCAAAGGCCCCGGCAAAATGCCTTCAGTATTGAGACCACGTTCCATACACTCACGCATGGTGCGCCAGATATTGGCGAAATAAGTACGAACCTCTTCGTCTGAATGAAGGGTTTTCTCATTAGCCATCACTAAAGTGCTGATAGAAAGGCCATGCTCTTGGCATTGAGCAAGAAGTTGTTCGGCACTCGTGAATGGATAGGGAACTTGGACTGGAGATTCAATCTCTTTACCAAAATTTTCTTCATCGACAATAAACCCGCCACCAATAGAGTAATAGGTTTTTGAGTAGACAGGATTATCATCAACCCAAGCGTGAATTTGCATGCCATTTTCATGTAATGACAAATTACTTTTATGAAAATTCATGCCGCCTTCACGAGGAAAATCAACGGTATGGCAGTGCATGCCAACAGGAAGGCGCTCCGTTTCAGTAACGCGAGCAATAAAGCTTGGAATCGCATCGATATCGACTTTTTCTGGGGTATTACCCGCTAAGCCCATAATAATGGCGATATCCGTGTGGTGACCTTTCCCTGTCAGTGATAATGATCCATAAACATCCACGGTGATTTTAGTGATGTCGCGCAACTTTCCCATTGCTCGTAAATCATCAATAAATTGTTTACCCGCTTTCATTGGGCCAACCGTGTGTGAGCTCGACGGTCCGACACCAATTTTATAGATATCAAATACACTAATCATATTGATTGCCTCAAAAGTAAGCCCCCCTTAGTGAAGGGAGGCTTTTATTGTTATATTTTACCTGTCTAGTTTGAGGTTACCGCGTGGTTGATCACGCTATTCTTCAAGCTTCAGGTATCTTTTCACTCATACGCGGATGTAGAGATTAAAGAGCGCCGTAGATTACAGAACTAATCGCGGCAAAACCACAAATAACTGTGAATATTTGTACGGGTAGTTTAGTTTTAAACTTGGCCATCGCTGGCACTTTCTGCATCGCAAAAACCGGTAAAATGAATAGGATAGCAGCAATCATTGGTGCGCCCATGGTTTCTATCATACCTAGGATGCTTGGGTTAACGATTGCAACAATCCAAGTGGTCAGTACGATGAACACGAGCGAGATTTTATCGATTTTACCAACAGACATTTGACTGCGTGATTTTACCAATCCCACTAAACCTTCATGAGCACCTAAGAAGTGACCAAAGTAGCTTGAAGTGATCGCCGCAAGTGCCACGATAGGACCAAGATAAGAAATCAGTGGTGATTCATGCACATTGGCTATGTATGAAAGCACACTGATGTTTTGCTCTTGTGCCATGATTAACTGCTCAGGTGTTAAAGACAACACGACTGAGAAGACGAAAAACATCACAAATCCCATTAACATCATTGCTGCGCCAGCAGTGATCATATCGGTTTTCACGACCGCATGCTCACCGTGCTCTTGACGTTGTGATTTAGTAAATTGGCTGATGATTGGACTGTGGTTAAAAGAGAACACGATGATAGGAATAGCTAACCAGACAATCAGCGGAACGGTAGACCAATCTGGAGAGGTTTCGATCATGGAAGTGTTCCAATCAGGAATAAGGAACACAGATAAAGCCAGTAGAATAAATACCAGAGGATAAACCATCGCTGAAGTGGCTTTGAGCATTAACTCTTTACCAAAAACAACGCCAGCGGTCATTAATGAAATTAACGCGCCAGAGAGTAACCAGCGAGGAATGGATTCCATACCAAATTGGTGAACGAGGAAAGAGTCGACGGTATTAGTAATCCCGACGCCGTAAATCAGAACAATAGGGTAGATGGCGAAAAAGTAAGCAAAAGTGATAAGGTTGGCGCCAGTTTTACCAAAGTGTTCTTCTACGGTATCGGTGATATCAGAGTCAGTGTTACTTGCAGAAAGAACAAAGCGAGCGAGACCTTTATGGGCAAACCAAGTCATTGGTGCTGCGATGAGCGCAAGAATGACAAGCGGCCAAAAGCCACCCGCACCAGCTTTGATTGGCAGAAAAAGAACGCCAGCACCGACGGCGGTACCAAAAAGGGAAAGCGACCATACAAAATCTTTATAGGTCCACTTGCCAGTGGATTGTGTGGCTGATGTAACCGTTGTGGTTGTATTCATGTTTAATTTACTCATTTTGGGAACAGGAAATAAGTCGAGCGCAATTTTGCAGGTTTTTTTACAATAAAAAATAGATCTAAATCATGAATTGTTTGCGCTTGTTGAATGATATGTCAAAAACCCCTGATTGATCACGAAAAAACTGTGCCACATGTGGGAATTGTTAATGGTTGGGTTGGTTAAGGTTATTTGAAGGTGTCATTTTATGATAAACCAGCAAGGCAAACGATTGCTTTTTTGAGTAAAAATAGGTCAGTGATAATATGAGGTGTACGTAAATTAATCATTTCAAAGGCTATCTATCACTATTAATGTGTTTTTGCAGTGCTTGGATGATTTGTGCTGTCATACCCCATATAAAATGATGTTTATATGGTAAGGCGAAGACTTTATGCAGGGAGTTTTTTATTAAAAAGGTATTACTGAGTAAATGTTTTTGATCGAAAAGATAAGCGGCTGGAACCTCGAAGACTTCTTCGACTTCGTTAGTATCAATTGACATTTCATAACGGGGATCAATGAATGCAATCACTGGTGTCACCGCAAACTGGCTGATGGTCACAAGCTCAGGCAATTGACCGAGGATCTTAATGTATTTGGCTTCTAATCCGATCTCTTCGTGCGCTTCTCTTTTGGCCGTTTGATAAAGTGTGCCATCGCTCGCTTCATATTTTCCACCTGGGAAGCTAATTTGTCCAGGATGATGCTTAAGATGGGCGGCGCGTTTAGTTAAAACAACACTGAGCCCTTGTGGCCGTTCGACAAACCCGACCAATACCGAGGCCTTTCTTAATGAGGCTGACTGTAAGTGAGCTGCACGGTTGAGTGACTGGGCATGGTAACCAACGGGGGTTTTGAGTAAAAAATCTTGCATCAGTTGTTGTTTACTGATCATGCCTCGTTCTCCTTAGGTAAAAGGTGTCCGATGGAATCATCCACCCTCATCGGTTTGCTTAATCATCATGTTCATTTACGACTTGAAGTGATAGTCGTGTTAGCGTCCGAATCACAGCGTAGTTCAATGCTGAGAGTAATCGATGGATTGGCCGCTTAGCTGCAACTCCAAGTTGTTTGATATCTCTTATAAATTTAGCCTATTGTTCAAGAATTGGCAGAATACGGCTGAGTTTATCTAACGTTTCTTGATATTCGGCTTGCCATTGACTGTCGGCGACGATACCACCACCGGCCCAAGCGTAAATTTTGTGTTGATGCGCCACCAAAGTCCGGATAGTAATACTGGTATCCATTTTGCCATGACGGCTGATATAACCAATTGAACCGCAATAAGCGCTACGTCGATGTGGTTCCAATTCTTCAATAATCTGCATCGCTCGGACTTTTGGCGCACCAGTAATCGATCCACCGGGAAAGCTTGCACGCAGTAAGTCCGTCGCTTGATATTGCTCATCAAGTTGGGCGCGAATCGTACTGACCAAATGGTGCACTGCAGGAAAACTCTCGATTTCAAAGAGCTTAGGTACATGCACACTACCTGGTTTAGCGACACGACCAATATCATTACGCAGCAGATCGACAATCATTAAATTCTCAGCTTGATCTTTGGCGGCTTGCGCGAGCTCATTAGCTTGTGCTTTATCTTGTTGAGGATCTTGATGGCGTGGTCGAGTGCCTTTAATCGGTTTAGTTTCAATCACTCGTTGATTCACTTGCAAAAAACGCTCAGGAGAGACACTAAGAATCGCGCCTTGTTCTAAGCGAATGAAAGCAGAAAAGGGCGCAAGATTGCTCTGTTCTAGCCGTTGATAGGCAAGCCATTCACTACCTTGATAATCAGCACTAAAGCGTTGCGCTAGATTAATTTGATAGCAATCACCGGAAAGTAAGTACGCTTCGATTTGATTGAATTTCTGCTGATATTGTTGAGCACTCATGTTCGATGACCACGCACTGGTCAATTGAAAGTTTTGTTGAGCAGAAGGCTTAATTGAAGCAAACCAAGCCTGAGCTTGCTCAATATTGATGCCAGCCCAGCAAGCAGTTTGTTGTTGGTGATCGACGATCAATGCCCATTCATAAAGACCAATCGCCATATCTGGCATAGCAATGTCGTGTTGTGCTTGTTCTGCTAATGGTTCTATCCGACGCCCTAAATCATAGCCGAAATAGCCCAGCGCGCCGCCGACAAAAGGCAACTCACTGTGATAAACCTCAGCGGGTAAATAGCGTTCTTGCAGCTCGGCTAGCAGCGTAAAAGGGTCTTGTTGTGATGATATCACACCACTCGGTTGCTGAATGGTGGTATCGTTACCGACAGTGACTAGGGTCGCAATGGGATTGGCGACCAAAATATCAAATCGGCTATCGATATGTTGGGTCGAAGCAGAGCGAAGTAGCATTGCCCATGGTCGCTGCTCAATGCGATTAAAAAACTGTTGAGCGAGATCGGTTTGGTAAGTGATGGGCTGCACTTGAATAAGTTTTTTTTCTTCAACGTTCATTTGTGTAATTTGTGACAATGGGTCACTTCACTGCGTAGCACATAGAGGAAAGCAAGAGTATCATAAAAGCCTGAAAGAAAGCTGTTTCTTGATCTTAGCGCTTAATTCAGTCGTTTGTTGCCCTTTGGCTTTACTGACTTTACCTTGTGCTTTCGGTTTCAGCTAGTGAACACATAACAATAATGAGGCATGCAATGACGGTAATTCGCCAACAAGATGTGATCAGCAGTGTCGCTGACGCATTACAATACATCTCTTACTACCATCCCCTTGATTTTGTCCAAGCGCTAGAACAAGCCTACCATCGTGAAGAGAGCCAAGCCGCTAAAGATGCGATTGCGCAAATCTTAATTAACTCGCGTATGTCAGCAGAGGGTCACCGTCCTATTTGTCAAGATACCGGTATCGTCACTTGTTTCGTTAATATCGGTATGGCTGTGCAGTGGGATTCTACCGATATGACCGTACAGCAGATGGTGGATGAGGGGGTTCGTCAAGCTTACACCAACCCAGATAACCCTTTACGAGCGTCGGTACTGATGGATCCTGCGGGCAAACGGATCAATACCAAGGACAATACCCCTGCCGTAGTGCACATTAATATGGTCCCGGGTGATAAAGTAGAAATCCAAATTGCCGCCAAAGGGGGCGGCAGTGAAAACAAAACCAAAATGGCAATGCTTAACCCTTCTGATGATATTGCAGAGTGGGTGGAAAAAACGTTACCGACCATGGGAGCCGGCTGGTGCCCACCAGGTATGCTCGGTATTGGTATTGGTGGCACGGCAGAAAAAGCGGCAGTGCTGGCCAAAGAATCTTTGATGGAACATATTGATATTCAAGATCTTATTACGCGTGGCCCACAAAATGCTGAAGAAGATCTACGTTTAGATATCTTCAATCGAGTCAATAAACTCGGTATCGGTGCTCAAGGGTTAGGCGGTTTAACTACGGTGGTTGATGTGAAAATTAAATCGGCACCGACCCACGCGGCTTCTAAGCCAGTGTGTTTGATCCCTAACTGCGCGGCAACTCGTCATGTGCATTTTACATTAGATGGCAGTGGCCCTGCAGAACTCACCCCACCTAAGCTTGAAGATTGGCCACAAATTACTTGGCAAGCGGGTGCGAATACCCGTCGAGTGAATTTAGATACGGTGACTCGTGAAGAGACTCAGCAATGGAAAACCGGTGAAACCGTATTGCTGTCGGGTAAAATTTTAACCGGACGTGATGCGGCGCATAAACGCCTACAAACTATGCTACAAAACGGAGAGAAACTTCCTGAAGGCGTTGATTTAAGAGATAAATTCATCTACTACGTTGGCCCTGTTGATGCGGTTGGCGATGAAGTCGTAGGGCCTGCGGGACCGACAACCTCAACTCGCATGGATAAATTTACCGATATGATGCTTGAAGAGGTGGGCGTGATGGGCATGATTGGTAAAGCCGAACGTGGCCCAGTGACCGTTGAATCGATAAAGAAAAATAAAGCAGTCTATTTAATGGCCGTTGGCGGCGCGGCGTATCTTGTTGCTAAAGCGATTAAGAAAGCGCGCGTTGTCGCTTTTGAAGATCTCGGTATGGAAGCTATCTATGAGTTTGAAGTGGAAGATATGCCAGTCACGGTTGCAGTGGATTCGACCGGAGCCAACGCTCATCAGATTGGTCCGGATACTTGGCGAGTCAAAATTGCTGAAGCTACTCAGCAGAGCTAAATAAATGTGTGAGCAAATTGAGCTCAAGTGACTATTAGGTGTAGCATAACGCTACACCTTTTCTTTATCTGGTCTATGCATATCTTGTTGTGACTATCGAGGAACAATCGCCATTGACAAACGGACTATCAGTGCGATTTAAAAAGTAGTTCAGGATGAGAAATAACCGATAACCAGTATTGTTAATAGAGTTTCAGAGGAGAAACCATGCCACGTTTTATTCGATTGCTACAAATCGTCGTTGCTATCGTATTAGCCGCGTTATTAAGTTATGACCTGATTTTTCATGGTCTTTCTATTTTTTACAGTAAATATGTTATTACTAGTTGTGTTCTGTTTGTTTTGCTACAAATAAGCTTATTTGTCATTTACAAACTGATTGAAGACGATTAATTATCTTGATCTAAAATGGCAACATTTACTGAGGGAACCCACAAGCTATGCAGCGAATCAGTCAAGAGGTGAGTGCACTTCTGCACCGAGGTTTAGACGCCCATGTTCGTCTTGCGGTCACTGGTTTATCGCGAGCAGGTAAAACTGCGTTCATTAGTTCGTTAGTGAATCAACTGCTGCATACGGCCACGCATGATCAGTTACCTTTGTTAGCCGCGGCGCGTGATAAACGGATTATTGGTGCTAAGCGTATCCCACAAAGTAATCTTATGGTGCCTCGTTTCAGTTACGATCAGGCGATGGAACAGCTTCATGCTGATCCGCCAAACTGGCCAGTACCTACCCGCGATGTCAGTGAAATTCGTTTAGCGATTAAATATCGCCCGCATAAACGCAGTAAAAAATTACTGGGCAGCACGGCAACCTTGTATCTGGATATTATTGATTACCCTGGTGAATGGTTGTTGGATTTACCACTGTTAAATTTGGATTTTTATACTTGGTCGGCTCAGCAGTTTAATGCGTTACATGGTCAACGTGCAGAGTTAGCGAAACCTTGGTTAAACGCGATAGATAAGCTTGATCTTGAACAAGAAGCGAATGAAGCGCAATTGGCCGAGATTGCTGCGCTTTATACTGACTATCTTCATCAATGCAAGTTGCATGGTTTGCATTGGGTTCAACCGGGACGTTTTGTATTGCCAGGAGAACTTGCGGGAGCGCCGGTGTTGCAGTTTTTTCCTTGTCGTCATGTTGATCCACAAAATAAACCTGCAAAAAACTCGATGTTAGGATTACTGCTCTCACGCTATCAAGAGTATCAAAATAAGGTCGTTAAGGCGTTTTATAAACAACACTTTGCTACGTTTGATCGGCAAATTGTTTTGGTCGATTGTTTATCGCCTTTAAATGCGGGTCATGAAGCGTTTTTGGATATGCGTTGTGCGCTAGAACAGATTATGCACAGTTTTCGTTATGGTCGCAGTGGCTTACTCAGCCGTTTATTTTCACCGAAGATTGATAAAGTGCTTTTTGCGGCCACCAAAGCCGATCATGTGACGCCTGATCAGCATCCGAATATGGTGTCATTGCTGCAGCAGATGATTCATCCGGCTTGGCAACATGCCGCTTACGAAAATATTGAGATGCGTTGTATCAGTCTTGCGTCGATTCGAGCGACTCAATCGGGCTATGTTGAGAGTCATCATCAAAAAATTTCGGCTATTCAAGGGATCGATGTGCAAGGGCAACCGATCACTCTATACCCCGGAGATGTCCCGAAAAAACTGCCTCATCCTGACTATTGGCAGCATCATCAGTTTAAGTTTATTGCTTTTCGTCCTATGCCGAGTCTCGACGATCAACCTTGTCAGCACATTCGGATGGATAAAGCATTAGAGATCTTGATTGGGGATAAATTGACATGACGGATTTAAAAAATCAGCAAATTTTTAATCAACCACTCAAGCAAACCGAGCCTGAACCAGTCATCGCTGCATCTGCGACCTTTAATGATCAGCAGCGGTTTATTATCGAGTCAAGCATAGCGCCGGAAACCGAATTAGAGAGCCAGCTTGAACAAGTCATTCGTCCTAAGCGGAAGAAAAAATGGATGGTAGTGAGTCTATTGATTGCTTTTTCTACCTTACTCGGTTGGCAAGCAATAGAGAGTATTTATACCGCGATCCAATCGGCTAACTGGCTTGATCTGGCTTGGGTTATTTTGTTGACGCTCTTAGCGAGCTTGGGTATTGGGCGTTTAGGGAAGGAGCTGTGGACACTGCGTCGCTTACGTCAGCATTTTTCTGTGCAAGAGCAAGCCGAGCAATTGATCCAGCAAGATGGGCTAGGGCAAGGACAAGCTTTTTGTACGATGCTAGCCAATAAAAGTCACACTAATTTACATAGTAGTGCTTATCAACGCTGGTTGAAGAGTATTGATAATAGCCACAGCGATGCTGAAATCATCGAGTTATATGATGCGATGGTGGTCAATGAACAAGATAAACAGGCCACTCAAATCGTCTCACGCTATGCCACTGAAGCCGCCGTATTGGTAGCGATCAGTCCTTTAGCCTTAGTGGATATGTTATTGATCGCTTGGCGTAATTTTACGATGATTGATCGTTTAGCAGACGTGTATGGCATTGAGCTTGGTTATTGGTCTCGTTTACAGCTATTTAAAGCCGTATTAGTCAACATGGCGGTTGCAGGAGCGAGTGAATTGGCCATTGATGCTAGCATGGATCTGTTATCGATGGATCTGACTAAAAAACTCTCTGCTCGTGCAGGTCAAGGGCTCGGGGTTGGGCTACTGACCGCTCGGTTAGGTCTAAAAGCCATTTCGCTACTTAGGCCATTACCGTGGCAAAAGAATCGAGTGGTTAAGCTGAGTGCAATACGTAAACAAATCGTGGCAAAAATTACTGCTTTGGTAAGCCAATAATTCGCTTTATGAAGCGCATTGTTGGCTTGGTTACAGAAAGTATTGGGGCAAGTCAGAGGATTTAACGAGAATCACTTGACGCTGTGCTGAGGTTGATAGAAACTACTGTCAACTTTTCGTGACACTTTCTGCTTAGGATAACATTCAGTGCGTCTAGAAGTCATTTGTGAAGATAGACTCGGCTTAACCCGAGAGCTTCTTGAGATCCTCGCTTCAAAAAAAATCGATTTGCGAGGTATCGAAATTGATGTGATAGGCATTATTTATCTTAATTGCCCAGATATTGATTTTGATACTTTCAGTGAATTAATGGCGGAAATTCGCCGTATTTCTGGCGTCAAAGATGTTCGTAAAATTCAGTTTATGCCGATGGAACGTCATAATACTGAACTGATTTCCTTGCTCAATAATCTACCCGATGCCGTATTAGCGATTGATTTAAAAGGCTTTGTCGATATGGCCAATCAAAGTGCCTTAGCACTCTTGAATAAGCCCAGTGAGGAAGTGATCGGAACGCCCATTTCTCAAGTGTTACCGCTGTTTAATTTTTCACGTTGGGTCGATGGCAGTAAAGCACCGATTCGTGAAGCGGTTGTGATTGACGGGCTAGACTATACCATGGAGCTAATGCCAGTTTATATTGGTAATTCAGCCCATGATGCCACGTTGGCGAGCTCGATGATGATCTTACGTTCTAAGGTCACCACAGTACACGGCCACGATCGATTATCGATACACAATTCACTAGGTTTTGAGCATTTTGTTGGTGTATCCAATCGCCATAAGGCATTGATAAATCATGCTAAAAAATTAGCTATGCTCGATCAGCAGTTATTAATTGAAGGTGAAACGGGGACCGGAAAAGAGATGCTCGCTCGAGCTTGTCATCACCGTTCTCATCGCTCTACCGCTCCCTTTTTAGTGTTAAGCTGTGCCTCTATGCCGGATGATGTCGCAGAAACGGAGCTTTTTGGGCATGCTCCGGGCTCTTTTAATCATCAACAAGGGCATAAAGGGATTTTTGAACAAGCGAACGGTGGCACGGTATTTTTAGATGAAATTGGCGAAATGAGCCCTCATCTACAGATCAAATTGTTGCGCTTCTTACAAGACGGAACCTTTCGTCGAGTTGGCGAAGAGCATGAAATTCATATCGATGTCCGCGTGATTGCCTCTACTCGTCATAATTTGGCCGAATTGGCTGATTCAGGCACGTTCCGGGAAGATCTTTTCTATCGACTGAATGTATTAACCTTGCGTATTCCAGCACTACGCGAGCGTCCTAGCGATATTCAACCGCTTTTGGAGCTCTTTGTAACCAAACACAGCCATAAATTAGGCATGGTGAAACCGCAATACGCCGAAGGTTTAGTGGATCAGTTAATGCAATATCCATGGCCAGGTAACATACGCCAGTTAGACAATATGGTGTTGCGTGCGTTGACAGAAATGGATGGCGAACAATTGCAGGTCGATTATTTTCATTTGCCAGCGGTAGACAGTAGCGGCTTGAGCTTATCGACGGTAAACCTTGATGGCTCGCTTGATGACATTATGAAAGACTATGAATCACAAATTTTAGACAAGCTTTACCAGTCGTTTCCATCCAGTCGAAAACTCGCTAAACGTTTGAATGTTTCACATACCTCAATAGCCAATAAGTTACGTGATTATGGGATTAGGAAACGTTAATGGCTAAGGGAACAACAGCGATGTTGGTCAGTGATGGGGAGATTCTTGTACGCAGTGCTCAATTAGCGGATGCTAAAGCACTGGCTGATTATTTTGTGACTAATCGTGATTATTTAAAACCGTGGGAACCTCAACGCGAAGCGGCTTTTTTTGAAGTTACCGGTTGGCAGCAGAGATTAATCAAACTGGAAGAGTTGCATCGTTTAGCTCTCGGATACTATTGCTTAATCATTGAGGTGAATAGTCAACAAATTGTTGGCACGATTTCGTTCAGTAACGTCACGCGTTTTCCCTTTTATGCTTGTCACGTTGGCTACTCGTTAGCCGAGTCTGCCCAAGGGCGTTATATTATGACTCGGGCACTTCATATGGCCTGTGAATCTTTGTTTAAACAACAAAATATGCATCGTATTATGGCGGCTTATATGCCAACGAATCATCGCAGTGCTGCGGTACTTGAGCGAGTTGGCTTTATCCGAGAAGGGTTAGCCAAAGATTATTTATTAATTAATGGTCAATGGCAGGATCATGTGCTGGTTTCGTTGATTAATCCAAACTGGCAAGCCAGTACTTCAATCAATCGATAAGTCACTTTTCATTCGCCGTTTATTTAGGTATCTCATTTTATTTATTACCAGCATGCGCTGGTTTAACGTCTAAGGACATCTCATGTCGTATTTGCCTTTGGAACAGTATTCAAGAAAATGGATTTTCACGCATCAATCAATGCCCGTGTCCGAGAGTGATCAAGCACAGATAAAACCGATGAGTCCGTCACGCTCAGCTCAGTTTTGGAAAGAAAACATCAGTGCGCAAAGTCCAGATGCTGAGCGTTTTAGCTCGCAAGACTGGCCCAAGAAAGCTGCGAGTTGGCAGCAAGACATCTCATGGATGGAAGCATGGGAAAGTGATGATCCTGCTTTACCAGCAGCGATACTGGAACACATTGATTGGCAAGATGATGTAACGGTTTATTTTTGTTATGAGAAATACAATGTGATTGAAACCAAATGGTCGGTGTTTAAAAACCATTGGAAGAACTTTTTATTCTACGACGATGGTCCGATTTTAATTGGCCGCCGTCGTGCGCAAGCATTATGGTTTCAAACCAACGGCTCAGTAAAAATTGGTCAGCGTTTGTAGACTCTGTTGAGTTCGTTTTGAGTTTCAAAAAAAGGGGAGAGTGTATTAACAAAATAAATACACTCTCTCTTTGTTGAGAGGTTACGAAGTGACAGTCTTCCTACGTTGAGCACTTAAGGTGCTGCCCATTGATGCACTGATGATCATACCGATAGCGAACCATTGTGACAGCGCTAATCTTTCATCTAAAATCATAAATCCTGCCATGGCGGCGACGGCGGGTTCTAGACTCATTAGTACACTGAAATGCTGGGTAGATAGGCGGTTTAACGCCATCATTTCCAAACTGTAAGGCAATGCACTAGATAGAATCGCGACGGTAATCGCCATCGGTAGTATTGACCAAGTAAAGATCGTGGATGATGCGCTATAAGCGCCAATCGGGAAAATAAACAGCGCCGCGACGGTCATACCGATAGCGACTGTCATGCCACCGGAACCAACCGTACCAGCTCGTTGCCCAAACCAAATATACCCAGCCCAGCAACCGCCAGCAGCCAATGCGAGCGCAACCCCAATGGGATCGAGGGCATCAACTCCCCGCATATCGGGCAGTAACAACGCCATACCAGATATCGCCAAAGCAACCCAAACCAAATCGAGCTTACGTTTTGAAGAAAATAGCGCGAGGAGTAGTGGGCCGGTAAATTCTAAAGCGACACCAATCCCTAATGGAATACGTTCGATGGCAAAGTAAAATAAGATCTGCATTCCGCCTAAACTTGCCCCGTAGATGATCATCGATCGCCACTGCGCAAGGCTTAACGATAATCGCCACGGGCGAAAAATGAGCAATAAAATACAAGCAGAGATACTCACGCGCAGGGCAACCGTTCCACCAGGACCGACGATAGGAAACAGTTGTTTAGCGATTGAGGAGCCTGATTGTATAGCCATCATTGCGATCAGTAGGCAACCTACCGCAAAAAGAACGGGTGATTTCTGGGTCATATACTCTTTTACTTGAAGTGGGTAATCTAAAAGGTTTCCCAGCGATATATTGGACAGACAGTCCGTTATTGCTGGAATTCGCTAGGATAGCGTGAGGCGATCGAGGTCAGCCTAAAGAAGGGTTATTCTGCCTGAAATAAAACAAATGGCAATGGTAACAGGATATGAATTTTCTTTTGCTACAAACGCCTAAACAACATTTGTCGGCAAGTTTCATCATGGTCGCTGAGCGTAATCGTCCCCTTATCGATAGAAATAAGGGGACTGGTAGTTGAGTGAATCTAGAAAAGGATCAACGCCTCAAAGACTCACTGGCCTGACAAGTAGATAAGATAGGTTTAACTCCACTACTTAACGTAAAAACGCGGATTAGCCGTGCCCCATATGGTGTAAAGCTCAGGGAAGATAAGATCGCTATGCGTTTCAATATCGTCGACACTGATTTGTTTTTTGCCTTGAGCTCCAAACAGTACTACCTCTTGTCCAGGTTTAACGCCTTTAATAGTAGAGACGTCAACCATGGTGGTATTCATTGAGGTAACTCCGACTACGTTTGCCCACTGACCATTGATCAGCACTTGCGCTTTATTGCCCATTTTTCGTGGATAGCCATCAGAATAACCCACTGGCAAATTGGCCAATACGGTGTCACTGTCGGTGATATGAGTGCTGTCATAACCTACGGTTTTACCTTTTGGTAGGTGATGCAGTGACGCGATGCGAGTTTTAAATGAGACAATAGGGAGGTATTCTGGATTGGTTGGTAAATCGCCATACAACACGCCACCAGGGCGAACCATGTCCAATTGAGCTTCGGGTACATTGAGCGCCGTATATGAGTTAGCAACGTGAAACTGAACCTCTTCGCGTTTCAATGGCCCTTGCTCAACCAGCCAATTAGCATGTTGGTTAAAGGTGGCTAATTTGGCACGAATATCATCCGGATTATAATTGGGGAAATGTGTCATGATCCCAACAATTTGTAAGCCTTTTTGCTGAGTAATGCTGAGCGCTTCCTGTTTCCCTTTTTCATGGCTCATATCAACGCCATTACGGCCCATACCACCATCATTTAACGCTAAATGCGCTTTGATAGGCGTACCTAAACGCTGACCTAATTGAGCAAGATCCATCGCTTGTTGTTTGGTGCCGATCAACTCTTCAATGTTCAGCTCGGCGACGGCGGCAATTTCAGTGATGGTTGCAGAACGAACACGCATCAGTTGACCTTGAAAGCCACTTTCGCGTACCGCGCGGGCTTCAGCATTACTGGTGATGGCGACACAAGGAATGCCTTGTTCGATGATCGTCGGCATTAAACCACGGATGCCATTACCGTAAGCGTCAGCTTTCATCACTGCACAAATTTTACTGCTTGGGTTAATGTGTGATTTAAATAGTTCAATGTTGGTTTTAAATTGACCTAGGTTGATTTCGAGCCAAGCATTGGATTGCGCGATTTGCTCAGCAGAAGGGACGGTAGTATCAAGCGCTAATGGAGCAGAATGGCTGAGAAAAGAAGGTAAGGTGCTCGCCAAAGCGATAGAAAGTAGCGTAGCTTTAAAATGCATAATGTCTCCAAATCGGGGGGCATAAAATTTAAAAATCGAATTTCGCTTAACTTCATATGACAATCAGTATAGCGAGAATCTCAGAGTGTTTTGATAAGGCGTTAGAATAGGCGTTTAATCTGTGATGGGCGTTTGAAAAAACAAACGGAAGGGAAGTCCGCGAAGATAAACGACGCCCCAACAACACAAACGCCTACTGTCTGTTTAGAGAGTAGGCGTTTTATAGAGTATTCTAAACGGTTGTTAGAATAACGTATTTTACTGAAGTTTGAAACGCATCATCGAATTTTGTAATGACACCGACAGTTGCGCCAATTCGGTACACGCTTGTGCAGTTTGATTGGCACCTTGAGCCACTTCTTGAGAGGCATGGTGAATATTTTCTATATTACGCGTTAACTCATCGGCCACCGAGTCTTGTTGGCTACAAGCGCTGGCAATTTGCGCCCCCATATCGGCCACTTGAGCAATAGATTGCTCGATAGAGTGCATGAGTTGTTGTGAATGGTTACCTTGTTCAACGCAGTTATCAATACTTGAACATGAGCGATCAGTACCTTCTTTGGCCTGTTTGGCCATATTTTGCAGTTTTTCAATGATAGAGGTAATTTCACCTGTCGAATCTTGTGTGCGTCCGGCAAGAGTACGAACCTCATCGGCCACCACGGCAAAGCCTCGACCAGATTCACCAGCGCGGGCCGCTTCAATGGCTGCATTGAGTGCAAGTAAGTTGGTTTGATCGGCAATACCACGAATAACATCGACAATCATATTGATTTGATTGGATTGTTGTTCAAGTTCAGAAACCGTTTGACCCGTTTGAGTAATGATTTCTGCCACTTGGCCAATAGCGTTAACCATCAGTTTATTGTCGCGCGCGCCTTCTTGAACTTGTTTATTGGTGGTATCAATTTCTTGCGCCGAGTTTTCGGTATTACTGGCAACATCAGCGACAGCCGCCTTCATCTCACTCATGGCCGTTGCCACTTGTGTGATTTGATCTTGCTGCTCTTGCATACCCTGAGCTGCTTGAGAGGAAATTTGTGACATTTCTTCTACTGCGCTGCTCAGTTGGGTCACTGCTGAAATGGTCTCTTCAATTAATTGACGAAGATTGTCTTGCATAACCATCGAGGCATCGGCCAACTCACCGAGCTCGTCATTGCCAATCGCTTGTCGATTGAGTTTTTGTGATAAATCACCTTTGGCAATCGCATTCGATTGTGCGACCACTAACTTTAATGGCCCACAAATGATCTGCGTTATAAAATAGGTAACCAGCGCCATAATAACTAAGATCGCGATATTGATGATACTCGAACTCACATCAATCCGATTGACGGCTTTAAGGATGTAGTCTTTATTGCCGTCCATAGCCTGACTAAGGATAGCGCCGAGTTTTTCTATATTGGCTTCAATTTGACGAAAATCTTGATTAGAACGGTTTAAAATATCCAAGGCTTTAATCTGCTCGTTGGCTGCTAATGCCTGATTGAATTCAACCATGGTTTGATTGTAGCTTTGCCAATGACGCATCAGTTGACTAAAGATACGTTCTTCTTCACCGGGCCAAATATCTTGCCCGTATTTCTTTAACTCCGCCTCGATTTCTTGTTGAAATTGACGGCTTTGATTGAGTCGATTGGTAATATCGCTGCGATCGCTAGAAAGTAATGAAGCAAATTGAGTGCGACGCCAATAAGACAGTTTATCACCAATATTATCGACCGCTTCAAAAGCGGGGAAGGTGTCTTCGGTAAAGTTAATGAGTTGATTTTTAATCTCACGGTGTTCTGTATGTAAAAACCAAGCAAATAAAATGTTGATAAGAGCAATGAGCCCAAATCCGCTGGCTAATTTTTTGCTAATCGACATATTTTTTAAAAACATGAATAAGCTACCTTACATTGGGTGGATTGGATTGGCACCAAACACAACTCCCTTGTGCACTTATTATCCAACGATGGTTTGTTAGATATCCATAATCTGTGACTTTGGTTCAATTAATCGTGTATTTTATCACTATTTTTATTACCTGTGTTGCTAGTTATAAAAATAGTCAATAAATCATCAAAAAGAGAGCTGGTGACTAAAAAATTTTTCCTCACAAGATGAGATCAGGACGAGGTTTTGCTGATTTTCCGCGCTAGTGATTGAAACTAATAGATATTCGTTGATCTACCCCTAAGTATTTCTTTCAGGTATAGGCATAATTCATGGTGGCTTCGAACTGTAACTATTTGTAATAGTTATTAACTTACAAGAGTTATTAACTAACAAAAGTTATCAACGGGTCGTGGATAAGCGATCTGGCCATTATTCGTGGTTTTTATGCACTTTGTCTCAGGAAGAGTAACTATGATACGCCCCTATATTAAGTACATTGTCCCGTTAGCGATTCCCTTATTGATCCTCCTTTTACCCCTCTCTGCGTTTCCTTTTGAGGGGCTGACCATTATTCAACAGCGAGTGATTGCGATTTTCCTGTTAGCGGCCTTATTGTGGGTATTTGAACCGATCCCGATTTATGCCACTTCAGTGGTGATCATTGTTTTAGAACTACTGATGTTATCGGATAAAGGCTTGTGGCTATTTAAAAGTAACCAGCATCTTCCGGAATTTGGTGGGTTATTAAAACATAGTGACATCATGGCGACTTTTGCTAGTCCGATCATTATGTTATTTCTCGGCGGGTTTTTCTTAGCCATGGCGGCGACTAAGTACCGTTTAGACGTCAACTTGGCAAGGGTATTACTCAAGCCTTTCGGTCAAAATCCTAAATTTGTGATGTTAGGTTTGATGCTGATCACCGGTATTTTCTCAATGTTTATGTCCAATACCGCAACCACCGCCATGATGCTCTCGATTTTAACGCCGGTTATCGCCGTTTTTGGCCCGAAGGATCCGGGCAGAATTGCTTTCGCCTTATCGATTCCGGTTGCCGCTAATATAGGTGGTATTGGTACACCCATTGGAACGCCGCCGAACGCAATCGCCTTAAAATATTTGGTGGGCGATAACTTAATCACGTTTGGTGAATGGATGGCTTTTGGTGTGCCTTTTGTGATCGTATTAATGGCGCTGGCTTGGGTGCTGATTGGATTTATGTATCGAGCAGAACAAAAAACCATTGAATTAAGTATTAAAGGTAAATTTCTTAAAACGCCGAAAGCGATGGTGGTTTATCTCACCTTCACACTGACCATTTTATTATGGTTAATGGGATCGACGCATGGCATGGATTCTTATACCGTGGCGTTAATTCCGGTTGCGGTGTTCTCGGTGACAGGGATCATCAATAAAGAAGATTTGAAAAAAATCTCCTGGGATGTGTTGTGGTTAGTCTCTGGTGGTATAGCGCTGGGTTTAGCGCTTGATAAAACAGGATTAGCGGAATTAGTGGTTAATAGCATTCCTTTTGATCATTACTCGCCTTATGTCGTGTTATTTGGTGCGGCGTTCTTATGTTTATTGATGGCGAATTTTATGTCGCACACCGCGACAGCAAACTTATTGATGCCAATTATGGCGGCATTGGGTACCTCTATGGTATCGCTTACCCCATTGGGCGGTGAGTTAACTTTAATTCTCGTCGTTACTTTTGCAGCTTCGCTAGGGATGTCACTGCCGATCAGTACTCCGCCTAATGCTCTCGCTCATGCGACCGGTCATGTACAAAGTCATCAAATGGCACGAGTTGGCGTTATCCTTGGTATTGTTGGTGTGTTGATGAGTTTTGTGATGATTTGGTTTTTACACTTTATTGGACACATTGGTTAATTAATGATGCTGGAAAACATGGATCCGCAGATGCAGGTATTAGTTGAGCGTTATTTTACTCATGCTCAGCGCTGCATCTGTTTACCCAGTGGCTCGATAATTCTTAAGCAAAATGGCTATAACGATCGCCTCTATTACGTAAAATCGGGTGAGCTACTCGGTCAATTTAGAGAAAAAGAGGGGAAGGCGATTCCGATTTTTTCGGCCTCAGCGGGCGCCTTTATTGGTGTACACAGTTTTTTCTCTGGTCATTGGATAGCCTCTTCCACAGTGATTGCGCAAACTGATGTTGAGCTCGGTTGGATTGACCGACATACGCCAGTGATTGAGCCACAACAGTTCGGTCCGCTGAGTACCCAGTTTATGCCCGTGATTGTGGCTGAGCTTTCGCGTCGTCAACGACGCGCAATGCAAGAAGCGGTTGCCAAAGAAAAGGCGCTTGAGCGGTTACATATGGCGGAACAAATGACGACCTTAGGTCAGTTAGCCGCTGGTATTTCTCATGAATTGAACAACGCAATTGGCGTGGTAAGCAGTAAAACAGAACGGTTAGAAAGCTTATTTATCGAGTTGTTGCATGAAGTGCATCCCGAAGCCAGTCAGTTTTTTGATTTTGGTTTGCTGTATGGGCAAAAAGTGTCGTCGAGTGAAGCGCGCGAACGTGGCGCACACTTTGCGCAGCGCTATCAATTGCCGAAAAATCTCGCTCGTGAATTAGCTCGGGCAGTACCGGAGGAGACACTGTCCGCTCATTGGCTGGCCAATCCACATTTAGCGATTCGCTATTGGCAAATGGGGCGTGATTTACACGATTTACGTGTTGCCTCGAAACATGTGGTTGGGATCGTTAAATCGGTTAAACAATTAGGGCGTAGCGAGATCCATTTTGATGAGCAGTTGGATCTGAATGACACACTAAATCGGGCATTAGCATTATTGCAAAGTGATTTGCGTCGAGTCTCGGTACGGATGCGTCCTAGCGGATTACCAATCTTAAAGGGGTCGCAGACCGAATGGGTACAAGTGTGGGTGAATATCATTAAAAATGCTTGTGATGCGATGCTCCAAACCGAGCATCCGGAAATAGATATCCATACTCGTTATGATAAACAACGCATTTTGATCACCATTGCCAATAATGGGCCAGAAATTGATGAAGCCACACGGCGGAGAATATTTCAGCCCAGTTTTACCACTAAAAAAGAGGGGTTGTCGTTTGGTCTTGGGTTAGGGTTGGCGATTGTTAAGCGTATCGTGACCAGTTATGGCGGAACTACGGTTGTCAAAAGCAATCATGAGAAAACGATTTTCAGGATAAAACTACCAGTCGAGGATGGATATGGAGAAGCTTAATATTATTTGTGTCGATGACCAAAGGGAAGTGCTCAGTGCGGTGTTGCAAGACTTGCAACCGTTAGCGAGTTGGTTGCAGATAGAAGATTGTGAATCAGCAGATGAAGTACTGCAATTGATGGACGAATTAGACGCTGAAGGTGAGTTTATTGCTCTGATTATTTCCGATCATGTGATGCCAGGAAAAACGGGGATTGAACTACTCAGCGAGATCATACAAGATCCTCGTTTTATCGGCACGAAAAAGGTCTTACTCACTGGACAAGCGACCCACTCTGATACGATTAATGCGATAAACACCGCAGGCATCAACCGTTATTTTGATAAACCATGGAGTGCAGAAGCGTTGATCGCCTGTGTTAGACAACTAGTGACAGAATTTATTTTTGACAAAGGGTTGGATTACACGCAGTGGCATCAAGAGTTGGATCAAAACGTGGTGCTAACTCGCGTACGCTAAATTTAACCTCAACTCAGCGTGATGATTAGCTCACGCTGAGTTTGCTATTTTTGCTATTTTTGCTATTTCAGCTCGTCGGTTTGAGTCGATTTAGTGTGATCTTGACACGGTGTCTTACAATTACAGACTTTATCAATATCAACCTTTGCTAGACCGCCACAACTACCTTGAATCGGTTTTCGCCGAGCCATCACGCCAATGCTCATTAAGAGCACCATCAATAGAAAAACGCCAAAAGCGATCAAATACACCATGTTTATGACTCCTTTTGTACTTCGTATGGATTAGCGGTGAATCGTAAAAATACGCTGTAACTTTTTTAACGTTGTTGGGTTGAGTTTAGTCCTTGCCTGCGAAGAATGACAACCTTGCTTTGTTTGGCAGGATTTCTGGTTTTTATGAATCGAAGGACGAGCGTAAGCCAGATCAGTGATTTCCTGAAGTTCAGTAAGAGTTAGCTGAGCCAATGAGCGGCGAGCTGGATAGGCGAAGACTTTGATACCTAGCTTAAATAGCGTCGATAGCATCGCCTGACCAATATTTTTTACGATTACAGCATCGACTTTATGTTGCCGTAACAGCTCAAGCAGCGCCGCTTTTTGAGCGCAGCGTTGAGCTGGGTCATGAGGTTCAGTGATGACAACACTTTGCTGCTCGGTCACAGAGTTAATCAATAAAAATTCGGATGCTTTGGAAAAATGGGGACTGAGTTTTTGACCTTGGCTGGGAATGGCATAGATCATATCAATATTCCTATTGTGGTGAGAGAAGAGTGAGAAGTGAATATTGTGCGCTAGTAATTAGCATATGCCAATTATTTTTTGTATTTTCCCTGTTTGCTGATCTAAGAAATCGTGGGTTCATCTTTAAGTAGACGCATTGATTGTCGACAATATTTCATTGGGATAAATCGACAATGCGATGTAATAATCAATAACAGTTAACTTCCCCTTAAAATAAGAGGTTTTTATTCGATTTTTGGATTGTTGTTGCGATGTTTTTTTGTTCGACCTTAGTCTAAATTGTCGCCGATTTTCTTGATTGTCGACAATTGCTTGTTTATGGTAAGCGGTATCAGCAAGTTGAGGTTGTTCGTATAAACCACCCATAAGCTTGATGAGCTCAGCGTAATGACTCATGCAAGGTAGAAGAGCCAAGTGAATAAACACGCAGATAACGAAAAAGAACATACTAAATCGGAAAGTTTAACTGAGTTTTTGATAGAGGCGATTGTCTCTGGCGACATTGCTCCTGGAAGTAAAATCTCTGAGCCTGAGTTAGCTAAACATTTTCAGGTCAGTCGAGGGCCTTTACGTGAAGCGCTGATGCGGATTGAAGGCTTAGGTTTAATCGAGCGTATTCCTCATGTTGGGGCCAGAGTGATTAAGCTTTGTCAAGAAAAGCTGGTGGATCTGTACGGCGTAAGAGAAGCGTTGGAAGGAATGGCGGCTCGTTTAGCGGCGCGTCATATTACCGAAGACGAATTGTCTAGCTTAGAGCAACTACTTATCACGCATTCTCGTCATATCGAACAAGTCGATGGGGCGGGCTATTTTCATCAATACGGTGATTTTGACTTTCACTATCGAATCATTCAAGCCAGTCGTAACCCACAATTGATTCGGTTGCTGTGCGATGAGCTTTACCATTTGCTGCGTATGTATCGATATCAATCGCCTCGTTCTCATTCTCGACCGATTGCCGCCCTTGAAGAGCATAAATTTATTCTGCAGGCGATACGTCACCGTGATGAAGAGTTGGCGGAGATGTTGATGCGTAGACATATTGCTTACAGCCGGCGTTTAATTGAACAGCAAATTCAGCTCGACAGCCATACTAAGGAGTGTTTATGAGCATCAGTCCGGGAGCTAAATTTAAGCTTGCCCTTCACCAGCAGCAACCTTTGTCCATTGTCGGTACGATTAATGCGTATTGCGCGATGATGGCTAAACAGATCGGCCATCAGGCCATTTATCTATCCGGCGCAGGCGTCGCCAATGCATCCTATGGATTGCCGGATCTTGGCATCACCGCATTAAATGACGTACTGATCGATGTTGAGCGGATCACGAATGCTTGTGATTTACCCTTATTGGTGGATATTGATACCGGATTTGGCGGCGCGTTTTCGATTGCTCGGACGATCAAGCTAATGGAAAAAGCAGGGGCGGCGGCGGTTCATTTGGAAGATCAAGTGGCTCAAAAACGTTGTGGCCATCGTCCAAATAAAGCCATTGTTAGCCAACAGGAGATGGTTGACCGACTCAAAGCTGCGGTCGATGCTCGTCACGATGATGATTTTGTGATCATGGCGCGTACTGATGCATTGGCCAACGAGGGTATGGACAAAGCCATTGAAAGAGCGATTGCTTATGTTGAGGCGGGGGCCGATATGTTGTTTCCCGAAGCGATGACGCAATTGGATCAATATCAACAGCTCGCTTTGGCATTACAATCGGCAACCGGAAAAAACGTACCGATTCTTGCCAATATGACCGAGTTCGGGCAAACCCCACTGTATAGCAAAGCGCAATTGGCGGAAGTTAACGTTGCCATGGCCTTGTATCCTCTCAGTGCGTTTCGTGCCATGAACCACGCTGCAGAAATGGTTTACCGCCACCTATTGGACAACGAGCATCAACAGGCGTTATTAGACGGGATGCAAACCCGTCAGGAGCTTTACCACTATCTCGATTATCACGCCTATGAGCAAACGCTGGATACGCTATTTTCAAAAGGCAAATCTTAAGCTTTTCTACGCTGGAATGATAAGCACAATGAGGTGGTTTATCGCGACAAGAGGATTGTCGCTTTAACCTCCAACCTTGAATCAACCAAACTTAATGCGAAAAGGAGTTCATCATTATGTCTTGTCCCTCATCCGCAGGCGCGGGATTACGTGGTCAAAGTGCTGGCAGCACGGCACTGTGTACGGTGGGTAAAACCGGTACTGGTTTGACCTACCGCGGTTATGACATTACCGATTTAGCCAACCATGCTCAATTTGAAGAAGTGGCTCACTTATTATTGATTGGGCACTTACCGACTCAGCGTGAGTTAGACAACTTTAAAGCGCGTTTGATGGATTTACGAAGTTTACCTCCCGCGCTCACCGAGGTCTTAGAGCGGATCCCCGCGACGGCTCATCCGATGGATGTCTTACGCACTGGCTGCTCGATGTTGGGTAATATCGAACCAGAGCAAGAGTTTGCTCAGCAGTTAGCCAGTGCCGAGCGAATGTTAGCTCTCTTTCCTGCCATCATTGCTTATTGGTATCGTTTCAGTCATCACGGAGTCAGGGTTGATACTCAGCAATACGATGAAGATTCTATCGGTGGCTATTTTTTGGCAATGCTCAGCGATCAAGCGCCGAGTGAGTTGTTTAAACAAGTTATGCATTGTTCCCTAATTTTATACGCTGAGCATGAGTTTAATGCGTCAACCTTTACCGCTCGCGTGTGCGCGTCGACCTTGTCTGATCTGCATTCTTGTATCACGGCCGCGATTGGTTCATTGCGTGGACCACTACACGGTGGAGCCAATGAAGCGGCAATGGCGATGATAGAGCCGTGGACGACGGCAGAGCAAGCCGAGCAACATCTGCTGCGGATGTTGGCGGAGAAGCAGACCATCATGGGCTTTGGGCATGCGATTTACCGTGAATGCGATCCACGTAATGCTTTGATCAAGCAGTGGGCTAAGCGCTTATCCGAGCAGGTGGGCGATAGCCATCTTTATGCGGTTTCTGAACGAGTGGAAGCTGTGATGCAGCGCGAGAAAAATTTATTTTGTAATGCCGATTTTTTCCACGCTTCGGCCTATCACTTTATGGGAATTCCAACCAAACTCTTTACCCCAATTTTTGTGCTGAGCCGTTTAACGGGTTGGGCTGCACATGTGTTTGAGCAGCGGGCTAATAATCGGATTATTCGTCCAAGCGCAGACTATATTGGGCCCGAGCCTCAAGACTGGGTTCCGATAGACCAGCGTGGCTAATCGTGACGCTGTCACTCGCTGTAATGGATTATTGAGGATCAAAGAAAGAGAATGAAGAGTCGTTTTAGACAAACCTTACCCGGAACCGAGATAGATTACTTTGACGCTCGCGCAGCGATTAACGCCATCAAGCCTGATGCGTATCAGAGGCTGCCTTATACCTCGCGGATACTGGCCGAAAATCTGGTGCGCTGTTGTCCTGGTGAGCAACTTACGTCAGCATTAACACAGTTGATTGAGCGTAAGCAAGATCGGGATTTTCCTTGGTATCCTGCGCGTGTAGTGTGCCATGATATTTTAGGTCAAACCGCTTTGGTTGATTTAGCCGGACTGCGTGATGCGATTGCTGAGCAAGGCGGCGATCCAGCGCAAGTCAACCCCATCGTCGAAACGCAATTGATTGTTGACCATTCGTTAGCGGTCGAGCACGCTGGTTTTGACGCCGATGCTTTAGTAAAAAATCGTGCGATTGAAGACCGACGCAATGAAGACCGTTTTCATTTCATTGAATGGTGCAAACACGCGTTTAAAAATGTCAGCGTGATCCCCGCTGGTAATGGCATTATGCATCAAATCAATTTAGAAAAAATGTCGCCAGTCATCCAACTGAAGCAAGGCGTTGCCTTCCCTGATACTTGTGTGGGGACCGATAGCCATACTCCTCATATTAATGCTCTTGGGGTTATTGCCATTGGTGTTGGCGGCTTAGAAGCGGAAACCGTCATGCTCGGTCGACCATCGATGATGCGTTTACCGGATATTGTCGGGGTAAAGCTTATCGGCCAGCGCCAAGCTGGAATCACCGCGACCGATATTGTATTAGCATTAACCGAGTTTTTGCGTACGCAGCGAGTGGTCTCAGCTTATTTAGAATTTTTTGGTGAAGGAGCCCATCAACTGACGATTGGCGATCGCGCCACCATCGCCAACATGACGCCAGAATATGGTGCTAGCGCGGGTTTGTTCTATATCGATCAGCAAACGCTACGTTATCTTCAGCTCACGGGCCGCGAACCAGATCAAATCGCGTTAGTTGAGCAGTACGCTAAACAGACTGGCTTATGGGCTGATGAGTTGCTCGAGGTGCAGTATGAAAGAGTCTTAACCTTTGATCTCTCTCAAGTCGAACGCACCATGGCTGGGCCTTCTCAACCCCATCGCTGTTTACCTACCTCACAATTGGTTGAGCGCGGTATCGCCCATACGCTAAGACAAGAGAGTACTCAATTCGGCTTACCTGATGGGGCGGTGATCATCGCAGCGATCACCTCATGCACCAATACCAGTAATCCGCGCAATTTGGTCGCGGCGGGATTACTTGCTAAAAAAGCCAATCAGCGTGGCTTGATACGTCAGCCTTGGGTGAAAAGCTCCTTTGCGCCCGGCTCTAAAGTCGCCAAACTGTACTTAGAAGAAGCCAACTTATTAACCGAACTTGAAACGCTAGGATTTGGGATTGTTGGCTACGCTTGTACAACCTGTAATGGAATGAGCGGTGCGTTGGATCCGGCCATTGAGCGAGAAATTCTTGCCCGTGATCTCTATACCACTGCAGTCTTATCTGGTAATCGTAACTTTGATGGGCGGATTCATCCTCATGCCAAACACGCTTTTTTAGCGTCACCACCGCTGGTCGTCGCCTACGCGATTGCTGGCAGCATTCGCTTTGATATTGAGCGAGATGCGCTTGGTGTGGACAGTCAGGGCAACCCGATTTACTTAGCGGATATCTGGCCGAGTGATGAAGAGATTGATGCCGTGGTCGAGAGTTGCGTTAAGCCGCAGCAATATCAGCACGTGTATATTCAAATGTTTCAGCTACAGGATTCGACTCAGCAAGCATCACCGCTTTATGATTGGCGTCCTCACAGTACTTATATCCGACGCCCTCCTTATTGGCAAGGTGCTCTAGCTGGCAAGCCGAGTTTAACTGCCATGCGTCCGTTAGCGATTTTAGGTGACAATGTCACAACTGATCACCTTTCTCCCTCGAATGCGATTTTAGCGAATAGTGCAGCCGGAGAGTATTTAGCCAGCATGGGCGTTCCCGAAGCGGACTTTAACTCTTATGCGACTCATCGCGGCGATCATTTAACAGCGCAACGCGCCACGCTTGCTAATCCCAAACTATTGAATGAAATGGTCAAAGAGAACGGCGAAGTGATACAAGGCTCGCTAGCGCGGATTGAGCCAGAAGGGCGAGTCACTCGACTATGGGAAGCAATAGAAACCTATCTAGAACGTAAACAACCGTTAATCATTATTGCTGGTGCCGATTATGGCCAAGGCTCATCTCGTGATTGGGCGGCGAAAGGGGTACGTTTAGCTGGCGTTGAGGCGATTGTTGCCGAAGGCTTTGAGCGCATTCATCGCACCAATTTAGTTGGTATGGGAGTATTGCCGCTGCAATTTATGACAGGGATGAACCGTTTAACCCTTGATTTAGACGGCAGCGAGTTATTTGATGTCCGCGGAGTGATCCAGCCAAATGCGAGACTCACGTTGACCATCACTCGCCGAGATCAGTCTTCTTTCTCTGTTTCAGTGATTTGCCGCCTTGAAACCGAAGATGAACTCGACGTTTATCAAGCGGGTGGGGTATTACCTCGTTTTGCCGAACAGTTTTTAACTAAAGAGAAGCCGTTATGAGTAATGTTCATTCTATAGTTTCTAGTACTTCAGACAGTACCGTTGGTTCAGTGCGGCAAATAAAAATTCCCGCCACCTATTTAAGAGGTGGCACCAGTAACGGCGTGTTTTTTAAGCTCTCCGACCTCCCTCTTGATGCCCAATTATCTGGCGAGTATCGCGATAGACTGTTATTGAGAGTCATGGGTAGTCCTGATGCCTATGGCAAGCAGATCGATGGTATGGGAGGGGGAAGTTCGAGTACCAGTAAAGTTGCGCTGATTTCGAAAAGTCAGCACGCGGATCACGATATCGATTATCTGTTTGGCCAAGTCGCTATCGACCAACCGCAGATTGATTGGAGTGGTAATTGCGGTAACCTTTCTGCGGCAGTCGGTCCTTTTGCGATAGAGGCGGGGTTGATTGACCCTGCTCGCATCCCTGAACAGGGCGTGGTGGCGGTAAAAGTATGGCAAACCAACATTCAAAAAACGCTGATCATTCATGTACCCATCGTCAACGGTCAAGTTCAAGAAATCGGTGATTTTCAGCTTGATGGCGTCGCGTTTCCTGCGCCTGAAATTCAGGTTGAGTTTATAGATCCTGCTGAGGGGCAAGGCGCGATATTTCCGACGGGGAATCTACGTGACTGCTTATCCATCCCCGGTCTTGGTGATGTTGAGGTGACGCTGATTAATGCAGGGATTGCGACCATTTTTCTTGATGCTCACCGACTGGGTTATCAAGGCGATGAAGGACAAGAGGTGGTCAATGCCGATCTTGAGATGCTCGCTAAGTTAGAAATGATCCGTGCGCATGGAGCGTTAAAAATGGGCTTGATTGAGCATTTAGAACAAGCTAAAGCGCGTCAACATACGCCTAAAATTGCTTTTGTCGCGCCGCCGAAAGCCTACCTCACCGCTAGCGGAAAACAGATTGAGAGTGCTGAAGTTGATCTCCTTGTACGTGCACTGTCAATGGGGAAATTACACCATGCGATGATGGGAACCGCTGCCGTTGCGATTGCCGCGGCGGCGTGCGTTCCCGGCACGGTCGTCAATCAAGCCGCGGGAGGCGGTCAACGAAGTCAAGTTACTTTGGGGCATCCTTCTGGCCTATTAACGGTCGGCGCTACGATTGAGTCGACCGTTATTGAAGAAGACACACCACCTATTTGGCGGATCACTAAAGCGGTGATGAGTCGCAGTGCTCGGATATTAATGGAGGGCTCGGTGAGAGTTCCAGCGCCATAATCATTTTTTGGAGATAGCGTTCAGCTATCTCCATGGCCACACTAAGTGCAACAATTGATTTGATTGTCAAAAGGAGCGGTTGAGCAAAGATAAGTCGCATGACTCATTGAGCATTGACTGCAACTGAATGTCCTTTGGCGCTGAAATTTTATATTTTCTATATATCTCTCGTCTTGTTTTATACATTTTCTTTAAATCCATCTGATTAGTATGGGGGATCTCTATTCAGATAGGATGCGCTGAAAGCGCAATAGGAAAATGAAACCATCACAAAAAAGTACGTCTTCGCTTGCTCTATTGGCTGTCGGTATTGTTTATGGTGATATTGGAACTAGCCCTTTATACGCATTGAAAGAAGTGTTTTTTAGCCATCATCCCCTTATTATTAATCCAACCAATGTATTGGGAATACTCTCGTTAGTCTTTTGGGCATTTATTATCATCGTGTCGGTAAAGTATTTATTGTTCATCACCCAAGCGGATCAAAATGGTGAAGGCGGTATCTTAACCTTAGCGAGTATTGCCAAAACTCATTGTCCTCATTCATTCAAACCCGTGGTTCTGCTATTGGGTTTATTAGCCGCAGGGTTCTTTTTTGGTGAAGCGGTGATTACACCAGCGATGTCGGTGCTCTCTGCGGTTGAAGGGATAGCCGTGGCTAAAGCCAGCTTAGCGCCTTATGTCTTGCCAATTGCCTTAGCGATCATATGCGCGTTATTTGCTATTCAAGTATTGGGAACAGAGTTGATTGGCCGTTTTTTTGCGCCAATTATGTTGCTCTGGTTTATCACACTGGGCGTTTTAGGTTTCATCGCTATCATCAAGCAACCACAGGTTTTGGCTGCAGTAAATCCATATTACGCTTGGCATTTTATTGCTACTCACGGCGCTTATAGCTTAATTATACTCGGTGTTGTCGTACTGTCGGTGACTGGCGTTGAAGCATTATACGCCGATATGGGCCATATTGGGATTACACCGATTCGATGGGCTTGGTTTACTATTGTTTTACCCAGTTTGCTGTTTAACTACTTTGGGCAAGGTGCGTATTTACTTCAAACACAAGGCATAGAAAGGCAAACTTTCTATGGATTAGTCCCCCATTCGTTACTGTGGCCGTTGATTATTTTGGCAACGTTAGCGGCGATCATCGCTTCTCAAGCGGTGATCTCTGGTATTTTCTCATTGACTCGTCAAGCGATGAACTATGGTTATCTGCCACCATTAAAAATTACTCATACTTCAGCGCACTCTCAAGGACAAATTTATGTGCCAGCAGCGAATCTATTACTATTCGCTTCAGTGATGATGGTGATGGCGAGTTTTAAATCCTCGGCAAATTTAGCCGCCGCTTATGGGATTGCGGTAACTGCGATCATGACCATCTCTTCATTATTAATCTTGGTAGTGATGCGTTATGGCTGGCATTGGCGGTTACGTTACATCATTGTCATGGGCGCTATTTTCATCTCTTTGGACGTATTATTACTGATCTCGACATCGACTAAATTTAGTCATGGTGGCTGGCTACCAATCGTGCTTGGTGGTGGTGTATTCCTTATTATGTATATCTGGCAGCAACAGAAACAGCGTTTATTGGAACAATCCGGGAGTGATTTATCGTTACCGGCAATGATCACATCACTCGAAGGGGAAACCTTTCAACGTACCCAACGTACCGCTGTGTATTTTTCTCGTTCGAGCGCTCATGTGCCTCGGTCACTGATCCATAACTTAAAATACAATAAGGTGTTGCATGAGCGTAATGTCTTGATGACTTTTCAAAGTGAATCGCAGCCTTATGTTCACCCCTGTCGTCGAGCGGAGATAACCCAACTGTCAGAGACGTTTTGGCAGGTGATCATTCATACGGGATATCAAGAAACCTTAGAAATAGACCAAGTGATGCACTCTTGTGCTTTAAAAGGGCTATTTCTCCATCCTAATGAAACGATTTTTTTCCTTTCTGCTGAGCATATCCAAGCACAAAAAATCGGCTTATGGCATGACTTTAAGGCCAAGCTATTTATTTTGCTGAGCAAGCATGCATTACGAACGTCTGAGCGGTTGAATATTCCCTCGGATCGATTAATTGAGATGGGCGTTTATCGGGAAATTTAACCTCTGTCATTAAGGTTACGAAAAAAGTAAAAGGCCAAGTAACTGTGTTTACATGGCCTTTTTTGATAATAGAGAATGAAAGCTTATTAATTTGATTCGCGATGAATAGGCGATATTTTTTGCTGAGCACGTCGGCGGACAGACCAACCAATGAGTAGGCTTACGACACCAATCAACAACGTCATCAACGGGGCGAGAATCAAAATATGATTGGCAATTTTCGATAAGTTATCAGGCAGTAATGACACGCCATAACCTGAAAAGACCAGAAAAAGAACCCATGCGATGGCACTCAAGGGGGTAACCAATAAAAAACGCGTTGGAGATATCGCATTTCTCAGGCCCATGACCATCGGCAATAAAGAGCGCACAACCGGTAAGAAACGCGCCATAAACATCGCCAGCATGCCGTATTTATGAATTAAACGATCTGTTGTATCCCATTGTTTAGCCGGAACTTTCCCTAACCAAGAAGCCACCATACGCCATTCTTTCAATTGATGACCTTGGTAAAATGCCATTGCTCCTCCTAACCATCCGGCGATGATCAGCACGCCAATCACGGCGTATAAATTCAAAATGCCGACAGCAGCAAGGCTACCACACAAGATAACGATGCTATCACACGGTAAAGGCGCAGCAGGCAGGAAAGCACTCTCAACAAAAATCAGTAACCCGATGCAGAGATACAATAACGAAAGATCGATGTGCTGTAATGCAATCAGATCTTGATGCCATAAGGCAGAAAAAATAGACAATAGCGTATTCACAATACCTTTCCTCAATCAAAAAAATAATAACGAACGGTTTGATTGAAAAAAGCTAAGCGTGAGCGAAACGTGAATAGAGGTTGGAAAATCGCAGAGCTTTGCGGATAAAAAACAGCGTGGATTGACTAAAGTAAAACCACAATATGATCGCCGCGACACTCAGTGCAAGAGCAAGATAAAAGGGAGTGTCTTTCTTTAGCGCGATATCGTCATTATCATCAGAGATTAGGCGAATGGGTGTTGCGCGGTTTGGCTCACTGCGTGCGATCACCGCGAGTGAATATTGTTCAGGATGTGCTTGTTCACTAGCCAAGTGGTGATGAGTCTGAGTGGATACCGCCAGCGGTTTCTCTTGAATAGCATTTAAGTTAAGCCAGTCAGGAAAACTGACCAGAGCGATAAACAATGCAAACAGAGCAGACTGGATCATAAGACGATTGTGGGTAACTTGAAATTACCGAGAGTATGCGGTGTGTCAGCCATATCTGTAAAGCGTTTTTAACCGCCCGAGTGAGTGAGGACCGTAAATCATTCATTAATGACTGAGTAACCATTCTCATCGGTCACGGATTGATGACGTTTTTTGAATTTTTTGACTTGATACATCGACTGATCAGCCAGTTCGATAAGAGAATGTGCCGTAGGATTGTGTGAGACATCTCGTTTGGGGGTATTCTGATGAATATAAACACCAGCAGATACCGTAACGTGGAAAGCGGTATTATCGACCCTAGTGAAAGGTGAGCGTGACAATTTTTGCTCAAGGGCCGTACACCATCGTTGGGCTTTAATATTATCATATCCTGGTAACAACGCTACGAACTCATCACCGCCAAATCGAGCGATATCGTGATCGTCATGTCTTATTTCTTTGAGAATACGCCCGATGTGAGCTAAGGCTCTATCGCCAATCGCATGCCCAAACTGATCATTAATCATCTTTAAGTTATCTAAATCGATAAACACAATGGCAAGTGGCGATGTAGATTGACTTTGTAACCATTGTTCAAGGATTAACATGCCATATTCACGAGTATTTAAACCAGTTAAACCATCATGATTGAGCTGATATTCTAATCTGGCAATTTTAGCAAGCAGCTGCTGATTTTCTTTGATTAATGCCTGCATCGTGTGTTCAGCATGACGGTAAGCTTGATGATTAATCATAGGTTCGGATGTCTGACCCGTTACACAAGTCATTTTAGGTTCTAGATTTACCGTATCAGATAACACTTTGCTCATACTCGCTATTCCTTACTGGATATTCACGATTTAAATGCTTTTTAATAGCGATAGCTTAGCGAGTCTTGCGGCGTAATGTGTCGTAGCTAAGCGATATCTTCTTCTTGATTAAAAAGTAAGCAAGGATAGTGCCAGTATATATATCGTTGCCTTATTGATGTTTATTGACCGAGTTTAAAACAGTCATGGTGTTCAATAAGAGGTGGTCGAGTAAAGGTGGCACAGTAGCTAACTGATTGATTGCTATTTATACAATGTGCTGCGACGCAATTTGTCTTAGCTCACGTTATTCTTAATTCACCACTAAATGCACACTGGATTGCTTAACTTCTGTTTGCATATTGGGTATAACCAACATTAATGCAACAGAGGCAATATAAGGCCGCTATGATGATGACCGCGCTCCGTTCTGCTTGCTTGGTTTGCAGTGTCAGCATCAATTTTGGAAATCCTATCCTCGGGTACTGTTTTTCCTCTTGGATTCAAGTACGAAGTGCTGCTCACTGAAAGTGATCAAACATTACCAAATCGTTAAATAACCCCTTAGTAAAGTGATACCAGCATGGCGAAACGAGCATCGACCCAAGAATCTTTACATATTGCGTTTGAAATTTTGAAGCGCATTCCAAAAACAGGCCAAGTGACCGCCAGTGAGATTCATCAGCAGTTACTGGGTTTAGACATTCAACGTGATTTGCGCAGTGTCCAGCGCACGTTAGATATGTTATCGCAACATTTTGATATTGAGCGGGATGAACGCAGCAAGCCTTATGGTTATCGATGGTGCAAGCACAGCCATGGTTTTCATTTACCGAAACTTTCGCCTAGTGAGGCGCTGCTGCTTAACTTAGCGGAAGATTATTTAGCCAATTTATTACCAGCCAATTTAGCTCTCTCATTAGAAAGTTTTTTCCGCGAAGCAAAACATACGTTAGCGCCGACGGCCAGCAGCCAAAAGGAGCGGGAATGGCTAAAAAAAGTGCGGGTAGTCAGTGAAACTCAGCCGTTATTGCCACCAACCATTAATAACCACGTCTTTCAGGCGGTGAGTGAAGCGCTGTTTCATGATCGCTTGCTAGATATTGAGTATCACAATGCCAAACAAGAACAAAAAAGCGCCACGGTCATGCCCCTTGGCCTCGCTCAGCAAGGTAATCGCTTGTATTTGGTGTGTCGCTTTAATGGCTATGCCAACGAGCGCAGTTTAGCTCTACATCGGATTAATAAAGCGCTGGTGTCGACCTTTACTTTCTTGCGACCGGCAGAGTTTCGATTAAGCCAATACGACGGCGATGGTCGCTTTGGGTTTGGCGAAGGCCAGCACTGCCAAGTGCAATTTAACATCAGTAAAGTGGCAGGCTTTCATTTGCTCGAAACCCCTCTCGCCAGCGATCAGCAGGTCGAAGAACACGACAACCACTACCAGATCCGCGCCACGGTGATTCACTCAAAACAGCTCGAACGCTGGCTAAATAGCTTTGGCGAGCAAGTGTGGGCGGTGGAGATAAGCAGCCAGCCACAAAAGCAATTAACAGAACAGGTATAAAATAGATATGGATACGCGTTTTAAATTGAAAGAATAAAGCTTAAATATAGATATATGCCAAACCATTCGGTGTTGTAGGTGGTAGCAAGCGAGTAGCACATCACACCAACGGATACACTGGCTCGCCCCACATGGCTTGTTTATTGTTCATCATAATGGTGATTAAGGTGGGGACAAGGTGTTGCAGTAGGCTGGTGCAATCGCGTAGTTGTTGGCGGTTAGCGGAACTGCCAAAGGTTGCGCCACCGTGAATCATTTGGTTTCTTAAGGTGTAAAGGCGAGCGAATACAATCGATAATACTGAAGCAGTATCATTTTGGCTCAGTGCTTGGTTAGCGGCGATTTTAGCTTTGCTGCGCGCTTGTTTCCAACTCTCTTGGTCAATCCGACCGGCTTGATAATCCCAATAAGCTTGTAAAATAAATTCATTGTCTAAAATGCAGCGAATAGGTCCAGAGTATTGCTCCCAGACAATCGCGCTTAATTGCTGCTGTTTATCTAACTCAACTAATTTGCTTAAAAACTCTTGAAATAAGCCGCGCTCACCAAAGCTACTTTTTTGTTCAAAATCTTGGGCGTAGGCAGAATTAAACGCTATCCATAAAAACAGAAAGGCAGAATCGTCATCGCTGCACTGTTCGGCTTTATTCAGCCAGCTGAGCGCGCGATGGACACGAATGGAAAGTGCGCTAGGATATTGATCTCGCTCTGCACGGTGACGTTGCTTTAAAGTATTAAATGTCAGCATTGGTTACCTTCCTTACCGAGTGTTAAAGTCCTTGATTATTGAATGCTAACCATAAAAATCACCTCACAGAGATACCTACTTTTAAGCATTCAGTTGATTATGTTGAGTATGCCGTTATTAACTAACAAGCTGCAAACAGATTGGCAAGGAAGTGTGAATCATTGACGGATTTGCTTAGTGCATATCATTTCTGTTGAATTTTTGCTAAGGTGCGCGGTTTGATTTTTCGTCGGGGAAAGTAATGAAGTTACTGTATTGGCTTAATGAAGCTTTATCGCTTTCTCATCCGGCGTTGCAAGCTAGGTTACCTTTTACAGGCTCGAACCTAATTGATGATGTATTTGTCCGTTACCAGCTGGTGGATATCGACCAGCCATTGCTATTTCTATTTTCACCTTCGGGCAGTGATGTTCGTCAGCAAGAGTTGCATGCTGATTATGTTCCTTGGGGTTATGATTTCGCTCAGCAGCAACAGGTTAATGTGATTGCTTTTCAGCACCTAGGAATGACGAACTGGTTTCGAAGCCCGAGTTTGATTGAGTTCCTTGAGCAACTTGCGCCATTACTGGCCCGTTTTCCCCTGCGCTTAGGTTATGGCTTAAGTCGGGGTGGGTTTGCGATTGGGGCGTTTGCCAATTTACTGCAGCTTAATCATGTGCTGCTGTTTTATCCTGTGAGTACCAAAAATAAACAGCGAGTGCCATGGGATACTCGTGCCAGTACCGAAGCTGCCCAAAAATTTGATTGGCAGGGGAAATACCATGATAAAGATCTTGGCGCAGCCCAAGGTTATATTATTTACGACCCTAACGATCCCATTGATACTCTTCATGCTCAACGTTACCCAGAGTTAATTCAAGTGCCGATATCCGGCATGGGGCATGGTATTCGTTCAAATGATACTGACAAGTTAAGTTTTTATAACCATATCGCTGAGCAGTTTATCCATCAACAAAAGATAGATGTTGATGATTGTTATCAACAAGCTCGGCAGTGGTTTTTCGAGAGGAAAGAGCCCGAATAAGCGGGGAAATACACGGTATTTTTAAACACAATTGCGTAATGCAATTTAGATGGAGGATAAATGAAGTTACTGTATTGGCTGGATGAATGGGCGTCTCTTTCCAAAGACGAACAACAGGCCAAGTTACCGATATCTGGTGAGGATTTACTTGATGACATTTTTGTGAAATATCAATTTGTTGATTTAAATAAACCCTTGTTATTTACCTTCTCACCAGCAGGAACGAATTTACAGGAACAGGACTTAGATTCGAATTTTTCGCCTTGGGGCTATCGTCTTGCCCAAAAGCAAGAGGTTAACATTATTGCTTTTCAGCATTTAGGGAAAAGTAATTGGTTTCGTAGTCGCAACTTAATTTTCTTTTTAGAGCAATTATCAACCTTATTGAGCCCGTTTAAGTCGCGGTTAGGTTATGGGCTGAGTCGTGGTGGCTTTGCGGTGGGCGCGTTCGCTAATTTACTAAAGCTAAATCAAGTTTTGCTTTTTTATCCGGTGAGTACCAAAAACCAACAAATTGTCCCTTGGGACGACCGATCCAGCACTCAGCTGGCGCAGCAATATGATTGGCAGGGTGATTATCACGATCTCGATTTAGGGGATGCGAAGGGGCACATCATTTACGACCCGACGAATCACATCGACCGACTGCATGCCAAACGCTACCCGCAATTAACTCACTTAAGGGTATTTGGTATGGGGCATGGCACTCATGCTAATTATCTCAATCAATTTGGCTTTTACAAACAGGTGGCCGTAGATTTTATTCGTCACCAACATATTGATATCGCTCAGTTTCGTCATCAAACCAGAGCGTTGCGTTTTAAAGAAGACTATTATCAGTGTCTGAATAAAGCCAATGCCAATTCTAGGCATCGTTTAAGGTTACTCAGTACCGCGCATCATGTATTGATGGCTGAGAAAAATGCTCATATTAAACAGCATCAAACCAATATTGATATCCAGCCTTTGGTGGATATTGCTATTAAGCATCAGCATGAAAACCCGCAGGATGCGGTGCAGTTATTAGAATTTGCTCAACAGATTGTCCCCGGCGATCCGCTGGTTGAATATAAATTGCAGCAACTGCTTTGTTAAAGACCTAGTTAGTTGATAGCAATTAGTTGACAGAAAAAAGCGCCAACGGCGCTTTTTATGATCTGGATGTCAGCAAAGTTCACTGCAAGCTTAAACCGCCATTAAGCCATTCGTTTTTGAGCGTCAATATTTGCTGTGATTTGATCGCCCATATTGATTAACTTATCTAAAATTCGCTCACCATCGACGCGAAGTCCGTTGTGCTCATACTCATTGGTGATCCATGCTGTTGAGTTTGCTATTTGCTTCAGGGTCGCGCGGCTAATATCCATATCAACAAACATATCATCAGCGTAAACCGCGCAACTGACCGGCACCTTATTTTGCGCCAGCACCTGCGGATGATACAGTGCAGGCCAATCACTTTTGGCGGCCAGTTGCTCTGCTGCCGCTTGCAATGGTGTTAAGCAGGTGTATTGTTCAAACATCCAAGGGAAAACCATCTCTCCGGTAAATAAGAAGGTCTGATCAGGCTGATACTCAAAGACTTGATACTCTTGGCTAATACGTTGTGCGGACCAATTCGAAGCGCTGTGCTGACAGTAAATCGATTCATGCAAAATGGCGTAAATAGGGTTAGTTTGAAATGCTTGTTGCATAAGCATCTGATGAAGAAACTCATAGCTCAAGGTCTCTTGCCCATCGACCGTGATCAAGGCGTTTTCCAGTAGATAATAAGTAGGCAGAAAACTGTCACTCATACCAAAGTTGATACCGATCTGCTGAAACTGCTCAACGGTAAACACTTGACCATTAGGCAAGCTGACACGGTTTTTTATTAGATGGTTGGCTATGCGCTGGCATAAGGTTTGCGCTTGAGGGAACTGCGCAAAAAAGGCGTGGTTTTTTTCCAAAGTACGAGCAAACGTCGCGCGGTAGACTTCATCAGCATGGGCGGTTAACGATGGCACGCCACCGGTAATATAAGCGCGAGATAAACTATCAGGAAACAAGGATAAGTAAGTCAGTGAGCAAAAGCCACCGAAGCTTTGGCCTAAAATCGCCCATTGCTTTACCCCGAGCGCTTCACGAATGGCTTCCGCGTCGCGTACGATATTATCAGCGCGAAAATGGCTTAAATATTCTGCTTGCTGATTGGCGTTCATGATCGATAAGGTTTGGTGGGAAATCACCGAACTATTGCCGGTGCCGCGTTGATCAAGCAGCAAGACTTGATGATCTTGTAGCGCGCGTTTTAACCAGCCGGATAAGCCATTAGGACGCGGCGCCGCAAAGCCAGGGCCACCTTGAAAATACACTAACCAGGGTTTTTGTTGCTCGCCATCAGAGACTAAGCGAATCGCCCGTGCAAAAACCGTAATAGTGCTTGAGTTCGGGTCGTTGTAGTTTAAGGGCAGGGTAAAAGAGTGCGGAGTGTAGTGTACTCCATTGTCAATAAAAGCAGTCAGGTGTTGCTGCATCACTATTCCTTGTTGATTATGGTTATGTTTTTAGTGACGCCGTCACTTATCGTGGGTCACAAAACTAATCAGTAAGGTTATAGTAGTTTACTGCTCGGTTCAAAGCGTCTGCAGCAGTCAGCCTGATCTTAATCACGCAGAAAATAAAAAAGCCAGTCGCAAAGGGCGGCTGGCTAAAAATGTGAACAAAATCTATTCACTAACAACGTCAGTTGGCTAGGTGATCCTCGGCTTAAAAGGATCAATCTATATAAAGCATTTAGCGTGCCAACTTTTTAATGCTGCGAATGTCCATAAAATCAGTGCTTGTTTGAGTTTAATATCACTTGGTTTCATACTTTGCCTTGCAAAGTGCAATTTCTTTTGCGTTTTGCGAATCCCGGTGGTGTGAGGGATAACTTGAGTCAGAGTATGGTCATCACTTCACAGAGTGTGGGCGGCGTCCTTGCATGGTTCTTATGATCCGTTTATATCGGGGATTATCCCTGATAGAAAGAGAGTCCTTACCTTATGAATGAATTTGAAAAAATGACTTTAGGTTTAGCGCATGATTCTGATAGCCCTGAATTTGGTATGCTAAGAAACCAAGCATTTGATCTACTTAAAGAGATAAATTCTCGCCAGTTTGCCGCGGCTCAGCCTTATCTCGCGAGACTATTCAAACAGGTTGGTGAGAATACGGTGGTTTGCCCGCCGTTCTTTTGTGAGTACGGGAAAACGATTTCGATTGGCAGCGATACTTACATCAATATGGGAGTGACGATGTTGGATAATGCGCCGATCATCATTGGAAACAATGTGTTAATTAGCCCCAATAGCCAATTCTATACACCCACTCATTCGCTCGATTATCAGCAGCGACGTGGTTGGACTTTTCAATGTGCGCCAATTGTGATTGAAGACGATGTTTGGATTGGGGGAAATGCTGTTATTTGCCAAGGTGTGACGATTGGCGCTCGTTCGGTGGTGGCTGCCGGAGCCGTTGTGACCAAAGATGTTGCTCCTGATACCTTGGTTGGTGGTGTGCCAGCTAAATGGATCAAGGCATTAAATCAAGTTGAAGAATAAAAACAGGGAGACGAAAAGTCTCCCGTTTGGATCTGTCTTTTTCCTATCGGAAGCGACAGCGGTGTTAGCTACGTTGATTAATTAACCCAAATAACGCGACACTAAATGTGCCTTGAAGTGTACGGGGTTAAGCACTTCACCCGTAGCTTGTTTCACCAATTCGTCAGTCGTCAGCAGGCTGCCTTGACTCCAGATATTATCACTCAACCAAGTAAAGATCGGGCTGAGATCTTTACGAGCAATCGCTGCTTCTACATCAACACTGTGCTTCATGGTGGCCATAAATTGCGCGGCATACATAGCGCCAAGGGTATAGGAAGGGAAATAGCCAAAGCTGCCGTCTGTCCAGTGAATATCTTGCATACAGCCATTTTGATAGTTGCCAGCGGTGGAAAGGCCAAGATAAGCGCCCATTTTTTCATTCCATAACTCTGGTACATCAGTGTGTTTGATGTGGCCGTTCATTAGATCACGTTCAATCTCATAACGTAAGATAACGTGAGCTGGGTAAGTAAGTTCATCGGCATCAACGCGAATAAAGCCTTTTTCCACACGGGTATAGAGTTTTTGGAAGTTATCAGCGGCGAACACGGCACTTTCATTCGCTGAGAAATGTTGCTGAGCTAGGGTGGCTAAATGTTCGATAAATGGCGCGCTGCGGCCCAATTGCATTTCAAAAAATAGCGATTGAGATTCATGAATCCCCATTGAGCGAGCATGACCAACTGGATTACCAGCAAAGGCTTTTGGCAAGCCTTGTTCATAACGCGCATGACCGGTTTCATGGACAATACCCATTAACGATTGAGTAAACTCGGCTTCGTTATAACGAGTGGTGATCCGTACATCACTGGGTACGCCACCGCAGAATGGGTGCGTACTTTGATCCAGTCGACCGTGATTAAAGTCGAACTGCAGTAGCTTCATTACCTCTAAACCAAGGGCTTTTTGCTCGTCTGCCGGATAATGAGCCGTCGGCAAAATGATCGGTTCGTGGCTTTGCTTTTCTAGAACCTGATCAATTAAAGAAGGTAACCAAGTTTTTACTTCATTAAATACCTTATCCAGCGCTTGGCTGTTTGTCCCTGGTTCATAGAGATCAAGCATGGCATCGTAGTGACTAAGACCGGTGATATCAGAGCGAATTTGCGCTTCTTCTTGAGACAGTTTGACCACTTCGGCCCAATTTTTTTCAAAACCAGTCCAGTCGTTATTTTTACGTTGACTGCGCCAAGCATGCTCACACTGAGAGCCTGCTAGGGATTGCGCTTTAACCAAAGATTCTGGCAGCGCATTGGCCAGTTGCCATTGACGATGCATTTCTCGCCAAGTCGCTTTTTGTTGTGCGGTTTCGAGCTGCTCTTGGCTGCGAGCGAACCACTCGGCCAGTTGTGGCTCAGTCAGCAACTGATGAATATGAACGGATAATTGTGCCATCGCTTCGGAGCGAGCTTGAGCTCCGCCCGCGGGCATAACCGCAGCTTGATCCCAACCACAAATCGAGCTGAGATGTTGAAAGTGGGCAATTTTTTTAAAATGTTCAATCAGAGCGGTAAAAGCCATGTTGATTTCCTTATTCGATGATGCGTTGGCTCACGATGGTGAATACGTAGAGCCTTGATTGGCAGTACTAGAAAACAGAGTCGATAGAATAGGGGATTCTGACTGTGCTGGCTAATCGTTGTTGTTTAAGCTCAATTAATGAGCCTGATACGCGCTAAATTTCTATCCCTAGTTGATGATCCGTCACTGTCTTCTATATGGAGTCTTGATTTGCACCCGTTATACTCTTCCTACTTGAAGCTGCTGCGGTGTTGGCTACGTTCGTTCACCCCAATCACATCGTTTGCCTATGCTCATGGGGATTCACTCACTTGCCGCCTACCTACAATTTCAAGTCGTTTGCGTATACCTATTATTTTCTTTATCCACTTTTGCATAGGCTGCATGGAAGATCTTAAGGTTAATGCGAAAAAATTAACTGAGAAGTGGCTCACTAATAGTACAAATAGGTTGCGAAGATGTTCAAATTTGTTGTGTTTTTATTTTTGGGGTGAATGTAAAGGTATTACTATCTTTTCGTGCATAACAATAATGAACGCTACAGTGGAGGTAGACATGAATGCAATATTCCTGATGCTAATGGGCTTAGGTGCCATGGCGCTGGGTTACGTTTTTTATTCGAAATTTATTTGTGAAAAAATCTTTAAAGTCGACCCGCATTTTCGAACCCCCGCTCATGAAATGAATGATGGTATCGATTATGTACCAACCAATAAGTATGTCTTGTGGGGGCATCACTTTACGTCGGTTGCTGGGGCAGCACCGATTATTGGTCCTGCGATTGCTGTGATTTGGGGCTGGGTTCCAGCCTTTATCTGGGTTGTTTTTGGCACGATTTTCTTTGCTGGGGTACACGATGCTGGAGCGATTTGGGCCAGTAACCGTAACAAAGCTAAATCGGTTGGTGCGTTAACTGGTGATATCATTGGCCCTCGTGCACGCAGTCTATTTATGATCGTTATTTTTCTTGTACTACTGATGGTGAATGCGGTATTCGCTGTGGTCATTGCCCGTCAGTTAATCAGCTTTCCCAGTGCTACTATCCCTGTGTGGGGAGCGATTTTGGTGGCTTTGGTGATTGGTCAGTTGATTTATCGTCGTTATATCGGGCTTGCGATGGTCTCGCTATTAGGGGTTATTGCTCTGTACGCGATGATTTATGTTGGCCCTATGATGCCGCTTTCTTTGCCTGATACTTTGATGGGATTGAATCCTACACAGAGCTGGATCATCATTCTGTTTGCCTATGCAGCTATCGCTTCTTTATTACCGGTTTGGATGCTACTGCAGCCAAGGGATTATATTAACGGCATTCAATTATTCATTGGTTTGTTTTTAGTTTACGGTGCGGTTTTATTCGCCGGTCCTGATGTGGTGGCTCCAGCGTTTAACACTAATTTACCAGAGGGAACGCCATCACTGATCCCATTGCTGTTTGTGACGATTGCTTGTGGTGCGATTTCTGGTTTCCACGGTTTAGTGGCGAGTGGTACTACGTCTAAACAATTAGATAAAGAACCGGATGTCCGCTTTGTTGGTTACTTTGGTGCAATTGGTGAAGGCTCTTTAGCGTTAGCGGCGATTATTGCGGCAACGGCAGGTTTTGCGACCTTAGCTGATTGGCAGGCGGTTTATCATGGCTTTGGTCAAGGCGGCGTTGGTGCGTTTATTAATGGTGGAGCCAACATACTTCAGCAAGGTTTGGGGTTAGATACTACGCTGTCACAAACGTTATTAACCGTAATGGTTGTTCTTTTTGCAGGGACAACGATGGATACGGGGCTTCGTTTGCAGCGCTATATTTTTCAAGAGTGGGGGAATATTTATAACATTAGTTGGATGCAAAAAGCACTGCCCGCGACGCTCTTAGCGGTTGGATCTTGTGTTTTGTTAGCGTTTGGTGCTGGTGGCGATGGTTCGGGTGGGCTACTGATTTGGCCTTTATTTGGTACCACTAACCAGTTATTAGCAGGATTAACCTTGCTTGTTATTACGGTGATGTTAGTACGTTTAGGGCGGCCAATGTATTACACCTTAGTACCGCTAGTGTTTTTATTAATTATGACTACCTTAGGTTTATTGATTCAGTTGAAAAGCTTTTACGATAAGCAAGATTGGTTCTTATTTACGCTCGATATTATCGTACTGATTGCTGCTATTTTGATCACTTTAGAGTGCGCTTCCGCCTTGAATAAATTGATTAAAAGTAAGAAGGAGGCGGTGTTGAATGAAACTGAGTAAGATCCGAGCTTGTTTTAAGCTCGCTAATCATTACGCAGAAGAAATTTATAACGCGCCATATCGTTCGGCAATTGCTCGCGCTAAGCGCGAGCAAGACGATTTGTTTATGTTGCTGATCTTCTCCGAGATGATGGGGGTACCTAATCCGGCGAGTTATTACACACTGGAGTTACAACCTCTATTAATGGAGCGTTTTCATGATTGGCATCTGCGCATGGGGATGGCTCATTCACCGCTCGATCAATTTAGATGTTGTTAAACACAAAAGCGGCCAGACATTCACAGAGAGGAGAGAGCGGTGGCGTTATTACTGAATAATCAACGAGTGATTTTAGTTGGCGGAAAAGGTGGGGTAGGTAAAACCACCACTTCAGCAACGTTAGCTTTGTTAGCAGCAGAAAGAGGTCGGAGAGTATTAGTGGTTTCCACCGATCCTGCGCACAGCTTAGCCGATGCCTTTGACCGACCGATCGGCGATAAAATCACCCGAGTTGCCCCGAATCTTGACGGTTTAGAAATTGACCCAGATGAAGAAGTGGTTCGTCATCTTGAGCAAGTCAGCCGCCAGTTAAAACGGTTTACTCGTCCTGAGCTTTATGGTGCCGTTGAGCGGCAAATTCGTTTAACGGGGCAATCTCCCGGCGCACAAGAAGCGGCGTTATTGGAGTGTATTGCACGTACATTAGAGCATGGTCTACAGCACTATGATTTAGTGATTTTTGATACCGCGCCCACCGGCCACACTTTACGTTTACTCGCTCTTCCAGAAGCGATGGCGGCTTGGACGCAAGGATTGCTGAAAAGTAACCAACAATCGGACAAGTTTGCCAAGGTGCTTGATCACTTAACGCCAAATAGTGGTAAAGATATTGATAACCCACTGAGCAGTCCAGAAGAGCATGCTACCAGTGGTCTTGATGAACGACACAAAGCAATTGCGGAAATTTTACTTAATCGACAACGGTTATTACAGCGAACGCGAGAAACGTTTTTGGATGGTTCACAAACGGCGATTTTATTTGTATTAACCCCAGAAAAACTGCCAATTTTGGAAACCACGCGAGCGGTACGCTCACTGACCGATGAAAAGTTACCTGTCGCCGGGATTGTGATTAACCGCATTTTACCGATTCATGCGGATGGCGAATTTTTAGCCTTGCGGCGTCAACAGGAAAAACAACATTTACAGGAAATTGATCAGCAGTTTTCCCATCTCAAGTGTTATCCAATCCCTTTACAAGCGACTGATATTCAGGGGGCCGACCAATTAATGGCGCTAGGAACGCAGTTTACCCAAGCTGGTTTCTAAGCCAAAGAAAATCGCTCAAAAGGTAAAAAAATATTACAGACAAGTGATTCACTCTCAGGTATAACGATTTTGTGATCTGAATCGTTATATCATTCAGAGCCGCAACAACCGCTAGGGAAGGCAGTGCAAAGAGGGCTTAGTCTGTTCTTTGTAAACTGTCTCTACGCAATTTGGTGTCAGTGACTTGTGTGAGAGATTATGTATATTCAGAATTTTGAAGCGTTTTTAATTGCGATAACTATTTTAACCTTAACGCCGGGTTTAGATACCGCGTTAGTGATCCGTAATACGTCCCGAGCGGGCATGGCTGATGGCTGTATCACCAGTTTGGGTATTTGTATTGGTCTATTTGTCCATGCCACGTTTTCAGCGATCGGTATTTCGGCGATTTTAACTCAATCGGCTGAGTTGTTTCAGGTGATGAAGATGATCGGTGCGGCTTATTTGATTTGGCTGGGCTTGTCTAGTTTACGTACTTTAATGAAGTCACCGAGCGGGATCGATATTGTTACCCTGCAACATACACAACTAAATCCCCGCCGCTCGCTACGAGAAGGTTTCTTATCTAACGTACTTAACCCGAAAACCGCGGTATTTTACTTGGCTTTTTTGCCGCAGTTTATCAATCCTGAATATTCTCCTTTGCTACAGTCGTTATTAATGGCTGCGATTCATTTTGTGATTGCAATGCTTTGGCAGTGTGGGTTGGCTGGAACGTTGAGTTCGGCAAAAAATTTGCTGAAAAATAGCGCATTTATGCGTTGGATGGAAGGGACGACCGGGGTGGTGTTGGTCGGATTAGGTTTTAAATTAATGACTGATGACATTGAATAGCTATCAATTTTCGAATAGAAAAGGGCTTGAGAAATATCTCAAGCCCTTTATTTTTTATTTTTAAAGTCAATAGTAGCAGTAAAAAGAGTAAACTAGGCTTTGGCTTTAATGGTTTTTAAGGCTGGTAACTGCGCTTCAAAATAAAGCTTAGTCTCTTTGATGACGACATGACGTAAAGCGATTAAGCCGATCAGGTTAGGAATCGCCATTAATCCGTTAACAATATCGGCAATAATCCAGATCAGATCGAGATGAAGAAAAGCACCAGAGGCGACTAAGCCGATAAAAATCACTTTATAAGGCAGAACGGCTTTGGTTCCCCATAGGAAGACTACGCAGCGTTCTCCATAATAGTTCCAACCTAAAATCGTGGTAAAAGCGAAAAAAATCAGCCCTACAGAAACCAGCAATGGTCCAAGGGTTTGGGCATTAAGGCCCGTGGCAAAGGCATGGGTCGTCATCGCCGCCCCAGCAAAATCGCTTTGCCATGCACCTGTCAAAATCAAGGCCAATCCGGTCATGGTACAAATGATGATCGTATCAAAGAAGGTGCCCGTCATTGAAATCAGGCCTTGTTTCACACAAGAGTCGGTTTTTGCTGCAGCAGCAGCCATCGGTGCACTGCCTAAACCAGACTCATTGGAAAAGACACCACGGGCAATACCCGATTGAATCGCCAACATGATACTTGCGCCTAAAAATCCGCCGCTGGCTGCGGTTGGTGTAAAGGCGGAAACCAACACCAATTGAATCGCATCGAGTAGTTTATCCCCATTACTGATGATCACACTCAAACAAGCAACGACGTAAAAAAGCGCCATAATAGGCACAACTTTACCTGCGACTTTGGCGATGGATTGAATACCACCGACAGTGACAAAAGCGACTAGGATGGTCAGCACAACAGCGGACATCTCTCGGGGTACACCGAAAGAAATTTGAGTCGCGTCTAAAATGGCATTAACTTGTGGGAAAGTACCGATACCAAAACAGGCAACGCCTAGGGCAAAAACCGCAAATAAAATCGCTAAAGTATTTGAACCTACACCATCACGCAGATAATACATCGGTCCGCCGACCATTTGTCCTTTATCATCGACTTTACGGTATTTCACCGCGAGTAAGCATTCCGCGTATTTCGTTGCCATACCAAATAAAGCTGCCAGCCACATCCAAAATAATGCGCCTGGGCCGCCCAGTTTAATGGCAGTGGCAACCCCAACAATATTTCCAGTGCCAATGGTAGCGGAAAGCGCGGTGCAAAGTGCTGCGAAGCTTGATACATCACCTTGTTTATCGCCGGGTTCTTTACTAAATACCATTTTAATCGCAGAGGGTAGGTAACGAAACTGCAGTAAGCCTAAACGAAAGGTAAAATAGATCCCGGTTCCTACGAGTAGGATCAGTAGTGGTGGGCCCCAAATAAAGTGGTCAATAGTTTGTAGCAGTGTTTGTAGGTTGGTCATTATTTCCCCTTAATAGTGTCAACATAAGGAGAAGAGGAAAGGGGCTGAATAATATATTCAGTCAAACTCACCGCGATAAAACAACACACAAAGAAAACCGTGCCACGATACCCGTGGTACAAAGTCACTGTCAGCGTTGTTTACGTAAAGTGAGTAAAGCCATAAGGCTTAGAATCATAGAACCTTTCACTCCTCTGTCCTTTTGCCTGAGAGTTTCACTGTGCTGATATGATCAGCACAGCTTGCTCCTTCGGCGACCGATTGAACGGTTCTCTCCAGAGGTTCCTCCAACAACAGTCCTCGCTTTTCTCTTCAAAAAGAATAAAGCACCTGAAAGATTTACTTCTTCGGCGGGTATAGTTAACTAAGTGTTAGAATTTAGTTAATAACCACTCTCCTGCTGTCTTCAACGGAACAATTATCTAGTGTTACAATAATTTGCTTGGCGATATTACCCAAAATAAAGTGTGATGTCATCTGCAAATTTAGTGGTAAATGACTGGAATCAACAAGGGAGCGCAGTGCACGAGTCAGCGTAAAAAATCAGCGCTGTTTGAAAAAACGTCACTTTCAAAGTGAACTCAGTTAAATTATTGACATAACAGCAGGTTAATCCATTTTTCTTTGACCTATTTGGTGCGATAAATGGTATAAAATAGCAAGCAGCAACAGGCTTGAGAGCTACACTTGTCTTACCGAATGTCATTGAAGTAGGCAAAATAAAACCGGAGCATACTATGACCAGATTGATTTTTATTGGGGTATTGATTGTTCTCGCTTTTCTTTTAATCCGTTATGGAACTAATGAGAAACTTCAAAAGTGGGTAGTGATTGTTTTATTATCGGCTTTTGCTCTTTATACCGCTTCGCTTGTGGTCACTGAATTAATTCGCTGATGCTAAATTGGGAGTCAATGTGAATCAAAAAAAGGCAGATGAACACCAAGATGTTGTTGTCATTGAACAACGTGACAAACGCAGTTACCTCTATATTGGGTTAGCGGCAGCATTAGGGTTGGCATTAGGGGGATTAGTCGGTTCGTCAGTGACGGAGACTAAATGGCAAACCGCTTATGCTGGTTTGCAGGTCAATGTTCAAGCGTTACAAGAAAATGCGAAGGCATTAAATGAACGAACGGCTCAGCAGGCAGAGCGACAAGAGCAAGAGTGGCAAGTGAAACTGCAAGAGCATCTTGAGCAGCAAAAAACACAACATCAAGAGCAGTTGGATCAATTAGAACAACAGATTGCAGAATTAGAAAAAGTTAACTTATCGTTGGATCAGCAATTAGCAAAGCAAAACAACGCATTACAAAGTGCTGATGAGAAAAATGCACGATTACATCGTCAAGCGGATATGCAATCGATACTTTTTGAGCGTTCACGAGAGTTATTTCAAAAAGAGCTAAAGATTAAGCAAGAAGTTGAACAGCTACAGAAAGAGCAAAAGCAGTTGAATGATGCTTTACCTATCTTGAAAAAAGAGTGTGATGTTTATTTAAAAGGCCAATCTTGGGATGCAAAATCGGATGCTTGTGATAAGCAAGATGCGGCGAGTTCAAGATTAAGTCAAGTAGAACAAATGTTGCGCGTTCATCAACTGGATTTACAAGAAATTAAATCATTATCAGCGGAAATAGGTTTATAGCACCACGCGGTTAAGCATCGAAAAATCCAGCCTCTAGAGCAATAGAGACTGGATTTTTTGTTATTCGCGAAAGTTATTATATTGGAAAGGTTGTTCTAGGTTACTTTCTTTTAAAAAGGCGATTACCGTCTGTAAATCATCGCGTTTTTTACCACTGACTCGAATTTTATCGCCTTGAATAGAGGCTTGTACCTTGAGCTTGGCATCTTTGATCATCTTAACCACTTTTTTGGCCAGTAATGATTCGATCCCTTGCTTAAATACAACATCCTTGTACCAGTTTTTACCTGAATGGACGGAGTCTTTTAGCTCCATAGCTCGCGCATCAACACCGCGCTTGGCTAAATTGCCACGCAGGATATCCAACATTTGATTAAGTTGAAAATCATCTTCAGCGGCTAATTTTACTGTCTCATCTTTGAGCTCGAAACTGGCGTCGACATTACGAAAATCAAAGCGTGTGGCGAGTTCACGATTAGAGTTATCTACGGCATTGCGCAGTTCTACGGTATCAACTTCTGAAACAATATCAAAAGAAGGCATAACGAAAATTCCTTATCTTATTGAGCACGTCGAGTGGTTATCGCTTGCGCAAGGCGAGTGAGCATTGTTGCGGTATCATCCCAGCTTAAACAAGGATCAGTGATCGACTGGCCATAGGTTAAATTATTTAAATCACACATGGATTGATTGCCTTCAATAAGAAAACTTTCAGCCATAATACCCGCGACCTTATGGCTGCCGGATTCAATTTGACGACCAATCTCTTCAGCAACTTCAAGCTGTTTGCGATGCTGTTTTTGACAATTGGCATGGCTAAAATCAACCACTAATCGTTCAGGTAAATTAAATTCAGCCAGTTGAGCGCAAGCGCTATTAATTGAATCTACATCAAAGTTTGGGCCACTTTCCCCACCACGTAAAATGACGTGTCCGTAGGGGTTACCGCTGGTGCGATAGACGGTCATGCGCCCATTTTTATCAGGCGAATAAAAGTAGTGTGAGGCATGAGCGGCACGAATGGCATCAATCGCAATTTTGACATTGCCATTCGTGCCATTTTTAAAACCGACAGGGCAAGAAAGTGCCGAGGCCATTTCTCGGTGAATTTGCGACTCTGTAGTACGCGCACCAATCGCTCCCCAACTGATCAGGTCTGCAATGTATTGCCCCGTGATCATGTCGAGAAATTCGGTTGCCGTTGCTAGTCCGAGTTTATTGATATCGAGTAACAATTGACGTGCTTTGTTTAAGCCAGCTTCTAACGCATAGGAGCCATCTAAATTAGGATCAGTGATCAGACCTTTCCAGCCAACCACGGTGCGTGGTTTTTCAAAATAGGTACGCATGACAATGAACAGTTGGTCACGATACTGATCTTGTATCTCACTTAATCGGCGTGCGTACTCAAGTGCGGCATGGGTATCATGGACAGAGCAGGGGCCGACAATGACCAATAAGCGGTCATCTTGACCCGATAGGATTTGTTCAATTTGTTGACGTGAGTGAGCAATGCGTTCGGCAACCTCATGGGTCACCGGATGAGCAAGGCTTAATTCAGCCGGCGTTGGCATTGGGCCAAGGGCTTGGGTTCTTAATTCATCAGTTTTTAATGGCATCATATTGCCTATTCTTTTATTGCGAAGCGCTAAAGATAACGAATTTAACTCAGAGAATAAACCACTTAGCATAAATGCAAGTGATGAAAACTGTAAACTTGATATTTTATTCACTTTAAATGAATTAATATTGATGCTTGCCCTTGTGTTTGGTCAATGAACTCGGTATTTTCACCCTATACCAATCAAGAACAGATGGAGCCGTTATGAGTGTTGTATCACCCTCTTCAATAAATAAGCCGTTTGAGCAAGGGAATACCTTACCTCAATGGTCCCAACAAACATTGAGTTCGACGCTATTTGTTGTCATTTCAGAGTTGATCGCAGATAGCATTTTTTATCATCCTAGTTTGGTCACCGATCTGACTCAGCTATCTGAACGAGAGAAAAGCTCGCTGAATGCACTATTAAACGACCAGTCCATCGCTGAGCATTTTGTTGATACATTAGTGGAGCGCATTGAACAAGCGATTAAACCCCATCACCAAAGCGTTCGTGTCTGTTTAAGTAATGAAGATAGTGCACAGAGTCGTGCTTTGCTTGGCGGAGAAAAAGTCACAGTTGAACCAAATCCGGCGCTTGGAGTACGAGGTGTAGCTCGATTAACGGCCTGTGAATACGCTGATGCATTTGAGTTGGAGTGCAACGTGATCAAAAGGCTGATCAGTAAAGGGCATCCTATTGAAATCGTCGTGCCTTTTGTTCGCTCGCTGAGTGATGCCGCTGGAATTATTGACGGCCTAGCTGAGCAAGGCTTGCCACGCGGTTTACATGGATTACAAGTGTCGTTTGTTTGCCAAGTTCCTTCCGCCGCGCTATTAGCTGAACGTTTATTGGCTTATTTTGATGGGATGCTGTTAGATTGGGACTCCCTTGCCCAGTTTACGTTAGCGACGGATAATACGGTAGAAAGTCTTGTTGAACGTTATCAGCCGACCGACAACGATGCCGTGTTTCAGTTAGCAGAAATGGCGATCAAAGCCGTTCATCAAACCTCTAAGCCATTAAGTATATTAGTTAGTGAGCAGAGTGTGTCGACTAAAATTCAGCGCTTTTTGTCTGAGATTGCTCAGCCAGACTCGGTTTACTATTACTGAGTCTTATCTTTAAGAAGCCAAGCAAAAATAGCTTGGCTTCTTATTTTCTGTAACATTTCGTTGACATTTTCTTGGCTATCGAGTGAACTGGTCTGACAAGATCACAAGGAAGTTTTAACTATGTTTTCTGCTTTGACTAAAGCTAATTTCTATCTTAATTATTTCGGTATTTTTAAAGTTCCGCTGATTTGGTATTGCCGCCCTAAAATTTTGCTGTTGAATGAGCAAGCGGTTGAAGTACGTATTCCGCTGAAAAAGAGGAATAAAAATCATCTGAATAGTATGTATTTTGGCGTACTTGCCGTGGGGGCGGATGTGGCTGGTGGATTTATGGCCATGCATAAGGCTCAGCAGCGTGGGGAAGTTATTTCTTTAGCGTTTAAAGCCGTTAAAGCGGAATTTTTAAAAAGACCCGAAGGGGATGTCCACTTTCACTGTGTTGATGGTGCTGCGATTGATGCCATGTTGGATGAAACCATTGCGACTGGTCAACGCGTAAACCAAGAGGTCAAAATCGTCGCCACTTGCCCATCACAGCATGGTGATGAGCCAATGGCAGAATTTTGGTTAACGCTGTCTGTTAAAGCGGTGAAATCAAAATAATCAGAGTAAAGAGAGTGACTTAATCTAACTCAATGACTTCAATGTCGACAATTTTGCTTCGGTTAATCACGATTTTCCAACGGTAATAACGCGGTGTCTGTTGATGATCGTCTTCTTTAATGATCAAGTTAATTAAGTGACGTTTTTCGACAGACTCTCGGCTGACTTGACCATTGCTAAGCTGATAAATTCGAGTCGAGCTTTTATCAATTAAACGTGTTAACGGGCGTAAATCGATCATCATCGCTTCACGGGTTTCTTCATAACCGCTCATAAAGCGTGATGTTGACATCTCAACTTCAGAGCGGTAATGAAGGATTTGTTCTTCACGTTGAACAATCCGCTTTTTACGGATAGCTTGAATTTTTTCTGGTAGCTGGGATAACGATTGGTAATCCAACCATTCATCCTTTTGTCCAACTTGAGTTCCGGTACTGGGGTCAAAGTAGCGGCGACGCCATTTAGGTTTGCCTTTACGGATCCAACGCCACATCATGTCGCGCAAATCATCTTTAAAAATTTCGCGTAGCGCGTAAATAAATGACATCGCAATAATAAATGAAGCGGTAATCTCTCCCCAATAGTCACGTGCCACTATCGCGGTTAGCGTAACCACGACCATGACTAATCCCGTTGCGACCCCCTTAACCATCCGTTTGATGTTATTACCCAAAGAGGTCACTTTCTCGTTAAGAATGATCGGGTGTTCAATTAAACGACGTAATAAACGCATTTTATTACTCAGACGGGTCATGTCGGTTCCCGCTTTGGCTGAGTTGTAATGGTTTAAGGCACGATGCGCTTGTTCTTTTTCAACTAAGGTGATGAGGCGTTCTTTAATGGTTTTATAGTCACTGTCACGGGTGAGATGAGCGACAATCGATAAAAATTTTTGTTCGGTATACCAAGAGAGATAGTTATCAATATTGGCATAATAGCGCTTAAGGCTTTCATCGTAAGGGATGGTTCTGCGTAATCGTTTTAGAATATCGAGCGATAGCTCGATCACCGTATCGACCTCATCAGCTGTGACGGTGTCACTAGTCGCGTTGAGCTGATTAACGGCTCTATCTAAGGCGATCACATATTGATAAGCAAACAAACTCAAGCTTACCCGATACTGTGTTGATGACAGGCGACCTCGTTGTGCTAATCGGCTATGGACAAGAGGCAGGAGAATTTTATCACTATAATAGGAGCGCTTTTGATGAATGGAGCTATAAAAAAACTCCGACTCTGAAATGACTTCTGGGCTAAGGCCTAATTCTCCAGGAATAAAAAGATAAACATCCAAATCCAGTTTCTTACTGCCTGACATTTGAGTGGCAATCCTCAACGTGACAGCGTCATATTTATCTACCGTGATCAACGAAAGCTCCTGAAAAAATTGCTGAATTTTATCGATACAATTGCGAGAAAGCATAGCAGAGATCACGTATAATCTCTGCAAATTTGCTGTGAGACAATTTTACATGATTAACATTGGCCAAATTAATAGCTTAGAAGTGGTAAAAATCACTGATTTCGGCGTTTTTTTAGATGCGGGAGAGTTCGGTACCACTTTGCTGCCTAAGCGTTACGCACCTCAAGGTGTCGAACTGGGGCAATTTATCGATGTGTTTCTGTTCTTTGATTCAGAGAATCAATTAGCAGCGACAACGGAGACTCCGATTGCTCAAGTGGGAGAGTGGGGATTAATGAAAGTCGTTGGTGTGAATAACACCGGAGCTTTTGTTGATTGGGGCATTAAAGATAAAGACTTACTGATCCCCTACAGTGAGCAGCGTGCGCGTTTTAACGAGGGGCAGACAATTTTAGTTTATGTCTATACCGATAAAGCCTCGGGTCGTATTGTGGGTACCACCAAATTTAATAAATGGTTAGATAAAACACCAGCGCATTATACGATAAACCAACCTGTTGATTTGATTATTGCTGAGCGTTCAGAGCTTGGTTTTAAAGCGATCATTAACGGAGCGCATTGGGGGATGATTTTTCCCTCGGATGTGTTCGGAAAACTGTTTATCGGCAAAAAAATCAAAGGTTATATCAAAAGTATTCGTCCTGATGGCAAAATCGATCTGGCTCTTCAAAAAGTCGGTGTCGAAAAAATGGATGAGTTAAGTAGTAAAATCTTAGCCATGTTAGAGAAAAAACAAGGCTTTTTACCGCTGAGTGATAAATCGACCCCAGAAGAGATCTTTACCACTTTCCGTACCAGTAAGGGCACGTTTAAAAAAACCATTGGTGGTTTATTTAAGCAAGGAAAAATTGTGATTGAAAAAGACGGCATTCGTCTTGTTTAAGCTAGGTTGAGTACTGTCAGCTCAAAAAATGGCCCAAAACAGCGTTAGGTTTTGGGCCTTGGGAAACGCGCCAGAAGGGGAGTTGAGCGCGATTTACGGCTATCCCCTTGGTTTGGCTATTATATGGGGATATTGATAAAGTATAGACTAGTGTCCACTGTTTGATACTTATCATTCCTTAACGCGCAGCAATGCTTTTAAATCCGTCTATTAATATCATCAGTGTGGAATGTTCATTGGCTTTAAAACAGATTTTTATCGCGCACTAAATCTCGTGGTAAGCCATTTTTGATCCGATTACCGACCCATTTCCCTAGACCGATGACATCGCCTTGATAACAAACAATCACCTCACCTTGGCCAGATAGGTTTTCTGGCCTGACATCACGTCCCATAAACCACTCACGAGCTTGAACCTTATCTAATTCAACGGATTGCGATTCTTGTCCGCTTGCCAGTGTTGTAGCGACTTGATGTTGCCAACGGTAGCCCCGTTTATGTTGCTCAGCAATTTTTATCCCCATCCGAGAAAAACGGAGTTCGCTGAGTAACGGCTCTAAAGCTGAGGGAAAGAGCCAGATGTCATTATCCCGTGACCACACTTGGCTGTCTTTTGGTAAGCGAATGTTCAGTGCATGATATAATTGTTGCTCAATCTCAAGGCGTTGTGCAGGGTCGACTTTAGTGAATGGGAATTTCCCCAAGCGTTTTTTTACAGCGGGCGTTTCCACCGATGCCTGTTTGGTGATTTTGGCGACAAAAAATCCTTCACAGTCATAAACTTGTGGAAATATATGCAAAAAACCCTCTTCAGTAATGGCCTGTTCTGCACTCGGGAAAAGTTGATCAAGACGGGTGAAAGTCACGGCGTCACCATAAGTCTGTTTCAAGTACCAGCAGACGTCTTGGTTCTCTTCACGACTTAACGTGCAGGTTGAATAGACCAAAACACCGCCAACCTTGAGCGCCTGAAAAGCACTTTCAATCAACGATTTCTGAGTTTGCGCGATACTCATTACCGAGGCTTTGCTCCAGTTTTTCATCGCATCAGGATCTTTACGTACCGTGCCTTCTCCTGAGCAGGGAGCATCAAGTAATACGGCATCAAACTGCTCAGGCAGCCAACCACCAAAAATTTGCCCATCGAAATTGGTCAGAGCGCTATTGCGAATACCGCAACGCTCAATATTGGCGTGTAAAATTTTCACTCGACTGGCGGAATACTCGTTAGCGACTAATACGCCTTGATTATCCATTAAGGCCGCGATTTGTGTGGTCTTAGAGCCTGGTGCGGCGGCCATGTCTAATACATGTTCAAAAGGCGCTCCAGATTGCATAAATAGGGCAGAGACGGGCATCATGGAACTGGCTTCTTGGATATAGAATAAGCCCGCCATATGTTCTGCAGTATTGCCCAAAGGAACTTGTTCTTCATCTGCGGTAATCCAAAAGCCGCTCTCGCACCAGGGGATAGGTTCTAAGTACCAACCTTTGTCTGTGGCTCGGGTTTGAAAGTCAGCGACGGATATTTTTAAGGTGTTAACACGAATACTTTTTCTGAGTGGTCGTTGGCATGCAGCAATAAAGTCATTCAGATTGAGTGTTGAGGGCAATATTTCAGCGATGGTAGCGAGGAACTCTTCGGGTAGCGTAACGGTGGAATGCAAAACAGTGTCTCGATAAGCGGATTCTGGCCGCGATTATATACACATCGCGGCCAGACTTGAAGTTTATCTCAAGGTCTAGGTATCGCTGTTCGCCAGCGTTTCCATTCTTCTTGTGGTTTGGAGTGAAGATAAAAAGATTGGCCAGCTTGAGCAGGAGGAGCAAGCTGCTTTTGTTCTGGCGTTGCAAAAGTAATCCCACCGCGAACTATACTTTCCAGTGTTCCTGACTTGATATTCGCTCCAGTCAATCCAATTGAGACATCTACGCCCGACGTGTTCCAAAATAGGCTATTACGGCGAACTAAATAAGCATAGTCGGGATTAATATCGATTGTTGAGATAACCCGATCAGCAAGAGCGCCCAGTTGGATATCAATCACTCTGCCAACTTCAATATCACGGTAAAAGACAGGAGTTCCGACATTAATTGAACCACGGTATTCGGTTTGGAGTGTAAACCTGACACCACTCGGTGAGTAAGGCGCAGAAGCGAGGTGAAAAGTATGTTGCTCAGCACCTTGACCGGGATAGACTTCGATACTCGGTGAGACAAGATTCTCTAAATTAGTGATGCCTTGTAAACTGACATTGGCTTTGGCTACCCAAAACACGCTCGTTGCACGAGTAATAAAAGGGGCGTATTCGGGATGAATACGAGCAGAAAAAGTCACTTGTGATTGACTAAAACTCGGTGAAACAGCGATAACTTCACCGACTTGTACGCCTTGATATTTGATTGGAGTGCCTCGGTTGATTCCTTCATTGCTCTTTGCCAATAACGTAATGGCTTCACCAAACTGTTGTGCTTGTTGATAGTTGGCGTAAAGCTTCCAACGCCCATCGAGTTTATTTTCTACACCGGGTAAGGTATCAAAGGCAATACCACCTTGGAGCAGGCTTTGTAACGGTGCCGCTTGGATACGCAGACCATCGGTTAAAGAGGCATTTACTTCAATACCAGAATGATTCCAGAATACAGTTTGTTCATTAATTAAATGTTGGTATTGGTTATCAATACTGACTTCCACCTCAACACCTTCTTTTTGTAACTTAAATTGGGTGACATGACCAACGGGTAAATGACGAAATAGTAGCGGGCTACCAATTTGTACCGGAGGCAAGGTATCTGCACTGAGTCGCAAGGCGCGAGAACCCGATTGTTGATACGCCGCCAGCTCTGCCAGTGATGGGTTAGCATACAGAGAATAGCGTTCAAGTACGGTTTCTTCTCCTTCACTAATAAAGCTGATAGCCCCACTCAGTAGTTGCTTCACAGGAGGAAGTGAGAGATTAATGCCCGCACGGCCAAGTTCAGCACGCATTGAACCATCAACATAAAAACGGTTTTTTGAGCGAATTAATGGCTGATATTGTTGCTCGATAACCGCGTGGAATTCGACGAGGTCAGCACTAAGCTGAACATCTTTTATCACGCCAATGCGTACCCCTCGATATAAAATTGCAGCGCCAGAGGTTAAGCCATAAGCATGTTCTGCAGTGAGGGTAATAGAAAAAGTATGCGATTGGGATTGTTGATACTCAATTTTTCTGAGTGCCGTAAATTGTCGAGTGCGTTCACCGTCACCCGGCTGTAAAGTGAGGTAATTACCTTTGATTAAGTTCGATAAATTTTCTAAGCCAGATAGTGAGATTTTGGCTTCTTGTAAAATGAACTGACTGCCGGTGGTCAGTAGTTCATTTAATGACGGTTGAATCGCAGCATGAGCAATAATTTGTGTCTTATCCTCATTCAGTTGTAAATGAGTGATTTGTCCTATCTCTAATCCGCGATACATAATGGGCGATCCGGAAGCGTTAATCCCACTATCATCAGGCAGTGTAATCGTGATCGGAATGCCGCGTCCGGCCGTTTTGAGATCTTTGTAGAGCCGAAATTCACTAAATTGGGCAGCAGGCTCACCGCCATCGGGAGAGTCGACGGCAATCGCTCCGCCAATTAAGGCGCTTAAACTTTCTAAACGAACGTCAATTCCATCAAAGCCTAATGAGGTACCTATGCCGCTGACGTTCCAAAAACGACTGTCTTTGGTAATCAAGTGACGGTATTCAGATTCAATCGAGACTTGTAAAACAATCGATTGTGCATCTTTAGCAAGCTGATAGCTAAACACTTCACCAATCGGGATTTTTTTATAAACAATCGGTGAGCCAATAGAAATACCGCCAAGATCGTTGGCTCGCAAAGTGATCTGTAGTCCACCATTGGAGACTAAATCGGATGGGGCACGCTCTAGAGCGTGGTATACCTGAGGATGATTTTCTTGCCCAGGGCCACCTGGATGTAAGGCTATATAATTACCAGAGACCAAAGCATCCAATCCTGAAACACCAGACAAACTGGCGGTAGGTTTCACTAACCAAAAGCGAGTAGTATCGGAAAGCAATTGAGTTGCTTCGAGATAGATATCTGCTTCGACATAGATACTGTCTAATTCGGGAGCGAGTTTTATTTCCCGCACCATACCGACTTCTAAACCCTGATAACGAATGGTCGTTCTGCCTGCGACGAGCCCCTGTGCATCAGAAAAATGAATTTGGATACGTTCACCAGCATCATGTATCGCTTTACCGACCAGCCAACCCGCGAGCAATAAAGTGAGTATCGGTAATATCCACAATGGGGAAATCCCTTTATTGGATTTGATTTGCGGAGAATAAGACGCTTGCGTTATTGTTGGTTTATTCATTACAAGACTCGCTGTGTTTTGTCTCTTGCTGATAATTGTCCCACAATAAACGGGGATCAAGGCTTTCTGCTGCTAACATGGTTAATACGACCACAAAGCCAAAGGCTAGGGCACCATCACCAGGGATAAAATTAAGTAACTGGCCCCGATCGACCAAGGTCAACATAATGGCAATCACAAATAAGTCGAGAACTGACCATTTTCCAACCCATTTTATCGCATAGAAAATACTCATTCGCTGCCGATGATAACGGCTACGTCGATATTGAATGGCCAATAACAAGTAGACAAGCCCGAAAATCTTCATTACAGGAACCACAATGCTGGCCACAAAGATAATCGCAGCAATGCCATACATACCTGAATTCATCAGCGAGGCGACACCCGATAAGATGGTATCTTCTAGACGTTGCCCATTGGTGATTAATATGGAGATCGGCAGCAGATTAGCGGGAATGATGGCAATACTCGCGGCGATAACATAGGCCCAAGTGCGTTCGATTGAACGAGGTTTTCGATGATAAAGCGGGTGATGACAGCGAATGCAGTGCGTGCTTTCATGTTGCGATAAGTGGCAATGATGGCAATGGACTTGTTTATCGGTTTGAGCAGGGTAATCTTGTTCGGGTTTCCACGCTTCCCAATAGCGACGAATGCTAATTCTGCTGAGTAATAACACAGTAAAAATTTGCAAGAGCACCAAACTGAACAGCGCCGGACCAACAAAAATATCGGCGTAATCGCTCAATTTAAAGCTTGAAACGGCAACGCTGACCAAAAAGACATCAATCATTGCCCATGCTTTTAACAGCTGCATGACCCAGACCGAATAGCGTAAACCAATAAACCAACGATAACGTAGCGCTAGATGGGCGGTAACGATGGAAGCAAAGACCAGAAAAGGAGCTAGGGAGCTGCAAAAAAACACCAGCAAAGCCAGAATCACATAGCCCTCATTGGCGAGAGCGATAATCCCTCCAGATAAGGATGCAGGGATCATCACACCAATTAAGCGGATAGTTAAAAAGTCAAAGGCATGCGCCGGAAAAAACAGCAGTAAACAGGTGACCGCAATGGCTAAATTACCCGATAACGATGGGCTGCCACCTCGATAGAGCTGAGTTCCGCAGCGAGGGCAATAAGCACTTTTACCGCGCGGCACATCGACAACATCAACGGGCAATTCACATCCCTGACACAAACGAAGGTTGTTCGTGCTGGATGTATGTTGAGTGAGTGGCGTGCTAGACATCAGCGGGTTACTCGGCATTCGGTGACGTTGTCACTGATTGGGTGCGTAAATTGCAGCTAATCAGTGCCATAAGCCAAACGGAACTATGACTGAATAGCGCCATATAATGTTTGATAAAGTCCTTGCTGTTCAAGTAACTCTCCATGTGTACCAATTTGACTAACGCGTCCATCTTCTAATACATAAATCAAATCAGCCTGTTTCACCGCAGATAAACGATGGGCGACAATCAGCGTAGTTCGTCCTTTTAAAAATCCACTCAATGCACGATGCAGTGCCGCTTCGGTTGCCGTATCGAGCGCAGACGTCGCCTCATCTAAAATAACCAATTTAGGATCGCTTAATACCATTCTAGCAATAGCTAGACGTTGGCGCTGTCCACCAGAAAGACGGATACCGTTACGGCCAATGGGAGTATCTAATCCTTGACTGAGTTGATGGGTGACGTCTTGCAGTTGCGCGACTTCTAATGCATGCCAAAGCGAGGCGTCATCATAATCACCACCGAGGGTTAAATTATGCCTTAAAGTGTCGTTGAAAAGTATAGGTTGTTGTAATACCACCGCAATTTGACTGCGAATAATCTCAAAACCAATATCATCACACCGTTCGCCATTAAAACAAATTTCACCTGAATCTGCTCGATATGCTCCGAGTAGTAATTGAATTAAAGTCGATTTCCCGCCACCACTGGCTCCAACTAAAGCGACTTTTTTACCCGCGGGTATGGATAAAGATAGCCCATCAAGGACTTTTTTCTCGCCATCATAAGAAAAATTAACTTGTGAGAGTGTCACCGTTACGGGTTGATGTTGAGTAAATGGGTTGACTTTACTGATCGGACGATACTCTTCCTCAAGCTGCAATAAGGTATTAATTCGTGTCAGTGCTGCCTTCGCGCTATACCAAGAAAATTGAATGCCCAGCAGCTCTTGTACTGGTCCTAACATAAACCATAAGTAGCCAAAAACCGCAAAAATTTGTCCGATAGTCAGGTCGCTAAATAGCACCATTAACATTGCGACCGCGCGAAACAGCTCAAAGCCCAGTAGAAAGAGTAAAAACGAGAGTCGACCCGCCGCTTCAGCTTGCCAAGCGTATTTATCGGCATCGGCTCGCACTTCGTTGGCATTGATTTTGAGTTGAGTTAAAAACTCCCGTTCTTTGTTGGCGGCTCTAAGCTGATAGATACCATCCAAGGTTTCGACTAAGCGATTTTGAAATTTCTCAAATGCTTGATTCTCGCGTTTTTTGAGATGTTTGACTTGACTGCCGAGTAGGCGAGAAAAATAGATAACAATTGGGTTAACCAACAAAATAAATAACCCTAATCGCCAATCAAGCCACAGTAGCACTAAGGCTGTGCCTAACACCGTCAGTAAACTGATTAAAAATTTACTCAATGTTGAGCCAATAAATTGATCGATGGTTTCAATATCAGTCACTAAATGGGCATTGATTCCGCCACTACCGCGCGTTTCGTACTGACGAATGCTGATTCGGCCTAGCTTATCAATCATCTTACAGCGCATTTGATAGGTAACCGTCTTCGATACCCGCGTAAATTGCCGACTTTGTACAATATTCAGCAGTTGGCTGCCAGTGCGCATGAGCACTACCAGTAATAAAGTGAACAGAATATACCCCGTCGGTGTTTGCCAATCAGTAGGCAGGAGAGTATCCATTAAGGCTAAACCACCAGCGGGTTGATTAAGTAATACTTCATCGACCATCAATGGCATCAACAAGGGAATAGGTACACTGATTAAAGTCGCAACGATGGCAATAAAATTGGCATAAAGCAGCGGACGTTGATGTTTTTTTACTTGAGTTATCAACCAAGAACGGCTAATAGTGTCATGATTATTGGTCATTATAATGAGAATGCATCCTATTTAGTTTGATAGGTATTGTACGAAGAACAATAAGTGAAGTCTTTAATTTTATTGGGAATGAATATGAACTTAGCAGATTACCAACGTTTAACGAAGCAAGCCGTCGCTTTACTCGAATCTGAAACCGACTTAGTGGCTAACTTAGCGAACTTAAGTGCTTTATTAAATATGGAACTGAGCGACCTAAACTGGGTTGGGTTTTATCTCTTACAGAATGATGAATTAGTGCTAGGCCCTTTTCAAGGTAAACCCGCTTGTGTTCGTATTCCGGTAGGACGTGGAGTATGTGGGACGGCGGTTGCCACCAATACCGTACAACGTGTGGATGATGTGCATGCTTTTGTCGGTCATATCGCTTGTGATGCAGCAAGTAACTCGGAATTGGTGATCCCATTCACTATCTGTGGGCAATTGGTTGGTGTGTTAGATATTGATAGCCCAACAATTGCTCGCTTTTCAGAAATTGACCAGCAAGGACTGGTATTTTTAATGACAGAAGTAGAAAAGGTGCTTAATTCACACGCGAACAAGGCATAAATTCGCCTTTGCCAGTGGTTTTTCGTACTCAGGTCACTATAATACCGAACATATTTTATTATTTATGCCCCGCGGACCAGCCGCATCAACCAGGAATCCTCATGGAAAACACTGAAAAGTTAAAAAACAGCAAAGAAGTGATTGCGTATATTGCTGAATGTTTCCCTAACTGCTTTACTTTAGAAGGTGAGGCTAAGCCTCTTAAAATTGGTATTTTTCAAGATCTTGCTCAGCGTCTTAATGAAGATCCTAAAGTAAGCAAAACTCAACTTCGTGCAGCACTAAGACAGTACACTTCGTCATGGCGTTATCTGCATGGTGTTAAAGCTGGTGCGGTTCGTGTTGATCTTGATGGTAATGCTTGTGGTGAACTTGAACAGCAACATGTCGATCATGCTCAAGCTGCGTTAGCAGAAAGCAAAGCTCGCGTTGATGCGCGCCGTAAAGAGCAAGCGAAGAAAGTGCGTGAAGAGGCCAATAAAGCCAAGCCAAAAGCGAAAAAACCTCAACCACGTCGTGCACAAGCAACCGATGTGACAGCAAAAACAGAGAAAAAACCAGTTGAAACGCGCGTGTTACAAGCTGACGAAATGAAAGTTGGCAAAGAAGTCAATGTGAACATGGGCAAAGGCAACATGGCTGCGACCATCGTTGAAATTAATAAGGAAGATGTGCGTGTTCAACTCGGTAACGGCCTGCAAATGGTTGTGAAGACGGAGCACTTGCGCGCTTAAAGGAGATATTCCTAAGCATGAAATGCCGTTCAAAATTAACATCAATTGCTGCTGGCCTATGGCTGGCAGCTTTTTCTGTTCAGGCGATAGAAGCCAATCTCAAGATAGAGGATCTTCCTCTTCTTACTCCACAAGCTCAACATGAAACCGCCAGTAAACGAGTAACGTCACGTTTTACTCGTTCTCACTATAAACACTTCTCTTTAGATGATGCGTTTTCTCAAGCTATTTTTGATCGTTATGTTGGCATGTTGGATTACAATCGTAATCTCTTTACTCAGGCCGATATTGACGCTTTTAAACCCTGGTCAACCCAGTTAGACGATCAGTTAAAAGCAGGCAATAATCAGATAGCGTTTGAATTGTATAATCTTTCAATGCGTAAACGTTTTGAGCGTTTCCAATACGCGTTGTCGCTCCTTGACCATGAAATGACCTTTGATAACGACGAGTTTATTGAACGCGATCGCTCCAAAGCCGCATGGCCGAAAGATCAAGCGGAAGTCGATGAGCTATGGCGTCAGCGTGTTAAATTTGACGCATTAAACTTGAAATTAACGGGTAAAACATGGCCAGAAATTCAAGAAACACTGGCTAAACGTTATAATAATGCGATCAAACGTTTAACTCAGACCAATAGCGAAGATGTTTTTCAAGTCTATATGAATGCCTTTGCTCGGCAGATCGACCCTCACACCAGCTATTTATCTCCTCGCAATGCTGCTCAATTTCAATCGGAGATGAATTTATCTCTTGAAGGGATTGGCGCGGTATTACAGATGACGGACGATTATACGGTGATTCGCTCATTAGTCGTTGGTGGCCCTGCGGCGACCAGTCGACAGTTGAGTGAAGGGGATCGCATTATCGGTGTCGGTCAAGAGAAAGGCGATATTGTTGATGTGATTGGCTGGCGTCTCGATGATGTCGTGCAGTTAATTAAAGGGCCGAAAGGCACTAAAGTGCAACTGCAGGTATTACCGGAAGGTAATGACGCAAAAAGTCACATTGTCACTATTGTCCGAGATAAAATTCGTCTTGAAGACCGAGCGGTGAAATCTAAGGTCATTGAACAAGACGGCAAAAAAATCGGTGTCCTTGAAGTACCTAGCTTTTATGTAGGCTTAGCACAAGATACCGATAAGTTACTGACGGAGCTAAAAGCCAGCGGAGTCGACGGTATCATCATCGATTTACGTAATAATGGTGGTGGCGCATTAACGGAAGCCACGGCACTTTCTGGTTTATTTATTACCAGTGGTCCTATTGTTCAGGTACGCGATAGTTATGGCCGAGTGAATGTTAATAGCGATACTGACGGTAAAATCAGTTATCAAGGTCCAATGACGGTTTTGATTAATCGATTTAGTGCTTCTGCGTCAGAGATTTTTGCCGCGGCCATGCAGGACTATGGTCGAGCGATTATTCTTGGTGAAAACTCATTTGGTAAAGGTACGGTTCAGCAGCATCGCTCTTTAAATCATATCTATGATTTATTTGAACAAGAGCTTGGTTATGTGCAATACACGATTCAGAAGTTTTATCGAATTGATGGTGGCAGTACCCAAAATCGCGGTGTGATCCCTGATATCGTTTTCCCGAGTGCTATTGATGCGAGTGAAACAGGGGAAAGTGTTGAAGAGAATGCACTACCTTGGGACCGGATTGATCCGGTTAAATACCAAGTATTGCATGACTTTAGTGCGACGATTGCTAAGCTCGATCAGCGTCATCAAACTCGGATCCTAGCGGATCAAGAGTTTGGCTTTATCTTGCAGGATATTGAAAAATATCAAGCAGAAAAAGATGATAACTTATTGTCTTTAAATGAAAAGCAACGCAAGCAAGAGATGGAACAAGCGGATAAACAGCGATTGGATAGAATTAATCTTCGCCAAGCATCCCTTGGTAAAGAACCTTTTGCGGCCTTGAGTGATGTTCCCAAAGACTATGAAACTCCTGATGCTTATTTGAATGAATCGGTATCAATCATGGTGGACATGCTCAAGATTTGAGCTTTTCTATCTTGAAGAGTGAAAGCGAGCCAATGGGCTCGCTTTTTTATAACTGTTTGTTTTATCGTTGTTAATTTGAAATAAGTGTGCAGATAAGAAAAATTTATAATGTGATTTTCATCGAAATTTCGCATTATAAATTGAAACCGCCTAAGCTTAAAATAAAAGCATTAGGGGGCACGATGAAATGGATTGCACTATTTATTGCTTGCTTCAGCTTAACGGCAACGAGCCCACAGTTAGAAGCGCGTTATCACTCAAGACAAGATCTGACTCAGTTTGACGTGCCTTTCTTACTTGGCGATTGGTTTTTGTTTAACTCTGCACCAGAGGCATCGAAAGAAAACTTTCTCGTCGTTCGCTTAACCCTCAAGTCGGATTATTCATTTTTAATCGATATACAAAAGAAAGACTACAGTATTGATCACTGGCAAGGGCAGTATTCGCTCAATCAAGATAGCTTGATCCTTGGTATCGATAGCAGCACACCACAGCACTATTTTTATCAAGCGAATCATAATCAATTAATGCTTAATGGCGTTATTTTTACCAAGATGTTAACTAGCCCGTTAGCGGGAACTTGGTCAGGAGACTCATTGGCTGGCAGCGATCAATCGCTTCTCAATTTACAAAGCCTCGATTTGATTTTACAACCCGATTTCATCTTCTTTTTTCGTGCAACGGGTCAAAATGGTAATCAAACCGTACAACAAGGGGTGTTTTATACCGAAGATGAACAATTGGTCCTGTTGTATCCCCATGGTGAACATAATACGCGCTTTCAACTCAACCAAAATCGCTTAACGTTAGATATTGAGCAGGGCATGCTTTACGCCGAATTAAATCGAATTCGTTAGTCGTTTTTTTCTCCATCATATTGCAGATTGACGATTTTCTTTGTTCTTTAGCTTCTTTAGCTTCTTTAGCTTCTTTAGCTTCTTTAGCGCTGTCAGCGTGACGCTTTATCGTTTTAATACCTTTATTTTTGACCTTATCATTAAAATCCCATATCGCGTATCTGGGATACATCGGGCGAAAATCTCTCATTTTTTCGGTCTAGGGGTTGTTATTGGTGAAAACAAGATTAAGATCAGTTGATTAACATCAAGGTTTCTCAACCTTGCTCTTCATCTGTTTACGTCAAAAAGGATTCCGACCATGGCGACAAGCCCATTAGCCAAGTATCGTAAAGATTATCAGGCTCCCTCTCATTATATTGATCGTATTGATCTAATCTTTGATTTGCACGATCACGCGACTGTCGTTACGGCGGTTTCTCACGTTGAGCAACAGGCTGACAGCTCAACACTATTGCTGGATGGTGAAGGGCTAGTATTAACATCATTAAAAATTAATGGTGAAGAGTGGCAACACTTTACCAAGTCAGAGGCTCATTTAGAAATAACTCAACTACCTCAGCAGTTTGAGTTAACCATTGTGACGGAAATCGATCCTCAAAGTAATACTGCATTAGAGGGACTCTATAAGTCCGGTGGCGCTTTCTGTACTCAGTGTGAAGCGGAAGGGTTTCGTCGCATCACTTATTTCCTTGACCGTCCAGATGTCTTAGCCAAATACACCAGTACCGTGATTGCCGACAAAGCCTTATACCCATACTTGCTAAGTAATGGCAATAAAATTGCTCAAGGTGAGGCTGACAATGGTCGTCATTGGGTCAAGTGGCACGATCCCCATCCTAAACCAGCGTATTTATTTGCTTTGGTTGCGGGAGATTTTGACGTCTTGCGTGACCAGTTTATCACTCGTTCTGGTCGTCACGTTGATTTGGAAATTTTCGTTGATAAAGGCAATTTAGATCGCGCAGGCCATGCGATGACGTCACTAAAAAATTCGATGAAATGGGATGAGCAGCGGTTTGGTCTGGAATACGATCTGGATATTTATATGATCGTGGCTGTCGACTTTTTCAATATGGGAGCGATGGAAAACAAAGGATTAAATATTTTCAACTCAAAATTTGTGTTAGCTAATGAGAAGACGGCGACCGATACCGATTATCTTGGTATTGAAGCGGTGATTGGCCATGAATATTTCCATAACTGGACGGGTAACCGAGTTACTTGTCGTGACTGGTTTCAATTAAGCTTAAAAGAAGGCTTAACGGTATTCCGCGATCAAGAATTCTCTTCTGATCTTGGTTCGCGAGCGGTGAATCGCATTCATAATGTCCGGATTATTCGTGGCCCTCAATTTGCGGAAGATGCTAGCCCAATGTCTCATCCTATCCGTCCGGATAAAGTGATAGAAATGAATAACTTCTACACACTGACCGTCTATGAAAAGGGCAGTGAAGTGATTCGGATGATGCATACCTTATTAGGTGAAGCAGCGTTCCAGCAAGGGATGAAGCTTTATTTTGAACGCCATGATGGCACCGCAGCAACTTGTGAAGATTTTGTTTTAGCGATGGAAAAGGCAAGCGGAATTGATTTAACTCAATTCCGTTTATGGTATAGCCAATCGGGTACACCATTACTTAAAGTGACGAGTCATTATGATGACCAAGCACAAACTTACGCATTAACGGTTGAACAAAGTACAGAGCCAACGCATGATCAGCCAGAAAAGTTACCATTGCACATTCCGTTTGATATAGAACTGTATCGTGAAAATGGTGAAATCATTCCGTTACAGTGTAATGGAAAGGCCGTTTCTCATGTACTCAATGTAACTCAAGCCAAGCAGACGTTTGTCTTTGAGAAGGTGACCAGCCAACCGATTCCATCTTTATTACGTGAGTTTTCTGCTCCGGTAAAACTTGAGTATGACTACCGTGATCAAGAGTTAAGCTTTTTAATGAGGCATGCGACTAACGCTTTTGCACAATGGGATGCTGGGCAGATGTTGTTGGCAAAATACATTCGAGCGAATGTCGAAGCCGTTCAGCAACAACAAAAGGTCACCTTACCTGAAGCGGTTGTCGATGCATTTCGTGGCGTGTTGCTCAGTGATAAGCTAGAGCCAGCCTTTGTGGCAGAAATGCTGGCTTTGCCGAATCATAATGAAGTATCGGGTTGGTATAAGCAGGTGGATGTCGATGCGATTGCCAAAGTGTTACATGAACTGAAAGTGATGTTAGCCACTGAGCTAGAAGATGAACTCAGTGCCACTTATCATTCATTAACTCAGGCTGAATATTCGATTGAGCATGCGGCGATTGGTCAGCGTACTTTACGCAATACCTGTTTAGCTTTATTGGCTTTCACTGAGCAAGGCAACCGTTTGGTCCAATGTCAGTATCAGCAAGCCAATAATATGACCGACACGATTGCCGCAATGAGCGCGGCGAATAGTGCTCAATTGGCTTGTCGAGAAACGCTGATGGCTGATTATAGTCTGAAATGGCAACACGATGGGTTGGTGATGGATAAGTGGTTTGCTTTGCAAGGTTCGAATCCTGCTGAACATGCCTTGAGTGTCATCCAGGCAACGATGCAACATACCGCTTTTAGCTTGAAGAATCCTAACCGCATTCGTAGCTTAATTGGTTCATTCTTTACCATGAACCCGGTTAATTTCCATGCACTTAGTGGTGAAGGTTATCGCTTTGCGGGGCAGATATTGCGTGAGTTAAACAGCAGTAACCCTCAAGTAGCTTCTCGTTTAATTGATCCATTACTCAAGTTTCGACGTTATGACGAGCAGCGACAAGCATTAATGAAACAGCAGTTAGAAGCGTTACAGTCACTGGATGATCTTGCGCGTGACTTATTTGAAAAAGTCAGCAAAGCGCTTGAACAAGCCTAACTTGTTCGATATTTACTCATTGATCGGGTGCTGGAAGGGAATCCCGTTTCCAGCACCATTTAAAGCACAATTATGAACTACTATTTTTTCTCTCTTAACATCTCTTATCAAACTTTCCTTGCTCATTATTCTGGGCTAGCCAGCCACATTCTAGTCACTACCGAACATGGCTTACGTTTACAATTACCAGCTGCAAAATTTCGCCCATTTCTTAGCCAAATTGGAGTAAAAGGTCGATTTCGTCTAACAACTGACCAAAACAATAAGTTTATAAAGTTAGATATGCTGTCCTAAGGTAAATTTGTGGTGATTTGAATCGCTACGCCTGTCACATTATTAAACATTTCACTATCAATTGCGTCCAAATGCGTTAACGAATGGTTAGCAAAGCACTACAATAGGCCTCGCATTACCGTAAGTTACAACTATGCTTAGCGCATACCCTACCAGCCTATAATTCTAATATTTGGAGTCGCATATGACCGCGCGTGAAAGTTTGATGCCGGTTCTACTTGAAAAAGTATACCAGCTAATTCAAGACAAACTTGAGCTTGCTCACCAACCTCTTGTTACTCAACTCGGCCAACACCTATTTAGTAATGTTGCGCAAGACGATCTTAGTAAACGTAATGAATCTGACTTATACGGTGCCGTAGTCAGTCTTTGGCATCATATTAATGAAAAGAAAGCCGACCAACGTTCGGTACGTGTATTTAACCCAACCGTCAGTAAACATGGTTGGCAATCGACTCATACGATCGTTGAAATTGTCGTACCCGATACTCCTTTCCTTGTTGATTCAATCAAAATGACCTTAAGTCGTCTCGATTTAACATCGCACTTAATGCTAAACGGCCCAACGCACATCGAACGAGACAATAACGGTGCGGTGCTTAGCATTGGTCAAGGCGCTGGCGCGTTGCAATCACTCTTTCATATTGAAGTGGATAGACTCAGCAGCAAAGAAGATATGACGGCGCTAAAAGAGGAGCTATTGGAAATCCTCAGTGACACGGCTCTGGTGGTTCAAGACTGGAAGCCAATGGCGAGTAAGCTTGAGCAAGTGATTGAGGAGTTAGAGTCGCATAAAAACCATATTCCGGTTGATGCTGAACATTATCAAGAAACTCTCGTTTTCTTACGCTGGCTTGGCGCGCATAATTTCACTTTCATGGGTTATAAAGAATTTGATCTGGTTAATCATGATGATGACACCGAGCTTCGACCTACGCCAGATGCAGGATTAGGCTTATTTTCGGATCCGAAACGGGTTCGTGGTGTTAAATTATCACAGTTTTCCGACTCTGCTCGTTTAGAAGCGAAGAAGCCTTTCTTACTGATCCTGACTAAAGGCAACAAACAGTCGCGCATTCATCGCCCAGCGTATACCGATTACATTGGTATTAAGAAATTTGATGCCAATGGTAAAGTGATTGGTGAGCATCGTTTCACGGGTTTATACACCTCAGCCGTTTATAACCAAACGGTCGAAAGCATTCCACTGGTTCGCGAGAAGGTACAACGTATTCTTAAAGCAAGTGGCTATCGTGAGGGCTCTTATGCCTATAAAGCATTACACAATATTTTAGAGAACTATCCTCGCGATGAGCTTTTGCAAGCGAAAGAAGAAGAGCTTCTTGAAGTGGGGATGGGGGTTGTGCAGATGCAAGACCGTGACCTGATCCGTCTGTTTGTTCGCAAAGACCCCTTTGGCCGTTTCTTTAGTTGCATGGTTTATGTTACTAAAGAGCGTTACAACACCGAACTACGCCGTCAAACACAGCGCTTATTAAAGCAGTATTTTGGTTGTGAACAAGAAGTGGAATTCACCACCTATTTTTCTGAAAGCCCGCTAGCGAGAACGCATTATATTGTGCGGGTAGAAAATAACAGTGCCAATATTGATGTTAAGAAGATAGAGCAAAATTTAATGGAAGCATCAACCAGCTGGGATGATCGTTTATCCGAAGCAATTATTGCCAATTTTGGCGAAAGTTCAGGTTTATCATTAGCCAAAGAGTATCAACGCGCTTTTCCTCGCTCTTATAAAGAAGATGTCATGCCAGGCTCAGCGGTTGCGGATATTGAACGATTAGAAGCCCTGAATGAAGATAACAAACTCGGCATGCTGTTTTATCGTCCTCAAGAAGAGGCGAAAGATTCTAAGGCGGTGCGCTTAAAACTGTATCATCGTGATGAGCCGATTCATCTGTCCGATGTGATGCCGATGTTAGAAAACCTTGGCTTACGTGTCATCGGTGAATCGCCATACGAAGTGACGAAGACCAATGGCCAAGTCTATTGGATTCTAGATTTCTCTATGCTGCATAAGAGCGAGAAGCAAGTTGATTTGCGTGAAGCACGCGATCGTTTCCAACAAGCATTTTCAGCCATTTGGCATGGCGAATTAGAGAGTGATGGTTTTAACCGCTTAGTGCTTGGTGCTTCTTTAACTGGACGTGAGATTTCTATTTTACGCGCTTATGCACGTTACATGCGTCAAGTCGGTTTCCCATTCAGCCAACACTATATTGAAGATACCTTAAGTCATTATCCCGACCTAGCGAAAGGGTTGGTTGATCTGTTTGTACGTCGTTTTGATCCTAAATTTAAAGGTTCGCAAAAAGGCCAAGCGGAGCTGATTGCTCAGTTAACCGAGCAATTGGATCATGTCGAAAGTCTCGATGATGACCGTATTCTTCGCCGTTATATGGAAATGATCTGCGCAACGCTACGTACGAACTATTTCCAAATGGATGAAGAGAAACAACCGAAACCTTGGCTGGCTCTTAAGCTAAAACCACGGGAAATTCCAGATATCCCAGCTCCCGTACCGGCCTTTGAAATTTTTGTCTATGCACCGGATATGGAAGGGGTCCACCTGCGTGGTGGTAAAGTTGCCCGCGGTGGTTTACGTTGGTCTGATCGCCAAGAAGATTTCCGAACCGAGATTTTAGGTTTAGTAAAAGCTCAACAAGTAAAAAATACCGTGATTGTTCCCGTTGGAGCGAAAGGCGGTTTTGTTTGTAAGAAACAGCATTTACTGACGGGACGAGATGAAATCTTTGCCGAAGGACAACGTTGTTACAAGCGCTTTATCCAAGCATTATTAGATGTCACGGATAACATTATTGAAGGTGAAATTGTCCCGCCACGTAATGTGGTTCGTCATGATGAAGATGATCCTTATTTGGTTGTCGCTGCGGACAAAGGGACAGCGACCTTCTCTGATTTAGCAAACTCGGTATCGGCGGAGTACCAATTCTGGTTAGGGGACGCGTTTGCCTCTGGTGGCTCTAATGGTTATGACCATAAAGCCATGGGTATTACTGCTCGTGGTGGTTGGGAATCGGTTAAACGTCATTTCCGAGAACTCGGTATTAACTGTCAAACGACGGATTTTACCGCGGTCGGTATCGGTGATATGGCGGGCGATGTGTTTGGTAATGGTATGTTGTTATCGCAACATATTCGTTTACAAGCCGCTTTTAACCATCTGCATATCTTTATTGATCCAAGTCCAGATGCTCAAACAAGCTGGCAAGAGCGGCAACGTCTGTTCCAATTACCACGCTCTAGCTGGGAAGATTACAATCCAAGCTTGATCTCGCAAGGTGGTGGTGTTTTCTCTCGCAAAGCGAAATCAATCGCGCTTAGTCCAGAAATTCAAAAAATGCTTGGTACTAAGAAAGCGTCAGCTGCTCCGAATGAATTGATCAAGATGATCCTAAAGATGCAGGTTGATCTTTTGTGGAATGGTGGGATCGGCACTTACATCAAATCATCGAAAGAATCGCATGCCGATGTCGGTGATAGAGCGAATGACGCACTGCGTATTGACGGTCGTGAAGTCAAAGCCAAAATTATTGGTGAAGGCGGTAACTTAGGTATGACTCAGCAAGGGCGAGTAGAGTACGCGCTCACCGGTGGTCGAGTGAATACCGATTTCGTTGACAACGTAGGTGGGGTTGATTGCTCGGATAATGAAGTCAATATTAAGATCTTCTTGAATGGTTTAGTCGCCAATGGCGATCTAACCGTAAAACAGCGCAACCACATTCTAGAATCCATGGAAGAGGAAGTCGGTGAAATTGTTATTGAAGATGCTTACACTCAGTCAGAGTCTATTTCGGTAACTGAGCAATTGGGCGTTGAGGTGGTTAAAGAGCAAATTCGTTTCATTCATCACATGGAGAAAACGGGTTATCTTGACCGCGCCTTAGAGCATATTCCTGATGACGAAACGTTGTTAGAAAGAGAGAAACAAGGTTTTGCATTAACTCGACCAGAGCTTGCCGTGCTGGTGGCCTATGGAAAAATGGCCTTAAAAGAGGAGTTGGCTTGTGATGAGATAGCTAATGATCAGTTCCATGCGCAGCAATTGATTCAGTACTTTCCATCAAAGTTACGCGGTGACTATTCGCAACAGATGCACAACCATCCACTGCGTAAAGAAATCATTGCCACTGCATTAGCTAACCAAATGGTTAATGAAATGGGCTGCAATTTTGTGACGCGTTTGCAAGAAGAGACTGGAGCTAGCGTAACGGATATTGCTCATTCTTACGCGGCTGCCCGTGAAATTTTCGAGCTCGGTAGCGTATTGCAGCAAGTTCGTTCACTGGATAATCAAGCGACAGCGAGTGCTCAATATCAAGTGATGTTCCAAGTTCGTCGAACGTTGCGTCGTCTATCTCGTTGGTTGCTGCGTAATCGCACTGGAAAACAGTCTGTGCAAACGCTCATTGATCAGTACCAATCGGACGTACGCAGTATTACTCGTCAGTTAGATAGTTTGCTGGTGGCTGATGAAGTTGCTGAACATGATTTGCTGGCGAATAGCTGGATAGAACAAGGCATCAATTCGGACTTAGCGCATTATGTCGCTCGTCTATCCAGCCTTTACTCAGTACTGGATATCTCTACCGTCTCTCATGAGAAGGCGATTCCAGTTGAGCATGTCGCTAAATTATATTTTAATCTGGGCGATCGTTTATCGATTCATTGGTTCTTGAAACAGATAAATAATCAAGCGGTTGAAAATAACTGGCAGGCATTGGCAAGAGCGGCATTTAGAGAAGATCTCGACTGGCAGCAACGCCAATTAACCGCACAAGTGCTTAATGCGAACAATGGGTCAGAGACTACGGATGTGATTCATGCTCTGCAACGTTGGATGGACAATAACAGCGTTTCACTACAGCGTTGGGAAAACATTCTTAATGAATTTAAAGTGGGCTCGGTACATGAGTTTGCTAAGTTTTCCGTTGCGATGCGTGAATTGATGTTGCTCAACTTAAATTGTGTGGCGACCGAATAAGCATTGAATTGTGCGACAAATAGGTCAATAATAACGCCCCGTTTATACGGGGCTTTTTTTTCGGAGGCACAATGCTTTACCGCTTAGCCAGAGCTGGCTTTTTTCAATTGGATGCTGAAAGGGCGCATGATCTCGCCATTCAAAATTTCAAACGCTTTACCGGTACACCGCTTGATCTCTTCTATCGTCAACACCTTCCTCATCGTCCTGTCGAATGCATGGGACTCACGTTTAAAAATCCTGTTGGTTTAGCCGCTGGCCTTGATAAAAATGGCGAATGCATTGATGCGTTTGCCGCGATGGGCTTTGGATTTATTGAAGTGGGCACAGTGACACCTCGACCGCAATCAGGTAATGATAAACCTCGTTTATTTCGTTTAGTGCATGCTGAAGGGATCATTAATCGAATGGGGTTTAATAACCTGGGTGTTGATCACTTAGTGGAGAAGGTAAAGCAAGCGAATTATGATGGCATCATTGGGATCAATATTGGTAAGAATAAAGACACGCCAATTGAAAAGGGTGCTGAAGATTATTTAATTTGTATGGAGAAGGTGTATCCCTATGCTGGTTATATTGCGGTGAATATTTCTTCACCCAATACCCCTGGGTTACGAACGTTACAATATGGTGAAGCTTTAGATGAGTTACTCTGCGTCTTAAAACAGAAGCAGACCGCGCTCGCTGAGCAACACAACAAATACGTACCTCTAACTTTAAAAATTGCACCAGACCTAACGGATGATGAGCTGCAGCAAATTTGCCAATCTTTACTCAAGCACAATATCGACGGGGTGATTGCTACCAATACCACTTTAGATCGTACTTTAGTGGAAGGAATGAAATTTGCTAATGAGGCAGGGGGACTGAGTGGTCGTCCACTGCAATCACGCAGCACTGAAGTCGTAAAACTATTATATCAACAGCTCGGTGAACAAATTCCAATCATTGGTGTTGGAGGAGTGGATAGCTATGTGGCAGCGAAAGAAAAATTACTCGCCGGTGCTAAGTTAGTTCAAGTGTATAGTGGTTTTATTTATCATGGCCCTAAATTGGTCAGCGATATTGTGAAGAATTTATAACGTATTGAATTAAATTCTGATTTTTAAAAAGTGACAAGGTGACATGAAGAGGAAGTGAGTAACTCATTTCCTCTTTTTTTTTATTCCATGCTTCCTAGAATGGCACTAATAGGTAAGAAATTTTTATCTGATTGGTTTGATCATCAGCAAATAGAGAGCCGGAATAATGCTAAAGCCCAGTGATAAATGGAGTTGGTACTATTCAGATAGTGAAGGCTATTTGATGCTGGACCTTGGACAAGAGATGGTCTTTCGCACTAATCTGAGTCGCAATCTGTTGGTTGATTCCGCTTTCTCGAATCCTTCATTTACGGTCGATGATGCTTCCGATTACCAAACGTACAAAGAACGGATCAGCGGCCTTCAACTCACCGAGCCACGTCAGGTTGAATTGGCACTGTATTGCGTGGCTGCGAAGCGTTTCCATAAGCCTGTGCAGCCAAAGAGCTGGTTTTTTGATTATCAATCAGTCACGGATACTAAACCTGAAGAGGGTGACATTGTGGGTTTAGTAAATGGCTTCAATCAAGGTTTTTTTATCGTACTTGAGGTTGGAGAGAGTGCGAGTTTGTGTGCATTAATTGAGCTAGAACCGTTTATATTAAGTACGACGAAACAGTTAGAGTTCGGTCAAGTGATTAAAGTGATGCATGACCGAATGTCCATAGCCAACCACATCCTTCAGCCAGAGCGAGTTGCTTTGGTTAGTTAGTTTCCCTCATCATTTCGTTCCTTTGTTTTATTTCCTATCGGCGTTCTGCCGATTTTTTTTGTCTCTATGTTGCCAAAACTCCCAGCGAACATTGTTAATCAACTGAAAGAGCGCGATATTCTGCGCAAAATTTAGAGATTAATTTCCAGAAACGTGACACAGCAAAGCCTTGAAAACGGAGGTTAGGAGTGTCAAAAATTCCCGTTTTACCGTTAAATGGTGTTTTATTACAACTGTTATTTTGCTTTGGTATAGTCCAGTTTTGTTGTGAATAAATACTCACTTCTTTGTTGGCGCAGGGAATTGCACCTTGATTAAGGTGGGTAAGGAGGCTAATAAGCAGTGTTAACAGACAGCGGCAATAGTTTTGTAGTAAGTTTATAACGGCTTTGGAGCCAATCAATCGTCCTATCCAAAGGGTTAATTAGCTATTCGATTTAGGCTTCTAAGCTGCAATCGTGTTGGCTGTGTTCGTATCTCATTGTTTAACGATGCTCATTGGATGACAGGCTTGTCGCCGAGCTGCAGCGCCACGTTGTTTGGGTACCGATAAAGTGCTAGGGGAGTTATAACGATGATTTTTTGTAAAAATGGTCGGTTTAACTTTAGGAATGGCCTTTAATGTCAGTTATAATCTGAGGCCATTTTTACCAGTTAAAGAACCCTATGAATCAATATCTAGCAGTAACCTCAAATGGCCTTGAAAATCTATTAGCCGAAGAACTCACACAATTAGGCATCACCAATGTAAAACCCGTTCAGGCCGGGGTGAAATTTACCGCTTCCAATGAACAGATTTACCGTTGCTGTTTATGGAGTCGATTAGCTTCTCGATTTGTTCGTGTTGTTGCTGAGTTTGCTTGCCAAAATGATATGGACTTATATCTTTCGGCTAGCGCAATTAACTGGGTCAATCATTTCCATAGTTCGAAGCAATTTGTGGTCGATTTTAATGGTACTAACCGCGAAATTCGTAATAGCCAATATGGTGCGATGAAGGTTAAAGATGCCGTTGTTGACTGCTTTACTAAGAAAAACTTACCACGCCCTTCGATCAATAAAGAGCAACCGGATGTAAGAATTCACGTTCGTTTACATAAAGATAAAGCGCTGCTTGGTATTGATATGGTCGGAGCGGGTTTACATATTCGTGGTTATCGCCCGGAATCGGGCCGAGCTCCATTGCGAGAAACATTGGCTGCAGCGATTGTATTACGTAGTGGCTGGGAAAGTACCAAGCCTTTACTCGATCCAATGTGCGGTTCTGGTACCTTATTGATTGAAGCTGCGATGATGGCGGCGAATATTGCCCCAGGTTTAAAAAGAGCCAAATGGTGTTTTGAAGCATTAGAAGATTTTCAACCAGAGCTGTGGGCAGAAGTGAAAGCTGAAGCAACAGTGCAAGCGAGAAAGGGCGTCAAGAAAACTGACGCAAGGTTTTTTGGCTTTGATAATGACAGCCGTGTTTTACAAATGGCTAAAGACAACGCACGTCGAGCCGGTGTAGAGAGCTTAATTCAATTTGACGTTGGTGATGCTGCGAAGTTGACTCGTCCTGCAGAGTTTACTCAGGGGGTGATTATTTGTAATCCACCTTACGGCGAACGTTTAGGTACTCATCCCGGTCTTATTGCTTTATATACCGCTTTCGGCGCTCAATTAAAAACCGAGTTTGGCGGCTGCCAAGCGTCCATTTTTTCTGGATCGGATGAGCTATTAAGCTGTTTACGCATGCGAGCAGAAAAACAGTTCAAATTGAATAACGGTGCGTTACCTTGTCACCAAAAGAACTATCTGATTGCGGAGCGCGAACAGGCTCAATTAGAGGGGATGCAGCAAGCTCCGACGCAGCAGATTGCGCCTGATTTTTCCAATCGTTTGAAAAAAAATCTCGCGAAAATTGCTAAATGGGCTAAGCGTGAAGGCTTAGATTGTTATCGTATTTACGATGCCGATCTACCTGAATATAACGTTGCGATTGACGTTTATGTTGATCAATTGGTCATCCAAGAGTACGCGCCACCGAAAACCATTCCTGAAGAAACGGCTAAACGTCGTCTGACGGATATTATTCGAGCTGCGATTCAGGTAACGGGCGTTGATGCCAATAAGGTCGTATTAAAAGTCCGTGAACGTCAAAAAGGCAGTGCTCAATATCAAAAGATGGCTCAACAATCTCAAACCTTTGCGGTTAACGAGTATGGTGTCAAATTGTTGGTCAATCTGCATGATTACCTCGATACTGGCTTATTCCTCGATCATAAACTGACTCGCCGTCGTTTAGGTCAAATGGCGAAAGGATGTGATTTCTTAAATCTCTTTGCTTATACCGGCTCGGCAACCGTGCACGCTGCGTGTGGTGGGGCGAAGTCGACAACCACCGTTGATATGTCCAATACCTACCTAGAATGGGCAAAAGAGAACATGAAACTCAACGGTCAAGTGGGAAGACAGCACCAATTTGAACAAGCCGACTGTCTGAAGTGGCTAGACAATGCCAACGGCCAGTATGATCTTATCTTTATTGATCCGCCGACTTTTTCTAATTCGAAACGAATGGAGCAGTCGTTTGATGTGCAAAGAGACCACATTTTGTTGATGAAGAATCTTAAGCGTATTTTGCGCCCAGGCGGCACGGTGGTTTTCTCAAATAATAAGCGTCATTTCAAAATGGACATGGACTCGCTGCAAGAACTTGGCCTATTGGCGCAAAATATTTCGGCTCAAACACTGCCAATGGATTTTGAGCGTAACAAGCAAATCCATAACTGTTGGTTAATCACTCATCAACCGCAACAACCAGGTTTAGTGTGACTTTAAGTGACAATGTAACTAAAGTTCAGCTTACTTACCAAGGTGGAGACATCACTTCACCTTGTTGTTTTAATCAATTAACTCAATGGTTTGAAAAAACATGGCATTAATTACCATTCATAATGGGTTGCTGGCGTTCGGTGATCATCCTTTACTTGATCAGGCTGATTTTGCACTGCAGGAAAACGAACGTGTGTGTCTTGTAGGGCGTAATGGGGCGGGTAAATCAACATTAATGAAAGTGTTGGCAAAAGAAATCTTACTCGATGACGGTAAGATGCAGATCATGCAAGATGTGGTAGTCTCACGTTTAGAGCAAGATCCTCCTCGTGATCAACAAGGCACAGTGTATGATTATGTTGCCGGTGGTTTAGCTGAAGCAGGAGAACAGCTTAGGATCTACCAAGATCTTTTGGATCTTGTCACGCATTCACCCACCGACGCCAATATTAAAAAATTATCGGCGGTTCAAGAGCAGTTGGATCACACCGGTGCGTGGCGCTTTGAAGATAGAATCAATAATGTGCTGACCGCCCTGAAATTGGATGGGCAAACTAAGCTTACCGATTTATCCGGTGGATGGCAGCGTAAAGCCGCTTTAGCTCGCGCCTTAGTGTGCGAGCCGGATGTGTTATTGCTTGATGAACCCACTAACCATTTGGATGTGACGACCATCGAATGGTTAGAAGGCTTTTTGAAAGATTTTCGTGGTTCGATTATTTTTATTTCTCATGACCGAACCTTTATCAAATCGATGGCAACGCGCATTGTCGATTTAGATCGCGGCAAGTTGAATTCTTTCCCCGGTAACTATGATCAATATTTAGTTGAAAAAGAAGATCAATTACGCGTTGAAGAAATGCAAAATGCTGAATTTGATAAAAAATTGGCTCAAGAAGAAGTATGGATCCGCCAAGGTATTAAAGCACGTCGTACTCGTAATGAAGGACGAGTGCGAGCCTTGAAAAAACTTCGTGAAGAACGTAGTCAGCGACGTGAAGTGCAGGGCAAGGTTAACCTTAAGATTGATGATGGTTCTCGCTCAGGCAAAATTGTCTTCGAAGCGGAAAATCTGTGTTATTCGATTGATGGCAAATCGATTGTTAACGATTTCAGCTTTAATATCATGCGTGGCGATAGAATCGCCCTCATTGGTCCAAATGGCTGTGGTAAAAGTACCTTATTAAAGCTGTTGCTCGGTGAGCTGACCGCTGACAGTGGCCGTTTGCATTGTGGTACCAAACTTGAAGTCGCTTACTTTGATCAATATCGAGAGCTGCTCGATCCTGAGAAATCGGTGATTGATAACCTTGCTGATGGTAAACAAGAGGTGATGGTTGCAGGGCGACCACGTCATGCGTTAAGTTACCTGCAAGATTTTCTCTTCGCGCCTAAACGGGCTCGAACGCCGGTGAAAGCCTTATCTGGTGGTGAGAAAAACCGCTTACTACTGGCGCGGATTTTCCTAAAACCCAATAACTTATTGGTGCTCGATGAACCAACCAACGATTTAGATATCGAAACATTGGAACTTTTAGAAGATTTGCTTGCCAATTACCAGGGTACATTATTATTGGTGAGCCACGATCGTGAGTTTGTCGACAATACCGTGACCACCAGTTGGATTTTTGAGGGTAATGGCGTTATTGAAGAGTTCGTTGGCGGATATCATGATGCGCAGCAGCAGCGACAACAGGTCTTACAGGCTCGCCTTGCGGATGTTGAGCCGGTAAAATCAGTCAAAGCTGTTGATAAACCAGCTAAAGCCAGCGAAGTAAAACCGAAACTTAAAAAGTTATCTTATAAGTTGCAGCGTGAGTTAGAAGAACTGCCTGCCAAACTTGAACAGTTTGAAACTGAGATTGAGACGCTACAGCTGCAAATCAATGACGCTGATTTTTTCAGCCAGCCTGTAGAGCACACACAACCGATATTAGATAAGCTAGCGGCCACTGAGCAGGCGCTCGAAGTAGCTTTTGAGCGTTGGGAAGAGCTTGAAGCGATGCAACAGGAAAGTTAATGAAACCAATAAGTAGTAACATGTTTAAGCTGACAGCGATCAGCGCAATGATTCTGTCAACCACATCAGCCTCAGCGGCACTGTATCAAGTGATTGAGGTTAAACCTCAAACTACTTTTGCTTTTGAAAGTGTTTATGGAGTCGCGATTCAACCGGGTAATGTTGTCGGTGGTAATTCATTAGGTTGCTTTGCCGATGGGACAACAGATTGTGAATCGTCGTTTAAACTTGCCGGTGAAACTCGCCTTGTCGCCACCCATGCTGGACAAGCTATCGACGGTCTCAGTTACCGTGAAGAAGCACCATTTGGGATAGATAACGGATTTATCTATGTACAAGATGACGAAAGAGATTTTGAGCGTTATTGCCGTACGGATCTACGCTATGCCATTTGTGAAACTTGGGCAGACATTCGTTGGAATGTTTGGAAGAAAGAAATTAATGGCGTTCAAACGCCCAACTCTATCGCTTTTATTGAAGGTCAAGCGACACCTATTGATGAAACTAAGAATGTCGTCGTCAATAGTTTAACGGCTAACGCAGAGCCAATTGGCATTACTCTGACTCCTGGCGATGTTACTGGTTCACGACGTAACTCGGTGAAAGCATTAGTTGCCAATACTAGTATCAATATCGATGCTGGCTTGCAAACTCGCGCTTGGAAAACCGATGGAACTTATACGGTCGGAAGTATCGCTCACGAAAAAACAAATAACCAAGGTAACTTTTATACCTCCAAAGGCGCGATTTGGGACAGCTTAGGTACAATGACGGAAATCCCTTGGCAAACGACAAATACAGAACGAGATAATCGTTTAGCTCAAGGTAGTCTGCGAGATGTTACGGTCAAAGACGGTAATATTTACGCGGTAGGTTATAACACCTTCTATGATGACCGTAATTTTATGCAAGCCAGCGTTTCTTCGGTAAAAGTGGGAGAAAGCAATTGGATTACTAAGCCGGTTACTGGAGCAACCGTACGAGAAAACGGTACTGGCGGTGATTTTATTCACTCTCATTCGCTGTTAACGGCAGTCAATGAGCATGGTATTGCGATTGGTGAGGCTAAATTATCTCGCGCTGAAAGTGGAGCTTACGCAAATCGCTTATTTGTTGTTCCAGATATTAAAGATCCTAAAGCCAATTTCTTAAATGGCAGTCTCTTTTTTGCTGGAGCAGGAGGCAAAGCGGGGGCCATTAATAACTTTAATGAAATCGTCGGTCAGATTGATACCGAAGAAACCCGTGAAGTGGGCGGAAAACCGCGTCGTAAGCGAGGGTTTATCTATCCTTATGGCACTGAGCTTCAAGGTAGTGTTCCTGAGCGTCAAGCCATTTTCAACAATCGGGCGTGGTTATTGGATGATTTAACCAATGGTAGTGAGTTTTCTGATAATAACCAATATCGAATTATTGCGGCTAACGATATTAATGATGCCGGTGTAATCGCGGCCACTGCACTAAAATGTACGGGTGGTTATGACTCGACTGCGCATAATGCCCAATGTGGCGCAGGGAAAGGACAAGAGAAAACGGTCGCGGTTAAATTGGTGCCAATTGCAGGCAAGACCCATAAGGACATCTCTCCTCGAGGTATGGATGATCTAGTGGTAGAGCGTAATGGCGCTGGACTGGGATTGTGGTCTTTGATTCTTGGCGGCTTACTTTGGTTCCGTAGAAAATAGTTAAAATTTGTCAAACGAGGCATAGGTTCACAATTTTGGACTTATGCCTTTTTTATTGCTTGAGAAAGGGGCGCTTTTGGTCGATTCTTAATGATGTGGTCATAAAAACACCACATCATTTTAATAGTTGTACGTTAGAAACAAGTTACTGTATGAGGACTGCACTATGAAGAGACAAAAGCGTGATCGCCTGGAAAGAGCGCAATCTCAAGGATACAAAGCAGGATTGAACGGACGTTCTCCTGAGGAGTGCCCTTATCAACAAACAGATGCTCGCTCATATTGGCTAGGTGGTTGGCGTGACGCCAGAGATGATAAACACTCAGGTCTCTACAAATAATTTGCCACATACAACATGGTTCTAAGCCCCGAAAGGGGCTTTTTATTATCCTGCATAAACGCCATACAATAGACCATCATTTTAAACCATCTACCTAATGCACTATAACTTAATTTATTTGTTAAGAATAAAACAGCCATAAGAGCTGCTTCATTCTTAAACTACCTAGATAAAAGTTGCTTTAAAAAGCTGACGTATCTTGGAAAAGACCTACTTTTAAGTCTTTGGCAACGTAAATTTCTTTGCCATCAACCAAGACTTTACCATCAGCGAGGCCCATGACTAACTTACGGTTAACCACGCGCTTCATGTGGATCTCATAGGTTACTTTCTTTGCCGTTGGTAAGATTTGTCCGGTAAATTTTACTTCACCAACGCCCAACGCTCTTCCTCTGCCTTTTCCGCCAACCCAGCCGAGAAAGAAACCAACCAATTGCCACATAGCATCTAGACCTAAACAGCCGGGCATAACCGGGTCACCCGGGAAATGACAATCAAAAAACCAAAGATCAGGAGAGATATCCAATTCAGCGAGAATAAGTCCTTTTCCAAAATCGCCTTCTGTTTCTGACATTTTACTCACACGATCCATCATCAACATATTAGGGGCGGGCAGTTGAGGATAACCTTCACCAAATAGTTCACCACGGCTTGAGGCTAGAAGATCTTCACGATTATATGAGTCACGTTTATTGTGCATAGTACTACTCCAATTTCAGATAGGAAGCATGTTAGTGAACGCATGTACGCTAAACAACTCCGATCAGTGTTAGATAAACCAATTTTTTATTCTTTCGACTATTCCGGGTGTTTGAATATGTTTTTCAAAAAATTCAATACGTTCGGCAATTTTGCTGATCACGCTTTCTTGATCATCGCCTCTAAATGGCTTGTTCATCAAAATAGGGATAGCTTCATCCACCGTAGAGACAGGCCAGATATTAAACTCACCGTTCTTAATACTTTCTACGACTTGAGAGTGCAGGGCGAGATGTTTTAAGTTACTTTTAGGAAGAATAACCCCTTGCTGCCTCGTAAAACCATGATGCTGACAAACTCGGTAAAAGCCTTCAATTTTTTCATTCAAACCGCCCACGGCTTGAACTCGGCCAAATTGGTCAACAGCGCCAGTGACAGCAATTTGTTGATCAATCGGATATTCTGATAACGCACTGACTAAAGAACACAATTCGGCCAGCGAAGCACTATCGCCATCCACCTCACTGTATGATTGCTCAAAGACCACGGAAGCAGAGAAGGGTAATGGCACATCAAGATGAAGAGCACTGCTGACAAAGGCTTGCATAATCATCATTCCTTTAGCGTGTAAATTACCGCCCAGTTCAACTTTACGTTCAACATCAGCAATATCACCATCGCCAAAATGAATCACACATGAAATTCGCGCTGGCTCGCCGTAAGATGTCGGATGGCCAGCAACATCAATAACCGTAAGTCCGTTGACTTGTCCAACATGTTCACCTTGTGTTTCAATAATCACTTGCCCATCAAGAATGTCATCTAATGCTCGTTCTGGAAGATAAGAGGCACGATAGTAACGTTGATGGATAGCCTGTTCCACGTGCTGCTGTTCAATCGTTTGCCCTTGAGACTCAATAGCAGACTCTTCGAGTAGTGAGCGATGCCACATGACACAGAGTGGCGCATAATGCTGATCCTCTGTATAACGAGCCCCCGCAGTCATCACTGTTTTAATCGCCTCTGCGGTAAGTAAAGGTAAATCATAGCGTTGAATTAACCAACGTAGATAACCTAAATAGGTCAGCATGCGATCATTTTCAATTTTAATGTCGAGTTCCATTTCACTAAACAGACATAATCCAGCATGAATGTCTGAATCGAGAAAATCGATATCACCGAGTTGATGACGATCACCGACAACAATCAATTTAATGTTATAAGATTGATTGATAGGAGTCTGCAGCAGCGATTTTTTACTCACGTTAATAGGGGATACGGGTTCACCGAGTACCGCCGCTTTTAACATTGGCCAGCAGAGTGGGTTAGCAAGCAATAGATTCGCTGAAATGATCAAATAACCATTATCCGCTTGTGCTAATAACCCATGAGTTTGATCAATAACTTGACCATTTTTAGCGGTGACTTGCCCAAATAACATGGTCATGTCGAGTGTTTCAGTTCTGACTACTGGTACACGATGAGTATTTTCAAGATGCTCTTGAATCAAACAACGATAAATGGAGTTATCTGGCGCATTGATCAGCAGAACTCGGCTAAAACCCTGTATATGTATGAAACGTTCAATCGCTTGTAACAGTCTTGGTTGAGTGTCGAAAAACGGCACCGCCGTTAATTGCGCAAACTGAGCCAGCGGTTCATTAAAATCGTCATACTGGGGCGTAACTAAACGCCAGATATCTTGTGTCATTGAGTCATCGAAGTGATTAAAAGGATTGAAATTATATAGAAAAACCCTGACTACGAATAGCTTTGTTATCAGGAATACTCATTAGAGCATTTTTATTGCTATGATTGAAACTCAGCAAAGGTTGGGTTACCCTGTCACTATGCTTTTATATGGACTTTGCCGACTATGAAATATCAACAACTCGAAAATCTGGAATGTGGTTGGAAATGGCAGTATTTAATAAAAAAATGGAAAGATGGTGAGCAAATTACTTGCCATATTGATCGTAGTGAAGTGGAAAACGCGATAGTAAAGCTCAAATCTATTGAGTATGAACCCACCTTAGTACTCGATTGGATCGCACAACATATGGCTCCCGAGCTAGAAAACAAGTTAAAACAAGCCATTCGTGCTAAGCGCAAAAGGCATTTTAATGCTGAACAGTTGCACACTCGTAAAAAGTCGATTGATCTCGATTATCGCGTATGGGAAAAATTATCCTCAAGAGCTAACGAACTCGGTTGCACTTTATCAGATGCGATTGAGTATCTACTCAGTGAAGCATCACGTAGTGAAAAAGCAAGCCGTGCGGTTAGCAGTTTAAAAGAAGATCTTAATAAGTTGTTGTCCAATGAGGAGTAAATGAAATGCTGTATGTTATTGTTATTGCGGCAATCGTCATTTTTTGGTTAGTCGCGGTCGATAGGCCAATTTTAAAAGTTACCTTCAAATCAGGGCACATAGTAGCAAGCAAGGGGCATTTTCCCGCTACTTTCAAACATAATGTCTGTGAGATAGCAGAGACAACGCCATTTGATGGTCAGATGAAGGTTTACCATCAAAGAACCGGCATGAAACTTATCTTCTCCAAACAAGTACCTAAAAAAGTTCAACAACGGATTCGTAATGTATTTCCTCATCAAGGCTTTAAGATATCAGGACCAAAAGCCAAAAAAGGTCGATAGCTTTTTACGCACGAAATAACGAAATACGGAGCTAATTAATGGAGAAAAAGCTGAGTCGAAAATTGGGTGTTCAGGGTCAATCCACGATTAAATGCTCCCTTTTAATCCTCACACTCAAGTGCGCATTATGTATATTATGTTAAATGTTATACATGTAGATACACGAGACTTATCCTTACAGCGCTCCTATTCTTCCTTTTACTTATTGTATTAAACATAAGTCTATTTACCATAAAGTATATAATTACCATATTGGTTCATGTTTGCACATTGAACAATATGGTAATTATTCTTGAGGATTTAAATACTGTTTAATAATGCGTTGTAATTCTTGGCTACGAATGGGTTTTAAAACCACATCATTCATGCCCGCTTGTCGAAATGTCGCGTGATCATCTTGCATTGCATGGGCCGTAAGCGCGATGATCGGTGTCTGGATATTCTTACTACGCAAGATTTTCGTCGCTTCAATTCCATCCATCACTGGCATCGAGATATCCATAAGAATCAAATCAAATGCATGGCTAGTTTCTGTTAATGATACGGCTTGTTGTCCATCACTCACCATGGTGACGTTGTAACCCATGCGCGATAAGATTAACTGGATGACCATTTGGTTAGTTTTGGTATCTTCAACAACTAAGATATGTCCTTGGCTACTCTGACTACTGGAGGCTTGTTTTAAAATAGGTTCAAGGGGATCAATCTTAATGCTATTTGTTTGTCGTGAATTGACGGGAAGACGGATGGTAAAATGGCTGCCTTGTCCTAAAGAACTGCTGACTGAAATCGTTCCTTTCATCAATTCTACAAGGTGTTTAGTAATCGCTAAGCCAAGCCCTGTGCCACCATAATGACGAGTAATAGAGCTATCGGCTTGAATGAATGGAGAAAACAAGTGTTCTATTCGCTCGGGCTCAATTCCAATTCCGGTGTCTTCGACATGGATGACCAACTCATTTCTTGCGGTACTTAACCGGACATCAACAGAGCCTGCTTCGGTGAATTTGATCGCATTACCAATCACGTTGAACAGTATTTGCATTAAACGTACAGGATCAACCCAATATTCATAATGATCACAAATTGATGTTCGAATATTAAAGCGGATCCCTTTAGCAACACACGCTTTATGATGATAAGACAAAGCATGAACAAGCTTCTTGTGCAAATGAACCCAGTGACGATGTAACTTAAAGTGCCCTGATTCTATGCGACTTAAATCAAGAATATCATTGATGATCACTAACAGAAGTTCTGCTGAATTTTCCATTTGTTCTAATAACTCAAGTTGAGAGTGATTAGAGTCTTCTCGCAAAATATCAATTAACCCTAAAACAGCATTGAGCGGCGTTCTCAGCTCATGACTCATCATCGCTAAAAATTGCGACTTAGCTTGGTTAGCATGTTCTGCTTGCTGCTGTGCAATATAGAGTTCATGAGTTTTTATACGCACTAAGCTTTGCAATTCTTCTTTATGTTCAATATCGTTAATAGCCCGCTCGAGGAGTGGACGAAAACGTTGCAACGTTGCTTTAGTCTCTAAACTAAACTGCCCTTTCCTACTGCCTAAAAGCAGTAATACGGAATCGCTGGTTTGCGTTTGGATACCCGTGATTAGCGCGGAGTTTATTGTGTTTTGAAGAAATGGATTAAGATTTTGAAATTCGGCAAGCTTGGTGGGCTCAAATAGGATAATACACTCGCCTTGTAATACTCGTTGAAATTTATCACCATTAAGCCACTGCTTGCCTTGAAACGCGATATTCGAGGACAGAAATGTTGAAAATAACGAATTTGGCGTGTTTTTAGCAATAACAATAAAATCATCAAAGTTAATATATCGATGAAGGACGTTTTTAAGCTCTTCAAATATCTGATATTTATTATCAGCATGACTAAGCGCCGATATGGCGCTGAGAATAACACGGTTCTCTTCCGCTAAGCGAAGCTCTCTCTCTTTACTTCTCTCTAACTCAAGTAGCACCTCACTCAGCTGCTCATTTTTGTCTTGTTCTATCATCTTTGTCTATTCTGACTCATAGAAGATAACCGATGCTATCATTAAATTTCCGTGGGCATTCTCGCCACCAATAAAACGTCCCTGTTCACCAAAAGTGAATGGACAAATAAAAGGCTGACCATGCATTTGCTCGACCAGTTTTTTATGAACGAGTTGTACATCTTCTCCTAGACGGAGCATTGCCCCTGCACAATAGATGATAATCGAGCCGAGCAGTAATGACTCATGATAGTTTTGTGTATTTGCATCTTGGATCACTCGTGATGCTCGATTGAGTAGCTGTTCTTTTGAACCGGTCATCAATCTTATTTTTTCGCCTTCATTAATCGTAGCAAATAGTTCAAGCGATCCATCATTGAGCATTTGAATAGGATGACACAATTTATAGTAAGGCTGTTGATTAACATATCCGGCCACTCTTCCTAAAGGAAATCGAGTCACATGCTCAAATAGATGTCGATCGTTAAATTGAATATTGGAGTGATCGCTGATCCACTCTTTATAAATAGCCGAGGCTGGCTCACCATCAATACTCTGAATACATCGATGGCTAGCTTGGGTAATCTCGCCTTCAAACTCAGTCGGTGAATAACCAGCACTAAAGCCAGATGTTAACGGTTTAGATGGAAAAAATAGCTGCAAGGCAATGCCGTTAGAGCTCCATCCCTGTTGGGTAATGATAGACCATTGTTTTTGAATATGATTATCAGCTGCGCTCCCACCGATAATAGGAACGTGAGTGCCAAAGGTTGCATCAATCGCATCAATAAATGCCTCTTCATGGCCGGGTGTCGAATGCAACAGGATTAAGCTTGGTACTTCACCAATTCTATTCGCTTGTCCCAAAGCTTGTTGAATAGCGACATAAGCGGCTTGCCGATCATCCTCTTGACCTAACTCGACTAAACCAGTGCCATACGCACTATAAGAGCAGTCATAAATAGCCATTAAAGCCACAACAGGCCCGATATGAAATCCTTTATCAGTCATGATCGCTTGGCATGAAGAACAGCCAATAAATGGGATTCCTGGAAAATGTAGGCGAAGCTCTTGCTGTATCTGCTTCGCGGAATACTCTTGTGAGTAGTAGCAAATTAGGTTGGACAAGCCATCTTTTTTCAATGTTTCTGCTAACTGCCCTATTGCGTCTTCAGGTCTCGTGGCATGAGTAAAAGTGGTAGTAAATTGCATATATCAAACTAATAAAGATGCGTTAATGATGCAATATTAACACGATACTTTTTTATTGACTGTCTTTGTACTGCAAGGATTGGGTGTTTTCGTGATCGATAGACTCATTTTTTAACGTTGGGTGTTCTTTAGCGGCTTCTTTATCTGTTGAATAATGAGTTATAGTGCGCCAGGTGAATGCCGATATCAGAATAGTTAACATAACGATTATTTGAATCAGCTTGTTTTTTGTCAGTTTTTCTGCTGGCATTAGGGGGTGTCCTTTATCATCAATGACTAACCGAATCAGTAACTTGGTCTTGCAGTGCTCATCGTGGGTATGTAAATAGAAAGAAGAGAGTACTACATCCGCTTTTAAATGTTAACGTCCGTGACCATGATACCGATTACCAATATTAACTGTGCTTACTCTCTTTAGTTGTTTATGGATCACTATCCTTTGACGATAATGAATGCTAGAATTCTTGATGTACATCAATTTAGTGAAAGGTTGTTATGATTTCTGAAAAGCCTGCGGCAAAGCGTATTCAATCTGGTGGCTGCGCCATTCATTGTCAAGACTGTAGTATCAGTCAACTTTGCATTCCGTTTACACTGAACGAATCAGAACTGGACCAGCTTGACCAAATTATTGAGCGTAAAAAGCCGATTCAAAAAGGACAAGCGCTCTTCAAAGCCGGTGATGAACTTCGCTCTCTGTACGCGATTCGTTCAGGAACCATTAAAAGTTATACCATCACTGAACAAGGTGATGAACAGATTACCGCTTTTCACCTTGCCGGTGATTTGGTTGGGTTCGATGCCATCACTGGCGACTCTCATCCAAGTTTTGCTCAGGCATTAGAAACCTCAATGGTTTGTGAAATACCGTATGAAATCTTAGATGACCTTTCTGGAAAAATGCCTAAGTTACGCCAACAAATTATGCGTTTGATGAGTAACGAGATTAAGGGCGATCAAGAGATGATCCTATTACTCTCAAAAAAGAATGCCGAAGAGAGATTGGCGGCCTTCTTGTATAATCTATCAACGCGTTTTTCTCAACGAGGATTTAGCCCTCGCGAATTCCGTTTAACCATGACTCGTGGTGACATTGGCAATTACTTAGGCTTAACCGTAGAAACTATCAGTCGTTTACTGGGACGTTTTCAAAAATCAGAAATGCTTAGCGTGAAAGGCAAATACATCACAATTTTAGATCATGACGCTTTAATGCAATTAGCGGGTGTATCGAAAGACAGCAAGTAATTCTTGATTCATGGCGATGATGCAGCACTTTGATGAGCTGCATCATACTTTTCTTAAAAAACTGACTCTCTTCACTAAAACTCTCTCTCCAACTGCGTTAAAGTATCTCTAAGGTCTGTGAGTTATTGACCTCCTCCACAAACAAGGAGTTTGTTATGAGTATCTATAGCAAAATATTAGTTGTTGCAGACATTAATCACGATGAACAACCGGCATTAGCCAGAGCAGTTCAGCTAGCAGCAAAAAGCCAATCCCCGAGTCATATCACTTTCTTTATGTCGATTTATGATTTTTCTTATGACATGACTTCGATGCTTTCTATTGATGAACGAGATGCGATGCGCAGAGGCGTGATTCAACAACGAGAACAATGGATGAGAAGCGTTGCTGAACCTTATATCGATTCATCCATTCAATTTGATGTAAAGGTGGTTTGGCACAATCGTCCTTACGAGGCGATCATTGCAGAAGTCTTCTCTGGTCAACATGATATTCTTATCAAAGGCACTCATAAACATGATGTATTGGAATCAGTAATATTTACTCCTACTGATTGGCATCTACTGCGCAAATGCCCGACTCCTGTTTTACTGGTTAAACACAGCCACTGGCCTGAGAATGCGAATATTATCGCCTCTGTTCACGTGGGGTCAGAGGTTGATACTCATATTCAGCTCAACGATATCATGGTCGAACAACTACTCAATTTAACTCAACGTCTGGGGGCATCGCCCTATTTAGTTAATGCTTACCCGGTAACGCCAGCCAATATTACGATTGAGCTACCTGAGTTTGACCCGACCACTTATACTGATGCCGTTCGTGGCCATCACCTCACATCGATGAAAGCACTAAGACAAAAACATGGTTTAGATGAAAGCCAAACTATTGTTCAACAAGGTTTACCTGAAGATGTTATTCCCGAGGCAGCCAAAACGCTTGATGCGGCGATGGTCATTTTAGGAACGACAGGGCGAACTGGACTTTCAGCCGTCTTTATTGGTAATACCGCTGAACAAGTCATTGATAAAATCAACTGTGATGTCCTTGCCCTAAAACCCGCTGGGTATATTAGTCCTCTTGATCCTAACATCGCTAGCTAAACACTCTGTTTGCTATTTATAAGTCCCCATCCCCTTGGTTGGGGATTTTTTGTTATCGGGCATGCTTAATACTGGCATCTTGTCAGTAGATCCGTATTATACGCACTTCATTTTGTGTGGAAGATTAAAGAACGAAAGCCAATGACAGAGCAAACTCAAGAGTTGACTAAAGCCCAACATTATAATTTCAATAAGCTACAAAAACGTATTCGTCGTAATACGGGGCAAGCTATTGCTGACTTTAATATGATTGAAGATGGCGACCGAATCATGGTCTGTTTATCGGGAGGCAAAGACAGCTTCACGATGCTCGACATTCTGATGAGTTTGCAAAAAAGTGCACCGATCACCTTCTCACTCATCGCTGTCAATCTTGATCAAAAACAACCCGGATTTCCTGAACATATTCTACCTGAATACCTTCAAGAATTAGGCGTTGAGTATAAGATCATTGAAGAAGACACCTATTCAATCGTACAAGATAAAGTTCCCGAAGGTAAAACCACGTGCGCTCTGTGTTCTCGCCTACGCCGTGGTATTTTATATCGTGCAGCGAAGGAGTTAGGGGCCACTAAAATTGCTTTAGGCCATCACCGTGATGACATTATTGAAACCTTGTTTTTGAATATGTTCTATGGCGGAAAAATGAAAGGGATGCCACCTAAGTTAGTCTCTGACAATGGCGAGCATGTGGTGATTCGCCCTCTTGCTTACTGCAGAGAAAAAGACATCATCAAGTACGCAAACCATCGCGCTTATCCTATCATTCCCTGCAATTTATGCGGTTCACAGCCCAATATGCAGCGCCAAAATATTAAGCAGATGCTTAATGCTTGGGATAAACAGTTTCCTGGTCGTATAGAAACCATGTTTAGAGCCATGCAAAATGTCGTGCCTAGCCATCTTGCCGACTTTGAATTATTTGATTTTAAGTCGATCAATCGTGATTCTGGCGTCATTAATGGTGGTGACATTGGTTTTGATAAAGAACCCGTCCCACAGCCTATTCTCGATGAAGACGATACAGTGATACCGTTTGATCCTGCATTAAAATTAGACGTGACTAACTTGTAGCATGTTGTTGATAACCAGTTGAATGGATACCAATAAGGCTGCCACTGGGCAGCCTTATTGGTATTTTCAGTTTATTGCTCTACCCAATAAACTTGATTATGGCGGATCATCGCCTGTACATCTTGCACATAATCCGCGCCACGCTCAGAGTAACGCAATAATCCATTACTCAAAACCAATGCACTATCAACACTGAGTAGATTGGCATCATTCTGACGCAACTGTTGACGAATTTTACGTAAATCACGATAAGCCGCATTACGATTCACATTCATAAAATAACGATGAATCGATTCTTGAACCGAAGAAAATTTCGCCACTTCATGGGTCATTCCTGCGCCTCTTGCTGCTGGTACTACCCCACAGCCCGGAGAATAGCACCACTGACCAAAATAGTTATTCGCTTCAATAGCAAAACGCGAAGTTCCCCAGGCGGACTCATTAGCAGCTTGAGTCAGCACTAACGCTTCTGGTAAAACGTCAACACGCTGCAACATACCATTCAGCCATTCACTACTCAGTCGATTTCCCTTATTCAGTGCTAAACCGTATTGTTCAGCCAATTGAGCCGCCAGTGTCTTATCTTTGGCTGACAGTTTGCCTTGCTGAAAACGGGTAGCTAGTCGTTGCAATTGTTGCCTTTCTTGTAAAATACGTTGGTTCTCAAACGCAACTCCAGGTCTTAAGTAAGAAAAAAATGCCTCTTTTTTCTCTGCTATATCCGTTATCGATGAAAAATCAGGGGCTGCTGATACTGCATGGCCGGTTAACTCAACCGAAGGGTGATCAGCAGTCCGGGTTGAGTAATAAAGACTCAATCCAATCAACACCATCGCTAACCCTATGAGGATAAAGCGCTTACGCATTAAAAATTTGTGAATTTGCATCATGATCATCATCGCTATTGGTTTTCTTCGTGGCAACGATTTGTAAACGAATACCAAACATATTACGGTAAATAATGCCTTTCACATGAAAAAAGAAAGGCAGAACAAAGATTAAGCCAATACCATAAAACAGGACGGCAGCTACGAACATCAACATCAGTAAAGCGTAGATGCCCGCTAAAGGTAGCAGTTTTTTGTTCACTGCACGTAATGATAGCCACAGTGCTTGCATCGGGGGAACTTTCTTTTCACAGATCAGTAAAATCGAATTACTAAAAGCCAGTGAAAAATACATCGAGAGGAGTGGGAAAATCATCCCGGCAACCCCTTGTAGTACTAGGCTCAATAATGAAGCAATAATTACTGGTATGGTGAACTGCAACCCTTTAGTAATATGATTGGTCCTAGTTTTAAGCCCGGCAGCATGACTCATGGCCATTAAACTCACGCCAGCATAAATCGGAGCACTGACTACTTCGTAACTAAAGTTAGCAATCAAAATCCCTTGAATAACGCCCGGAGGGATATTGCCCTCTTGAGCAAATAAAGAAAAGATGACCGACGGATCGCCGACCATTAATCTGAAGGCAATGATAAAAATCGCCAATTGGATCACGACCAAAATAACAATGGCAGGAGAAAAAGACAGGAAGTGTTTCAGGGTACAATCCCATGCTTCTTTTAGTACCTCACCTATCTTAAGTTGGTAATCACCAGAAAGAGCGCGTTCCAACGTTCCCCCTAAGTTAAAATCTTTCTCGATATTATTGCTCATAATTCGCCCTAGTTTGGCCTGTCAAAAATGCTTTCGAAACAAATGGAGATAGTTTTTCATTATACTGAAATAACGTCGAGTCTAAAATCTTACTGTCAAACTCAGCTTGCTTTATGCTTCATATGGCTGATAATTGACCACTTAAAAGCCTTTATTATTCGTTAACAGGGCATGGTAAAGAATCATCACTCAACGATGCAAAATTTTTTCTGTTTCAAGATAAGAAAATACTTTGATTTCGTCGGGTATGCTAATTATGATGCGCCCTTTGAAAAGGTATAACCAGTGTATAAATTGGATGTATAAGTACACCAAGCATGATTCTGATTTATGACTGGTTTTCGTGTTATACCCGAACAACCGAGAGTGATGGCAACGTCTGCTGCCACTTTAAGCTAAACGGGAATAATAATGCACTGTATATCACGCTCCTATACTCAAAAAAGTTAAGGACGATTGTTTGAATGAACCATTAGCCATTCAACGACGTTTTTGCCATTTTTTGGGTATACAACCACTGTGGGAGAAAAACAGACGTTGAACAAACAACACTCGGTAGGAAAGCCAGTTATTCGTCTATCTGGCATTAGCAAAAGCTTTGATGGTAAAGAGATCATTTCTCACCTGAATTTAGATGTCAATCACGGTGAATTCTTAACTATACTTGGCCCATCAGGGTGTGGGAAAACCACCGTACTACGAATGATTGCTGGTTTTGAGACGGTCGATAACGGCCAGATCTTACTTGACGGTCAAGATGTGACTCAAGTTCCTGCTGAGCAGAGGCATGTCAACACGGTCTTCCAAAGTTACGCCTTGTTTCCTCATATGACCGTGTTTGATAACGTAGCCTTCGGATTGCGTATGCAGAAAGTACCAAGCGCAGAGATTGAACCACGAGTAATGGAAGCACTACGCATGGTTCGCTTAGAGCAAATGGCGCAGCGTAAGCCACATCAGCTTTCTGGTGGTCAGCAACAACGTATTGCGATTGCTCGTGCCGTGGTCAATAAACCTAAAGTGTTATTGTTGGATGAATCTTTATCCGCTCTCGATTATAAACTGCGTAAACAGATGCAAATCGAGCTGAAGCAACTCCAACGTCAACTGGGCATTACCTTCATCTTCGTTACTCACGATCAAGAAGAAGCTTTGTCCATGTCGGATCGAATCATTGTTATGCGCGATGGATGCATCGAGCAAGATGGTTCACCACGTGAAATTTATGAAGAGCCCAAAAACCTATTTGTTGCCCGATTTATCGGTGAGATCAACGTATTTAATGCCGTCACTCAAGATCGTATCGATGATAAATGCATTAACGTACAGATCGAAGGCGTTCCTGCAATTGTCTATTATGATCAACCCGTGACTAGCGGCGATAAACTGCAAGTCTTACTGCGTCCAGAAGATTTACGCATTGAAGAGATCAAAGAATCAGAAAGTGCGGGTATTGTTGGTCATGTTATCGATCGTACTTATAAAGGCATGACGTTAGAGTCAGTGGTTGAATTAGAGTCAGGCATGCGCGTTATGGTGAGTGAATTCTTTAACGAGGATGATCCAGACGTAGACCACTCTATCGGCCAGAAAGTCGCCATCACTTGGGTTGAAAGCTGGGAGGTCGTCCTCAATGATGAGCAACAAGCTTAATCTACAAAACGCAATTATTGTTTTGATTGTCGGCTGGTTAGGTCTGTTTGTTCTGATCCCCAATCTGATGATCATTGTGACCAGCTTTTTAACGCGTGATGAATCGAACTTAATCGCTTTTACCTTTACGTTCGATAACTATCTTCGTTTAATGGATCCGATTTATGCCAGAGTGATGCTGCACTCATTTTACATGGCTATCGTGGCGACCTTAATCTGTCTTGTGGTCGGCTATCCATTTGCGTATATCGTTGCCAAAATGCCGCAAAAATGGCGCCCTATTATGCTGTTTTTAGTGATTGTTCCATTTTGGACTAACTCGCTGATCCGTACCTATGGATTAAAAATTGTTTTGGGCACTCAAGGTATTTTGAATAAAGCATTATTAAGCATCGGCATCATCGATACTCCGATCCGTATCATGTTCACCGAAACCGCGGTAATGATTGGTTTAGTGTACATCTTGCTGCCATTTATGATTTTGCCTCTCTATTCTGCGATCGAGAAGCTCGATCATACTTATATAGAAGCAGCACGAGATCTTGGTGCGAACAAGTTACAAACGCTAATTAAAGTCATTTTACCCTTAACCATGCCCGGCATTATTGGCGGCTGTTTACTGGTACTGCTACCAGCATTAGGAATGTTCTATATTTCTGATTTACTGGGAGGGGCGAAAAACTTATTGATCGGTAACGTCATTAAGAGCCAAGTACTCAACGCCCGAGACTGGCCATTTGGTGCGGCGACAAGTATTGCCCTCACCTTAGCCATGGCCGTCATGCTCTATGCGTACTATCGAGCAGGTAAACTCTTGAATAAGAAATCGGAGCTAAGCTAATGGGAAAGACAGTTCGATTTAGCTTTATGAGCTTAGTGTACTTATTTTTGTACCTACCGATTATTGTTTTGATTGTGAACTCTTTTAACGACAACCGCTTTGGGATTCGTTGGGGTGGCTTCACGACCAAGTGGTATCATGCTTTGATTAATAATGACAGCTTGATGCAAGCCGCCTGGCACTCTATCAATATTGCGGTCTTTTCAGCGACCGCAGCGACAATTATTGGTAGCTTGACGGCTGTTGCCCTATTTCGTTACCAGTTTAAAGGTAAGAAAATGGTCAATGGCATGCTGTTTGTTGTCATGATGTCACCAGATATCGTAATGGCAATTTCATTACTGGCGCTGTTTTTAGTCCTCGGCTTTCAATTGGGCTTTCTAACCCTTTTGATTGCGCACATCACCTTCTGCTTACCCTTTGTGGTGGTCACGGTTTACAGCCGTTTGAATGGTTTTGATGTGAAGATGTTAGAAGCGGCAAAAGATCTCGGAGCGAGCGAATGGGTTATATTGAAAAATATTATTTTCCCACTTGCTAAGCCAGCCGTTGCGGCAGGTTGGTTATTAAGTTTTACCTTGTCACTCGATGATGTCATCATCAGTTCTTTTGTGACAGGACCAACCTATGAAATTCTCCCTTTAAAGATTTACTCTATGGTTAGGGTTGGGATTTCACCGGAAGTGAATGCGTTAGCGACTGTGATGTTAGTGGTTTCATTAATCCTTGTGATCACTTCACAGTTGTTAGCCAGAGAAAAAGTGAAGTAATATACTCACTGCATGTTAAAAACACGAAACAGAATGGCCACCATGACCATTCTGTTTCTCTATGTAACGCCCTAATGGGCAACGTTTGGTTTGGAGCTAACGTCGATGAAAAAATGGGCTACTTTATTAGCTGGTAGTGCATGTGCGCTTTCACTGTTGTCAAATTCAGCTATCGCGCAAGATAAAGAATTGGTTTTCATGAACTGGGGACCTTACATTAACAGTAATATCCTTGAACAGTTTACTCGTGAAACCGGTATCAAAGTCATTTACTCAACTTATGAGTCAAATGAAACTTTATACGCCAGACTAAAAACCCATAATCAGGGCTACGATCTTATTGTTCCTTCGACCTATTTCGTATCCAAAATGCGTGATGAGGGTATGATTCAGAAAATAGATAAGTCTAAGCTGTCTAATTTCAGTAATTTAGACGCTAACTACCTGAATAAACCTTATGATCCGAACAACGACTACTCGATTCCACATGTGGTCGCCATTACCGGTTTAGCGGTCAATACTGATATGTATGACCCGAATGATTTCCAAAGCTGGGGTGACCTATGGAAGCCTGAGCTGGCGAGACAATTGATGTTAATGGACGATACTCGCGAAGTGTTCCATATCGCTCTGCGTAAACTCGGCTATTCCGGTAATACCACTGACGATAAGCAAATTGATGAAGCCTACGCTGAATTACGTAAATTAATGCCGAATGTTTTGGTGTTTAACTCTGACAACCCTGCTGCACCCTATCTTGCTGGTGAAGTCGGTTTAGGGATGTTATGGAATGGCTCTGCAGCGGCAGCGCAAAATGAAGGATTACCGATCAAACTGATCTTCCCGAAAGAAGGCGGTATTGGTTGGGTCGATAACTTCGCCATTGCTTCAGGAGCGAAAAATGTCGACGCCGCCCATAAGATGATCGACTTTTTACTGCGCCCTGAAATCGCTGAGCAAATCTCTCGTGATACTGGCTACTTAACAGGTGTGGCGGAATCGAACGCTAAATTCAAAGATATCGCCCCCCTATTCCCATCTCAAGAAGATTTAGATCGCGTGGAATGGCAAGATGCGGTGGGAGACAAAACCATTAAGTATGAAAACTACTTTATGCGTTTAAAATCAGGTTTATAAACCTACGAGCTTAAGTAAATGGGCAGCATTAGCTGCCTATTTTTTTGTGAGCTGGTATACTTGGCGGCTGATTTAGCTAATCTCTCTAGCCTATTTGGGCTTTTGCTACCAAAATACGGAATTGTAATGAAGAAAAGTAAACTGTATGCGGGCGTACTATGCGCAGCGACTCTATTCACTACCCACGCGATGGCCAACGATACCGAGCTGTATTTTTATAACTGGTCGGAATATATCCCTAGCGATGTACTAGAAGAATTTAGTAAAGAAACCGGTATCCGAGTCATTTATTCGACGTACGAATCAAACGAAAGCATGTACGCGAAGTTAAAAACCCAAGGTGCTGGTTATGACTTAGTGGTTCCTTCAACTTATTTTGTCTCTAAGATGCGCAAAGAAGGCATGCTGCAACCCATCGACAAAAATCAATTAAGTCATTTTGCGGATCTTGACCCTAATTTTCTCAATAAATCTTTTGATCCCGAAAACCGTTACTCAATCCCTTATATCTGGGGAGCGACAGGTATTGGCATTAACACCGACATGCTTGATAAATCAGCACTGACCAATTGGAACGATTTATGGGATGCCAAATGGCGTGGTCAGCTTATGCTGATGGATGACGCTCGTGAAGTGTTCCATATGGCTTTAAGTAAATTGGGTTACTCGCCAAATAGTACCAATCCAGAAGAGATTGAAGCCGCTTATCAAGAGCTAACCAAACTGATGCCAAATGTCTTGGTCTTTAACTCTGATTTCCCAGCCAACCCGTTTTTAGCCGGAGAAGTTTCGCTTGGGATGTTGTGGAATGGGTCTGCCTACATGGCGCGTCAAGAAGGAGCCAATATTGAGATTATTTGGCCAGAAAAAGGCGCTATTTTCTGGATGGACAGCATTGCGATTCCTGCAGGTGCCAAAAATATCGAAGCGGCACATAAAATGATCGACTTCTTATTGCGTCCGGAAAATGCAGCAAAAATCGCGCTGGAAATCGGCTATCCAACACCAGTCAAAACGGCCCATAAGCTATTACCTGCAGAATTTGTCAATGACCCGAATATCTTCCCACCACAATCAGTCATGGATAGCGGTGAATGGCAAGATGATGTCGGTGAAGCATCAATATTATACGATAACTACTTCCAACGCTTAAAAGTGAAGTAATCAGCGATTCTATCAATGTGAAAAAGCGGCTGATGCCGCTTTTTTCTTGCCTGTTTTCTGTGCTAGATGAAAACGATGTGACGTTAGCAAAAAATGAGGTTCTTTTCCTCTTATCGAGGGGAATCTTGCAGCATTAATAGCTCGTTAACTAAACGAGGGACCTCAAACGTCGCTTTGCCATAACGTTTTTCAGCAAACTCACTTTCAATCGCGCTCGGCTCTAAATTAATTTCAATCGTATGTGCGCCGTGCATTCTCGCATCATGCACAAAACCAGCCGCCGGATAAACCACACCAGATGTACCAATAGAGACAAATAAATCGGCTTTTTCTAATGCGCTATAAATATCCCCCATCCGCAAAGGCATTTCCCCAAACCAAACAATATGAGGCCGCATTTGTTGCGGAATTTGACAGCAATGACACAGTTCACCGGTCAATAAATCGCCTTTTTGTTCAACCACTTGATTAGACATACTACAGCGAGCTTTAAATAACTCGCCATGCATATGAATGATGTTTTGACTACCGCCTCGCTCATGCAGATCATCAATATTCTGAGTAATGATGGTTACTGAACCATTCAGTTGTCGCTCTAGCTCGCCAAGAGCAAGATGAGCCGCATTGGGTTGAATCTCAGGAGAGCCTAGTTTTCTGCGGCGCTGATTATAAAAGTCTTGCACCAAATCAGGATCACGAGCAAAACCTTCTGGTGTGGCAACATCTTCAATCCGGTGGTTTTCCCATAATCCATCTTGGGCCCGAAAGGTTTGAATACCCGACTCGGCAGATATCCCCGCGCCGGTCAATACTACAATATTGCGATAGGGGAAATTCATCATCCATTCCTTATTTTCAATCTTTACACCAGTTTAGCATTGATAAACGAGCGTCCCTAATTTCAAGGCTTAGACAATAGTCGAAAAAAACACCCAGACTCGCTGGGTGTGATGCTTAAAGATTCGGGCCTTTCGTTGGGCGATGAGCAATATCGGCTCGTAGCTGCTTCATACCTTGCACCATACGCCAAAACCATAAGGTAATGGCACCTAACGCAATGAACGCGCCAAGGTAAGGGATAGCGTAGCCAATCGTACTTAACCAAGTATTACTAAACCAATAACGATTGACTCCCATCAGAACGCCATTTGCCGTAGCAACGGTGACAATTAACACCACAAAAAAGGTTAAGAATAAGAAAAAAGTACGAATTAATCCGTAATAATGGGAATTCGCCACCTCGCCATCTTGGTTTTTATCCAACCGATAGCCAGCATAGATAATGCCAATCACCCCAGAAAGTAACCCAGTAAATGGGGTCAGCAAACTGGCGATATACACAAACCAAACGGATTTATTTTTACTGGCGGGGATCATCATGACTCTCCTGTATCTTTGGAACTTGATGGTCAGCCGCTTCAATTTCGCCTCGCGCTTTGACTTCTTCATACCATAAATCATGATGTTCTTTGGCCCAGGTCTCATCGACTTTACCTGTCACCATCCCTTCTAATGCTCCTTCCATACCAAATAAACCGATATAAATATGGAAAATAAAGCCACAAATAAGGATTAAAGCAGAGAACATGTGGATCAAATTCGAGAGTTCCATATCGCGGCGTGTTTGCCCAAGAATCGGAAAGTCTAAAATAAGTCCACTGATCGCAGCAAAGCTACCAAATACGATCAAAAGCCAATAGATCGCTTTTTCACCACCATTGGAAAAGCCAGCCGAAGGATGGGTTCCTTTGTGCTTGCCCGCCATTCCTCCCAATTTTAAAAACCATTGGAAATCAACCTTGTTGAATAAGGATTTTCGCCACCATTTCAGCAACATAAAAATCAGCAACACAAAGAATAAGGGGCCAACGTAATTGTGGTATTGCTTAGCGGAATAAATGACCATTCCCCACCAATCGTTAGGAATGTAAGGTTTAAGAAAGTGTTTACCATAAACCAACATTAAACCACTGAACGCCAAGGTAAGAAAAGTAAACGCCATACTCCAGTGCAACGCTCGATCCAAACGCGACCAACGTTTTAATTTTCGCCCCGTTCTTGGCTGACTAAGCATGATTGGGCCCATCAACCAATAGGCCATCACAACCATCACAATACTACCAAAAATCGCCACTGCCCCAGCAGGAGACATCCATTTCTCTTTTAAGACAAACCACATTTCACCCGGTGTACTGATTAACACGCCATGCTCAGGAGAACGTGATGTGGTATAGCCTTCTTGACCTTGCCTCACTTGACGCCAAAAGTCGGCACCCGCTAATTGAGAGATCTCTTTTTGCGCCACATTGTGATTAGTGGACTCGCCCTCATTGGCTAATAATGGGAGAGATAAACAACTAAGAGTTAAGATCAATAGCACCAAGACCTGCTGAAACGCACGCTTTATCTGATATTGCATCGCTACTTAACTCCTTGTGGCATCGAAAGCGAGATCTTCGCCATTGGTCCACCCAGCATTTTTAGCACCGCGCTCTACCACGCGCTGACGGAAAATATCTGAAACCACCGCGGCATCACCAGCCAGTAGTGCTTTAGTCGAACATAAGGAAGCACACATCGGTAATTTGCCTTCAGCAATCCGGTTAGCTCCATATTTACGACGTTCTTCGGGGGAACCCGGTTCTGTTTCAGGTCCACCAGCACAGAACGTACATTTATCCATTTTCCCACGCTCAGCAAAGGCAGACTGCTTAGGAAACTGCGGAGCACCAAACGGGCAAGCAAATAAGCAGTAACCACAACCAATGCAAAGATCTTTATTGTGCAGCACGATGCCATCTTCCGTTTTGACAAAACAGTCCGCCGGACAGACCGCCATACAAGGCGCGTCCGTACAGTGCATGCAAGCTACCGAGATCGAGTTCTCTCCCGGTTCGCCATCATTGAGTGTGACCACTCGACGACGTTGGATTCCCCATTGCAGAGCATCGTCATTTTCATTTTTACAGGCCGTGACACAGCCGTTGCATTCGATGCAGCGTTTGGTATCACAAAGGAATTTCATTTTAGCCATTGGTTTACTCCTTACGCTTTACGGATGTTACACAAGGTGACTTTAGTTTCCTGCATTTGAGTAACAGGATCGTACCCATAAGTGGTCGCGATATTCGCTGACTCACCAATCACATAAGGATCGGTACCTTGTGGGTATTTATGACGAAGATCTTCACCTTGAAATTTGCCGCCAAAATGAAAAGGAATGAACGCCATACCGGGTTTAACGCGACGTGTCACCATGGCTTTAACATGAATACGCCCTTTTTCTGCCCCTTCAACCCAAACCATGTCACCGTCTCTGAAACCAAGATCATTGGCATCCTTAGGGTTCACCTCAACAAACATCTCTTGCTGCAGTTCGGCTAACCAAGGGTTTGAACGGGTTTCTTCGCCACCACCTTCGTACTCGACTAAGCGCCCAGAAGTCAGGATGATCGGATATTCTTGGGATTTATCGATATCTTGAATCGATTTATAGAGCGTCGGCATTCTAAAAATCGCGTCTTTATCTTCCCAAGTAGGATAATCAGCGATGAGATCGCGTCTTGGCGTGTACAGTGGCTCACGATGTAGTGGCACTCGATCCGGAAATGTCCACACAATTGCACGAGCTTTCGCATTGCCGAAAGGAATACAGCCATGCTGAATTGCCACTCGTTGAATACCACCAGAAAGATCGGTTTTCCAGTTTTGTCCTTCTGCTGCGACTTTTTCGGCCTCGGTCAGATCGTCCCACCATCCTAAATGTTTGAGCAATTTATCGGTGAATTCCGGATAACCATCTTCAATCTCACTGCCTTTTGAAAAGCTATCTTCTGCGAGTAGTGATTGACCTTCAAACTCAACGCCATAGCGAGCACGGAACGTCCCTCCGCCCAGAGCAACCGGTTTAGAAGTATCATACAAAATATGCGTTCCGGGATGCTTCATCTCTGGAGTCCCCCAGCAAGGCCAAGGTAGACCATAAGTCTCACCATGAATTGGCCCACCTTCTGCTTCTAAAGTGGTTTTATGGAAAGTATGCCAATGCTGTTGATGCGCTTTTAAACGTTCAGGGCTTTGTCCGGTATAGCCGATGGTCCACATCCCTTTATTGAATTCACGGGTAATGTCTTCAATGAGTGGTTGATCATTCTCAACTCGAATGTGTTTACAAAGTTGCTCGGCAAAGCCGAGTTTTTTACTCAGTAAGTACATGATTTCATGATCAGGTTTGGAATCAAACAACGGTTCAATGACTTGATCGCGCCATTGCAAAGAGCGATTCGACGCGGTCACACTGCCGTAAGTTTCAAATTGGGTCGTGGCCGGAAGCAAATACACGCCATCGCTGCGCTCATTCATGACTGCAGCAACGGTTGGATAAGGATCGACAATCACCATCATGTCGAGCTTTTGCATCGCTTTTTTCATTTCTACGCCACGGGTTTGCGAGTTAACCGCATGACCCCAATAGAACATAGCGCGAATATTTTCTCGTTGTTGAATATTGTCTTTATTCTCCAGTACGCCATCAATCCAACGAGATACCGGAATTCCGAAACTATTCATTGGCTTAGTGCCACCATAAGTCTCTTGATCAAAGCGATTCGCTATCCAATCAAAATCAACATCCCATACCTTGGCCCAATGACGCCATGCCCCTTCTGCGACCCCATAGTAACCAGGCAACGAATCAGAAAGTACCCCTAAATCCGTTGCTCCTTGAACGTTATCATGACCACGAAAAATGTTCGCCCCGGAACCCGGTTTACCCAAATTCCCCAAAGCCAATTCAAGTACACAATAAGCACGAGTATTGTTATTTCCTGTTGTGTGCTGAGTGCCGCCCATACACCAAATAATACAACCGGGGCGATGTTCAGAGAGTAGCTTCGCGGTTTGATAAACATCCGACTCACTCACTCCGGTGACCCGCTCCACCTCTTGAGGTGTCCATTTCGCCACTTCTTGACGAATTTCATCCATGCCAAACACACGTTGGCGAATGAATTCTTTATCTTCCCACTGATTTTTAAATACGTGCCAGAGCACGCCCCAAATAAAGGCGACATCCGTTCCGGGACGCAATGACACATAGTGATCCGCTTTGGCTGCGGTGCGCGTACGACGAGGATCGGCAACCACAATTTTGCAATTATTCTTCTCTTTGGCGATCAAGATATGTTGCATCGCGACCGGATGCGCTTCCGCAGGATTCGAGCCAATGAACAACATCGACTTACAGTTATGCATATCATTAAAGGAGTTGGTCATCGCACCGTAACCCCAAGTATTGGCAACGCCTGCTACGGTCGTGGAATGACAAATTCGCGCTTGGTGGTCAACGTTATTGGTTCCCCATAATGAGGCCATTTTACGAAAGAGATACGCTTGTTCATTGCTGTGTTTAGCACTGCCAAGCCAGTAGACCGAATCTGGCCCCGACTGTTGACGAATCTTTAGAACTTCATCACCGATTTCATCGATTGCCTGTTGCCATGAGAGCTTTTTCCATTTTCCGCCCTCAAGCTTCATCGGATATTTCAAGCGTCGCTCACCATGACCATGCTCGCGTAAGGCCGCCCCTTTTGCGCAATGCCCACCCGCGTTAAAAGGGTGATCAAAAGCTGGCTCTTGACCTGTCCAAACCCCATTTTGAACTTCAGCATAAATACCGCAACCAACGGAACAGTGTGAGCAAATGGTACGCTTTATTTCCGTTTTGACCTGATTAGGTCGCGAGGTTGCTTGAGCTTTTTTAATCATTCCAGGAGCAAATAAAGCAGAACCAACAACCGCGCCACCCGCGGCTAATGAACTGTTGCGAATAAAAGCTCGACGACTGAGCCCTAGTGCATTTGGCTGTTCGACCTGCTCTGAACGTTTGGTCAGTTTCATTATCGGCTCCTATAAACTGGCGTAGTAATCGCGAATATGTTGAGTTTCGTGATACCCTTTTTGCAATGGCTGTGGCGTCGCCTCTTCCACTGTCTCTACCGCTAACGCCGACGGACTCGTCGAAGCCACCACACCTCCGACAACAGCGGCACCAGCTATGCTTTTTAATATCGTGCGCCGACTCTGATTAATATCTGATTGTTTTTTCATCGCTTTCTTCCTTTTTCCATATAACCGCAGTGATGATTCCACTGCCGTTGTAGGACGCTGGTTATAATTCGCTGACATTCTGCTCAATGGTATTTTTTACATGCATAACATGGGTATTACATTGACTAGCAATGCTAGCTGGTGTCATCTGAATGCTCTCTAAGCTTAAAAAAGCCTTAAATACTTGAGACACCGCTCGATAAAAATTCGCATGTTCGGCTTGCTCAATTTGTTGCGCTAAGTGATTAAACCAAGAGCTGATATGACGATGAAAAAATTCACCTTGCTGCTCAGGCATATCACTGATCAACCACGCCATACTTTCACATAAGGCGGCAATATGATCCTCTGGCTCTTTCACCGAGTCTGAACGCTGCAAACCAAGCTGCGCCATATGCTGGCGAAGATCCGCTAGAGGTTTTTCCATCAATGATCCCGTCAGATGCCATGAAGCAAAGGGCACCACTTCACCTCTTCCGATACCAATAAATAGCCATTGATATTCCTCTTCAAGGCTATGAATATCAGTATGTTGTGCAGCATGCCTTAAGGCTAACCAACACTGACTCATCACGCTTGAGTTATCTTCAATCCCTAAGTCAGCTAAAAACTGCAATTGTGACTGACTAGGAGGAGCGCGAAACAGGGAGGCCAACATCAGATAAATATCGGTACGTATAGTGTCGGTAACTTGCATAAACATCGCCTTAATAGTGAAGTTGCTGCTCTGGGTTTTCAGCCATCGCTTCAAAAATATCAATCACTCGACAGTCTTCGCACATGGCGATTCGATTGAGAGAAATGGGATCTGAAAAATGAGAGTGACCACGTAACTTATTTTGCAGCATGGTGATCATTGATTGAGGCGCAAATGCTTTTTGGCAACGTAAACAGCGGGCGGGCTCTTCTTGGTGTAACACCTGCGCCGCTTGTCGCTCATCATGGTCCCAATTAATTCTTGGTAGCGCCGTCAAGGCTTTTTCAGGGCATGCAGTGACACATAAACCACACTGCACACAGTCTTGTTCAATAAAATGTAAAGCTGGGATATCACCACTATGATGCAAAGCTCGTGTAGGACAGACCGCGACACAGCTCATGCACAAAGTACAATCTTGACTGGCGCACTCAATTGAGCCCAAAGGAGCCGAGCTATTCAGTGCTTGAATCATCGAATTTGGTTGATATTGAGTGGCAAGTGCATCTAATGCCTGATACAAGCGTTGGCGTTTATTACCAGAGAGCTCACCCAATCGAAGCGTCAAATCGTCTTCACACAGAACTGGAAGCCCTTCGCCTAGCGATTCCAAATACAAAATATCAATCCGCTGCTTGTCTAAGCCTAACGAGGTTAGTAACGTTTGTGCTAACGACACTTCTTGATGAAGAATACGCAATACGGTCGCAGGCATATGATGGCTAGCTGCAAACAGTACCTGAGTCGCGCCATTAACCAGCGCGGCAAACCAAGTATCCATACCGACAGAAGGAAGCTCTTCTAACATCACTGGAATGACATTATCGGGTAAGGCTTTGAGCGCCATAAGATGATGAGTTTCGTGGCGATCACTGCAAAAAAGAATGATCGGTGTTTCGCCTTGGGCCTGGAAATAATGATTAAGTAGTCGCTCAACAAACTTTTGTGTATCGGCAGGGTTAGGCAAAGCGTAGTGGATCGCTTCCGTTGGGCAAGCGGTCGCGCACGTTCCAATACCTTGGCAAAGATAAGGGTTGATTTCGATTCGGTGGCCTGTTTGTGCTGTTCCTTCACTAGAAAGCGCACCCGCCGGACAAGCATCAACACACCGCTCACAACCTTTCACACCTCGTGAACTGTGCGCACACAAATCGGTATTGAGACGAAAATATTTCGGTTTATCAAAAGTCCCGATTAATGTGGGAATGGTTCCTAACGCTTCAACGAGTTTATTTTCGCCTCTCCCTACTGGAAAGTATCCAGGAACAGGCACCTCTTCACTCATAATCCCGTTGAGTGAGAGATCCAACACAATATCAAAACATGCTTGTCCGATTGCCGCTTGGGCTAAATTGATGGTTTGACCATGATTGAGCACCTGAATATCGAATGCCCCAAGATAACCACTGATTTGTACCGAATCGGCAAAGTAAAGTGTCCTTGAATGCCCCTGATGGCCGTCAATCGATAAGAGCGTCAAAGAGCTCATCGAAGGCAGTTGTTGGGCCGCTCGTTCAATCAAACTGGTGGGACCGATCAACAGCGTATGCCCACCACTTTGATAGCTAACCGTTGGTGGGATCAAATTCTGCAGCTCAACAGTATGTTGCAGGGCAAACCAACGCGCTTGACCAGAAGTGCTACTGGCTTGTTGTAGATAGTCGTTTAACATTGCTCAATTCCATGCTGAAAGCAGGCTCATTGTCCTACCCTTATTTATTACATGGATTTAGCAAATAACGTTCCAACTTAAAATATAATCTATCTCATTGATTTGTTAGTAATTTAAACACCCCCTTCATCACAAGTTATTCAGTAAGACATTTTGTCTCATTATGAAACTGAGTAGCGAGACAAAATGTCCCTACTTTTTATCCAACAATGTTGGTTCGCCTTCATCCATCGGATCACGTGGCATAACTGACTGATGAGCGAAGTGGTTATGGTTATCTTGGTGATCAGGTATCAGGTCTACATTCGATGGGTCGACATCAATAAGCCATTCACGGACACTTTGTGCTAGTTCACTCGCCAAGGGTTTTAACGCATGATAATCACCATCATAATCATCTAGACCATCAACTTGATTGAATTCACCATTGAAAAAAAGCTGCCGTAACGCCTTTTTTTTCAACTCAGCAGAGGCCGAAACCAATAGTGTGGAGAGCGCATTCTCGGTAGCAATGCTCTCATCTGCCACTAAGCCTGTCGGACACGTTGTCTGATCGCGAGTTAAGGTCGTAGGCCGTTCAGAAAGGCTCTCTGGTTGTAAAGCACTCGGTAATGTTTTATCGTCACTACCCGACCCATCAATAGATACGTCTTCTGATACCGTTGCTTGATCTAATTTACGCTTTGACCATCGATTAAAGAAAGAATCAGTTGCCACATGACCTCCCGGCACCTTTACGCTTTTTAGAACGGTAGTCGAGCAATTCACCTTCTCGACCAATGAAAGCTTCAATCCACGCTTGTACCGCTAAAGGCATAGGCTCAGAAAGTACCACGTAGTCGCTATCCATATAACGAGCCGCCACACCTTGCGAGGCGGTAATGCACACCAGTTTGGGTTGATCGTCATCGGTACTATTTTCCACGATCACGAATAACTTAGGCTCTCGCGAACTGAGGTTAAATCGATAATCACTTCGCTCATCGCGAAAGAGCTCCAATATAGCTCGTGCTTTGAAGTCAGCCTGAGGCATTAATTCAAAACCGCTTAATTGCCATTGGCTCGTTACCCAACGTCCAACATTAAACGAGCGTAAATGAAGTAGACAACCAATGGACCATTGAAATTCGTTTTTGATCAACGGTACTAAATGTGAAATGGGGAAAGCCATGAAGAGTAAATCCTTGCTTGAGTCAATACCATCAACAACATCTGCTCATTTAAGCAATTATTACGCCATCCGATTAATCGACATAACATACAACGAAAAAGAGAATATGGAATGATATTTGCTGCTCTCTTTATATCTCTGCCTAACTCGTAGGCATCGATCACGATTGGCGATTAACGCACTTTTAGCATCGGTATAGGAACAATTTGTGTCAGCATTCTCTCTTATTCAAGCTACTGAAAACCCAAAACAAACCATAGAAGTAACGGTGTATGATCAGTATGGTGAGCCATTAACCAAATCCATCGCCTGTGAACGCCCCTTAACCGTACTGTTAAATTGGCAAGAAGTGGTGACGCTAATGACTCTAGGCTCTCGCCCCGAAGCGTTAGTGCTCGGTTATTTGAAAAACCAAGGTTTTATTGCTGAGCGAGAACAACTTCAATCAGTGATCATTGATTGGCAAACGCATTCGGCCGCCGTGGTGACTAAAGAGAATACTGACCGTGTTCAACCGGCGCTTAAGAAAAAAACCGTTACCTCTGGATGTGGTCAGGGCACGATGTATGGCAATGTGATGCAACAATTAGAAGGCTATCAAGTCCCACAGACACGCTTGAAACAGTCACAGATCTACGCAACGTTAGAGGCGCTGACTCATCATAATCAAACCTATAAAAAAGCCGGTGCTGTTCACGGTTGTGCGATTTGCCAAAATAACCATGTGTACTCTTTTGTCGAAGATGTGGGTCGGCATAACGCTGTCGATACATTAGCTGGCGAACTCTGGCTGCAAGGAGATTCAGGTGATGACAAACTGTTTTATACGACGGGACGGTTAACCTCTGAAATGGTGATTAAGGTTGCGCAAATGGGTATTCCCGTCCTACTTTCTCGCTCTGGGGTCACTCAAATGGGCTTAGATTTGGCCAATCAGTTTGGTATTACCACCATTGCGAGAGCAAAGGGTCTGCGTTTTGAAATCTACAGTGGCGCAGAAAAAATTGATTTTGATGTCAAAAGCTAATCTTACGCGAAGAGATTGATGTTCCTCTCTGAATGAGCGCAATCACTCATTCAGAGAAAAAGATTATTCAGAAGATGAACGCGTCGTCGTGATCAATAGCGGGCTCTCCGCCTTCGCCAACAAATAAATACTAAAAGTGCTACCTTGCCCCTCAACAGAGTGAACCCGAATTTCACCGCCAACTTGACTGAGTAAACTCTGTGATACCGATAAACCTAACCCAGTTCCTTGCCTCTTGGTCGTATAAAAAGGGGCAAATATTTTGCTTAATTGCTCAGGCTTAATTCCACAACCATGGTCTTGAACATGAATGAGCGCGCCGAGTATTTTTCCGTCTTGTTGCCAATCTTCACTACGAATGATCAGTTGACCTTTGCCTTGCATAGCGTGAATGGCATTGATCTGTAAATTGACTAAAATTTGCAACAAATGATGATGATTCACTTCAACGGAACAGCGCGCTTGCAACTGCGTAATAAACTCAACTTCATGCTTCTTACTGCCCGCTTTGACCAGCGTAATGCTCTCTTCAATAATCGGATTAACGCGCTGCCAGGTAATTTTATCTTGCACACCACCATGACGACTGTACTGCAACAAACTGCGAGTAATATTACGGATCCGATCGACTTGCAGCAAAATCGCTTCAATTTCCTCAGCCACCCGTGGGGCTTGGTCAGCAAGTTCAAAGCGGATAAGCTCAGTATTGCCAAGAATCACGGCGGTAGGATTATTAATTTCATGGGCGATACCCGCGGTCAGCTCACCAAGCGCGGCCAGTTTTTCATGGGCAATCAATTTATTACGAGTTTGATTCAGTAATTGAATATGGTGTTCTAATTGCTGCGTCTTTTCATGCAAACTGGCGGTGCGCGATTGAACCTTTGCTTCTAACTGATCGGCGGCATGCTGAATTTGTTGGTTGTGTTGTTGCAGTAAATCCAGCATATGATCAAATTGCTTGGCCAACTGAGCGAGCTCATGTTTTTCATCCAACCCTAATGAGCCAATGCGTTGATTTTTATCGACTTGTACCCGTTTGACAACATGGTGAATGCGTTCAATCGGACGAAACAGATCACGAGAACCTCGATAGACAAAGAGCCCGGAAACGATAAGTAAAATCAAGGTCATGCTACCCATTTCAATAATATTCGTTAGGTAGGTTTTAACCAATGGCCACAGTAGATAGCCAGTATAAAGCATACCAATGACTTGATCATATTGATCGCGAAGTGGCTGATAAGCACTGACATACCACGCATCATAGACATACGCCTTATCTACCCATTGTTCACCTTGTCTTAATACCTTATCCGCTACCGGTTGAGAGACTCGCGTACCAATCGCTCGTCCAGCTTGAGTACCACTATGAAGCGGTACATTGGTGCTGACCCGTAAATCATCTAAAAATAACGTTAACGTGCCTGCTGGACTTAATCGATTGGCTTGTACGGGATAGATTAAGTTTCGAATTTGGTCAACGAGTAACGTGCTATTATTCAGTAGCAATCCACCTTCTAAAAAACCGATCACCTTGTGATCAATCAAGATCGGAACGACGGTTCGACTGACTAATCCACGCGATTCTACCGAGCGATCATTTAACATCGGGGTCTGTGCGCGAATCGCCAAATCGGGATCCAATTGCTGTAATTCAGCCGCACTCAGCACATCAAAAAAAGACTCTTTTCGCGTCAGATCCAAATAACGAAACTGCTGTTCTAGCGTGTTAACCAATTGAAAATGGAGGAAGTCTAATTCGTAACGTTTTTTTTGTTGTTGAACCCAATCCATAAACTCTGGCTGGTAGTAATACCCCTCTCGAAGCCCATGTTGAAAATCATAGGAATCGGCGAAGGAATGAACATAACTGGCCTGTTTTTGTTGCAATAGCGTCACGCTATTTTGAGCAACCCCCAACCGTTCTGACACATCGACCAAGGCACTTTGCCATGTATAATGCAAAGACCAATAAAAACTGATGCCGATCAAGGCCATTAATGTGACGGCAATCGGTACGGAAGTCAGAATCAACAGTCGGTAGCGGACCATACTTCGGAAACGATGATGCCACGTTCGCCACCATGAGGACTTAACGCACCTTGATTTGCTCATCACTTTCCCACTCTTTGAATTTTCGCTCTAATGTTTTGCGAGCAACGCCTAAATCCCGAGCCGCCGCCGATTTATTACCTTGATGAAAGGCAACGATTTGTTCTATATGGGCTTTCTCTACTTGTCTTAAACTCCAATGTGCAGGATATCCATAAGACTCGATTCGATTTGGTTCAACCCTCGCCGATGGCTTTGGTGACATCGTCACTTTATTGTCACTGTTTTGACCATCACGTGGTAATGGCTGCCAGTAATGCGCTAACGGTTGACCAATTAATAAACATCGTTCAATGAGGTTTTTTAATTCGCGAATATTCCCCGGCCAGTCGTAATCAAACAGTGCATTAATATCTTCATGAGCCCATTTAGGCGTCGGCAGCGACAGCTCTGCACACAAGGTTTGAGTAAAAAAAGGCACCAGCTCATGCAAATCGGCTTTGCGCGCTCGTAGCGGCAAGACCTCAATTTTGAGTACATTTAATCGATAATAGAGATCGGCTCGAAAGCGGCCTTCTTCTACCTCCTGAAACAGATTTCTATTCGTCGCTGCCACAACTCGTACATCAACTGGCAGCTCTTTTTCTGAGCCAACCGGACGGATCGCTCGCTGCTCTAACACTCGCAGTAAAGATGATTGCATACTCAGTGGCATCTCACCGATTTCATCTAAAAACAGAGTTCCACCATGAGCAACCCGAAAAAGGCCTTCACGATTTTTCTTAGCGCCAGTAAAAGCGCCCTGTGTATGTCCAAACAACTCACTCTCTAAAAGCTCTGGAGCAATGGCGCCACAATTCACAGGCACAAATGGCCCCTGCCTTTCACTGGCTTCATGAATGCCGCGCGCCACCAACTCTTTGCCGGTACCAGATTCGCCTTCAATCAACACAGAGGCACGAGAAGGAGCAAATTGCATAATCAATTGTTTGAGTTGCTCGGTCTGTGGCGATTGCCCCAAAATTTGGCTAACACAATGACGTTGAACGTCACGTTGTAACGCATATTGCATGCGTTGATGTAACCGCTTATCCATGCAGCGTTCAACCGCTTTGAGCATCTGTTCAAGGTTAAACGGTTTGAGAATAAAATCTGCAGCGCCTAACTGCAATGCACTGATGGCTGTCTCTAAGTCGGCGTAACCCGTCATGAAGATCACATCGGGTCGCTGATCTTGTTCAGCAAAAATCGCTTCCCATTCAATCCCCGAGCGGCCGGGTAAATTAATGTCCAAAATAATCAAATCATAATGGGTCGTTGCGCGTAGTACTTCTGCTTCATCAATGCATCCAGCACAATCTACTTTCGAAAACCACTTACGTAATGCTTTTTGTAAAATAGACTGCATGCCCGTTTCATCATCCACCACCAAGACCGAAAAAGCGTGATAGTGTTGTGCAGATTTGTGATCGCTCAAATAAGCCATAATTTCCCTTTAGTGCGTTGTAAATGGAGAGACAAAAAACCTTATCGTTTATCAGGATAAGTTGAGACATTTTGTCTTAGCTTACACAGATTGTCACGGGGTCTTAGTCAAAGGAATAGCAAATATCTGAAATTATTGATGTTTAATGCACAATTTCAATACTCAATATTGGCACCGACTTTGCTTATCTACCATCACAGCCACCAAACATTGATAGAAATATGAACCAGACTTTACTGCGCTTGCTTACTTGCTTGTTATTGTTAAGCAATAGCCACTTCACTTTCGCCGATGCTTCGCTACGCATTCGTTTAGCCACCACTACCAGTACTTATCACTCCGGTCTCTTGGATTATTTACTGGATGAATTTAAAAAAGACTCAGGCTATACCGTCGATGTTTTAGCAACAGGCACGGGAAAAGCATTAAAACTGGGTGAAAATGGAGATGTGGATCTCGTGATGACTCATGACCCAAAAGCTGAAGCGCAATTTATCGAGAAGGGTTATGGTATTTTGCCGCGTAAAGTTATGTATAACGATTTTGTTTTAGTCGGTCCTAAAAATGACCCTGCAAAAGTCAGCGAACAAGACAATATCCAACAGGCTTTTAGCGCGATTGCCGAGCATAACTATTTGTTTATTTCTCGCGGAGATGAATCTGGGACCCATAAAAAGGAGCTGACGATTTGGCAAGCGAATCAGATAAAGCCGATTTTCTCTCAATATCGCTCGGTAGGTCAAGGCATGGGACCCACTCTGACCATGGCATCGGAAATGCAAGCTTATACCTTGACCGATCGAGGAACGTGGTTAGCTTATCAGAATAAACTCGACCTTGTGATTTTGTATCAAGTCGATCCCTTACTGTTTAATCCGTATCAAGTGATTTTAGTGAACCCTGAACGCTATCCAAACACCCATTATCAAGGTGCCAAAATACTCAGTGATTGGTTAGTCAATCCTAAAGGTCAGCAGCTAATCAACCAATTTCGCGTTCATGGCCAAGCGCTATTTGTCGCCAATGCCAATGAGTAAGCTGTAATGAGCCTTTGGCAAACGACACTCGATGCATTAGCACTCTTGCTAAGTTTTGATGCTGATCTTTGGCACATTGTTGCTGTCTCTTTTAGTGTTTCTTTAGCGGCCGTTGGGTTGGTTTTGCTACCTGCATTATTACTGGCTTTTGTTTTAGCCTACAGTCACTTTCCGGGCAAATGGTTACTGCTTTCGCTGATCAATACCTTACAAGCCGTACCCACCGTGGTGATTGGTTTACTGCTGTATATGTTACTGTCTCGAGCAGGACCTCTAGGTGATTGGCAACTACTGTTTACCCAAAAAGCGATGATTTTAGGTCAAATGCTGATCTGCCTGCCGATTTTAGTGTCCATGATGCACGGCGCGTTACAATCGAGTGATCGGCGTTCAGTCGAAACCGCGATGACCCTAGGAGCATCACTACCACGGATAGCTCTGACCATGATGTGGGAAACTCGCTTTCCACTTTGTGCAGCCGTGATCGCTAGTTTTTCGCGTATTGTCACCGAAGTAGGCTGCTCGATGATGGTCGGCGGGAATATTATGGGGTTAACGCGTAATATTCCGACCGCGATTGCGATGGAAAGTCAAAAAGGCGCGTTTGCACAAGGAGTGGCACTCGGAATGGTATTACTCAGTTTAGCGCTCCTTCTGAATTTTTTGCTCTCTAGCATGCGAGGTAAAGGCTATCTACGCGCATAATAAAAGAGGTCACATGCCGATATTACTCACTGCTCATCAGCTATCCATGCGTTTTAAAGAACGAGGCTTATTTCATATTCCAGCTTTAACATTAGGTCCTCATGAAGCGGTTTATCTTAAAGGTGATAATGGCGTTGGCAAAACCACGCTATTAAAGATCCTCGCAGGTTTACTGAAACCAACCACCGGTTCGGTCTCTCATCATCGTTCTTGGTGGCAACGCCTATTAGGTCGCCGTGCTGATCAACACATCATTTATCTTCATCAAACGCCTTATTTATTTGATGATACCGTCTATCGTAATATTGCTTATGGGCTTCGTTTTTGTGCTTTATCAAGCCAAGAAAAACGTTGCCAAGTGATCACGGCCTTACGCATGGTCGGGCTAGAAAGTTTAGCGAACGAACACGTGTCTGTACTTTCTGGCGGAGAGAAACAACGTGTGGCAATGGCCAGAGCATGGATTTTAAATCCTGCGATTTTATTAATGGATGAGCCCAGCGCCTCACTGGATGAAGAATCTATCGCCAGATTGGTTATAATGGCCAACGATTTACTGAATCGTGGCTGCAGCTTGGTGATCACCAGCCATCAAAATAATCCATTAACCGAATTGTGTCATAAACAATGGTGGATAAAAGAACATCAGCTGTTTGAATCACCACGGCTACACGTTATTTCACCGATTACCAAAGAGAATTGTTATGTTACCTCCATCTCACACTAGCTGGGTCATTTTAGCCGGCGGTCAGGCTCGCCGTATGGGAGGGGAAGATAAAGGATTAATTACCCTTAATGGGCAACCATTGATTGGCCATGTAATTGCAAGACTACGCCCACAGACCACGCAAATTTTTATCAATGCCAATAGAAATCAAACGCAGTATCAACAGTATGCACCGGTGATCAGTGATATCGTTAAAGACTTTCCTGGCCCACTGGGCGGGATTCATGCTGGATTAACTCATTCTCCAACCGAGTGGGTAGGCTTTGTGCCTTGCGACAGCCCATTGATTAACGATGATCTGGTCGAGAGGTTCTGCGCTGCCGTCAATCAACAAAGTGAGATTTTAGTCGCCTTTGATGGCCAGCATCAACAACCTGTCTTTACTCTATTTCATCGACGAGTATTGCCTAAACTCGATGCCTTTTTAGCACGCGGCGATCGCAAAATCATTTTACTCTACGATGAATGCCATACCCAACAGGTTGACTTTAGTGATTCGCCTGCCTGCTTTTTTAATTTAAATACGCCACAAGAACTGACTCAATTTGGAGCGTTAAATACATGACAACGTCACGTCCTTCTCTACCGATACTGGGATTCGCTGCTTACTCGGGAACGGGAAAAACAACATTACTGGAAACCCTGCTCCCCCACCTTACTCAACAAGGACTGCGTATCGGAGTCTTAAAACACGCTCATCACGATTTTGATGTCGATGTGCCCGGTAAAGATAGCTATCGCCTGCGTAAGGCTGGTGCATCACAAATGCTCGTTGCTTCGCGAAAACGTTACGCATTGATGACCGAAACAGTCGATGCTGAGGCAACATTTGATGACCTTTTGCAGCGTTTTGACTCACAACAACTCGACTTGATTCTGGTTGAGGGATGCAAAAACGTTGCTTTTCCCAAAATTGAACTCCATCGAGCAGCACTGGCTAAACCTTGGCTCTATCCAAATGATCACAATATTATTGCCATTGCCGCCGATGAAACCGTCGATACGTTGTTACCGCAAATGAACATCAATGATATTGAAGCGATAAGTCAGTTTATTTTGCGCTATGTCGCCCATTATCAACCAGACAGTCAACCAAAGCTTACAAAACCTTCGGTAGTAAATTGCGATACCTTATCGCCCGCCTCTCTCTCGGTAGAGCAAGGTCTCGAAAAAATTCTTTCTGCCGTCTCATCTTTAAGTGACGTTGAAACCATTGCGGTCAGTGAGTCTTATGGAAGAGTCCTTGCTGAGTCAGTTTTTTCACCGGTGAACGTCCCTGCTTATCGTAATTCCGCGATGGATGGGTATGCTATCCGCAGTGATGATTTACAGCGCAAACACTATACACAGGTCGCAGAAGTGATGGCGGGCTATCGTTATACCTCCCCTTTGGCGTTAGGTGAATGTGTAAAAATCATGACTGGAGCGGCAATGCCCGATGATGCCGATACTGTGGTGATGCGTGAACAAGCGGTCGTTGAATCATCCTCTATCTCATTTCCTCACGCCTCGATTCAAGCTGGGCAACATGTGCGTCAAGCAGGGGAAGATATCGCTTTAGGCAGTCGCGTTTTTTCATCAGGACAGCGTGTTCAATCGTCCGAAATGGGCTTATTAGCCTCACTGGGCATGACCGAAGTCTCGGTGTTTCGCCGCCTCACCGTCGCAGTCTTCTCCACCGGAGATGAAGTACAAGCCCCCGGCACTCAAGCCACACCAGACACTATCTTTGATGCCAATCGGTTTACGTTGCTTGGCTTACTGACTCATCTTGGTTGTCATGTTATTGATCTTGGTATTCTCGACGATGATCAAGTACTCATAACACACGCTCTTGAGCAAGCCGCCAATCAAGCTGATGTTGTTATCACGTCTGGCGGCGTTTCTATTGGTGACGCGGACTTTATTAAGTCAGCATTAAATGCATTAGGACACATCGATTTTTGGCGGATTAATATGCGTCCGGGTCGTCCGTTTGCTTTTGGTCATATCTCGACACACCCTTTCTTTGGCTTACCCGGAAATCCTGTCGCGGTCATGGTTTCATTCATGCAATTTGTCGAACCTGCACTGCGTAAAATGCAGGGTGAAACGGACTGGCAACCATTAAAAATCAAAGCCATCGCCAGCGATATGCTACGTTCGCGGCAAGGACGCAGTGAGTTTAGCCGAGGCATTTACCATATTGACGACAATGGACAGTTAACCGTACGAACAACGGGGCAACAAGGCTCTGGAATTCTTCGCTCGATGAGTGAGGCCAACTGTTTAATTGAAATTGAACCCGCGATAGACAAGGTTAATATCGGTGAAAGCGTGACAATCATCCCACTTCAAGGCAGAATTTAGCCCATGACAATTCGTTCAAGAGCAAAACATGGTTCGTACGATCATTTATACCTATAAAGAACAGCAAAAAACCTTAACCTTTTCTTATCAAAAGCACCGTAATATTCATGAAGCGGTTGCGGAAGCCGAAGGGATTGATATCTCAGACTATTTAAAAATGGAACTGCAGCTAGAGGCGATATCGGATACTAAAGCGGTACGTAATTACCGTGATAATTATTTTAAGAAGCTCGGTTTTGGGATCATCACGTTACAAGCGAAAGAGAATCATGACGTTGGTAAAAAGCCAAAAAAAACCAATTAGCGCTCTTGTAAAAACAACGACTCTATAAATAAAGTGGGCTTGTCGAATGACAAGCCCACTTTAATTTGGATGATTAACAATCAGCAATTACTTAATGTTGAGAAAAGCAGCGCCTCTAACACCACCGGAATCACCATGTTTTGCTTTAATGATTTTTGGACATTTTGCGATGGGTAGAAGGTATTTAGGTACACGTTTAGGCATTTCTTGATAAATCAACTCAAAGTTTGAAAGACCGCCACCCAAAGCGACAACATGCGGGTCATTGGCCGTGAAAAGATTAGCGAAGCAGATAGCTAACAGTTCCATAAAACGTTCAACATGCTCAACTGCTTTGGCTTCACCGGCTTCATTGGCATGGATAATATCGATCGCTTTTTTCTGTTCACCATAATAGTGTTGATAAAGTAACTCAAAACCACGACCAGAGAGATAACTGTCTAAACAGCCTTTTTTACCACATCCACAGCCAAGTAGTGGTGCATTGTCTCCTAGATGAAACCAAGCATCGATCGGTAGGCGCATGTGGCCTACTTCACCTGCTACATGGTTGCGACCAGAGAATATCTTACCGTCATAAACTAAACCGCCACCAAACCCCGTACCGAGAATTAATCCCATCACTGATGGTTCATTTTTCAACTCTTCGTCCCAAGCTTCAGAAAGAGCAAAACAGTTGGCATCGTTTTCAATTTTGACCGTACGCCCAATTCTTGCTTCTAAATCTGCTCGTAAAGGTTTGTTTTTTGCCGCGGGAATATTAACCGTCAATACATTCCCTGTATCGGCTTCCTCGGACCCCGGTAAGCCAAGACCAATTTTACCTTCAACCGCAAATTGAGCATCGTATTTCGCCACTAATCCAACCAGCGTATCGACTAATAAAGCGTAGTCTTCTGTCGGAGTTGCGACACGTTCTGTCGCTACGCGTTGTAAATTCTCATCAAAAGCACCAAACTCAATTTTTGTGCCACCGACATCAAAGCCGTAATACATGCTTATCTCTCCTTCAACACCCAACCTTGGGTTAAAATATCAAAAATAAAAACGCCGATATTATCCATCATAGCGATGGTTTTATCCGTGACTCATCCCCGAGTTTATCGTTTTCTGTTGCTCGTTTGCACAGGAAACCAACACACATTGTACAACGTTAGAGGCAGTTCACTTTATTATGATCGGCATTCAGTCTCATCAATACTGAACTTGAATAATCTTGCCACTGCTGCAGAGCTGGCCTTTCGCCTTTGAAGTGAATCAGGTTTTGAGATTTGCCGAGCAGATAACTCTCTTTAAATGCTTCAAACCACAGTTGTAATGTTTCTGCAGCTTGCTGATCCTCACAAAGGGAGAGCACTAAACTCGCGACTTCGGCTGTGGCAAGATATTGATCCTTACTGGCTTTACGCATTAAGTAACTAGAGACTTTTTCAGGCTCAATCGATAACAAAGGCAAGGTAGCTAAATAGGGAGATTTACGAAAAATTCGCTTTGCTTCTCGCCAACTACCATCAATAAAGATCAATAAAGGTTTACGTGTTCCTCTATTCTCGGCCACGGTAGTCAGTTGACGTTGTTTATCTTGATCGGTTTGGGCTGGAAAAACAACAACAGGGAAAAATTTTGGATCGGATAATAATGATAGTAAATGAGGATCTGGCTGAGTTCGATGCCATTGATACACATAAGTTTCTTTCACCGTATCAGCGATCAAACGACCGGTATTACTCGGTTTAAATACTTCATTGTCAGAGACTAAAAGTATCACCGCGACTTGAGTCTCTATATTCGGTTGAAAATCACACAAACAGTATTGTTGCGCGACCTGACAAAACGAGCAACGAGAAATTTTTGAACCACGGGCAAGGAAAGGTTTGGTTGATTGCTGCAGGCGTTCCTGATACAAACGGTGAAAAGCGTGGACTCTCATAACTCGCACACAATGATAAAATAGGGGCGGCGATTTTACCGCTCACGACCATGAGCCGCTAGTCTTTTACGATAAGAACACCCAGTTTATCACTTAAGGAGCCTCTTAAGCATGCAACCAGAAACGGTTCGTTTGATTATTTTCGGTGTCGTACTGATCAGTTGTGCGATGTGGGAAGTACTCTATCCTCGGAAAATGCTCACGCAAAATAAATGGCTACGCTGGGTCAATAACCTTGGCTTAGTTGGACTAAACGGCTTGCTGATTATGCTGTTAATGCCTATCGTCGCGTTTTCTGCAGCCCAGTGGGCACAAGAACATCAGATAGGTTTTTTCAACTACTTAGGGCTGCCTTCATGGTTGGTTATTCTGCTGTCATTACTCCTATTAGATGCGATCATTTATGGTCAGCATGTCTTATTTCATCGCGTACCTTATCTCTGGCGCTTACATCGCATGCATCACGCAGATCAAGATATTGATGTGACGACAGGCGCACGCTTTCATCCTATCGAAATACTGTTATCAATGTGGATAAAAATTGGTGCGGTGTTATTACTCGGGATTCCACCTAGCGCGGTCTTATTGTTTGAAATAATCCTTAACGCAAGTGCTATGTTTAATCACAGTAATGCTAAGCTGGCGTTAAAGGTTGACGATTGGTTACGAAAGTGGCTAGTAACACCAGATATGCATCGCGTCCATCACTCGATTATTACTAAAGAGACTCATGCTAATTTTGGCTTTTGTTTATCAATTTGGGATCGGTTATTTGGGACTTATCGCGCTCAGCCTGAACATGGGCACGATAAAATGACGATTGGCTTACCCCTTTTTCAGCAACGTAGAGAACAATGGCTGGATAAAATGCTCAGTCAGCCTTTTCGTCGTGATTAAGAGGAGTTCTATGAGATTCAAAATAGTTGGACTGATGGCCCTGTTGCTTATCAGCGGATGTGCATCACAACAAGAGCAAATAAACCAAAGCACATCGGATTGGCAACAGGCAGAGCAATGGCCTGACACTTCATTATTTAACGTGTACCAACAGTGGCGAGGTGTCCCTTATCGATTGGGGGGAAACGGCAGAAATGGCATTGATTGTTCAGCTTTCGTACAAGTTGCCTTTCGCGATGTCTGGCAACACCATTTACCGCGCACCACATGGTTACAGAGCCAGCAAGGTAAAGCTGTCGCCTACCGCGATGCACAATACGGTGATTTGGTTTTTTTCAAAACCTCCCCGTCCACTCGCCATGTCGGGGTGTATTTAGGAAATAAAAGCTTTGTCCATGCCTCTACCTCGCAAGGCGTAACCATATCGAGATTAGATAACCCTTACTGGGCAGCAAGGTTTTGGCAAATAAGAAGAATAGAAAAGCCACTTTAGTTATCAGTGGCAAGTTGATCTCAGGTCTAGTTTATATACTCAATGCAAGTCGTTTTAAAACCATGGGGTTAATCGTACTTACTCACCGCAGTATCAAACAAGTTTTTAACTAAAGCGACATACTCATCGAGAAATAAAATTTGTTCGTTGGTCGCAGGTTTATACCAAACACTGGTCAGGACTTCGCCTAAATCATCAACCACCAAATCCGCTTCTTTTAGCAAGCGGAAACGAACACTTGAGTGTAGCTCTGGATTTTGCTCGAAAATCGCCATAATGTTACTGGCAATCATATCGGTAATGACATCTTCGACGCTCTCTTGCCCAATGTCACCATCACGGGTAAAGATATCCATGTTCATCGCCAAATGTTCGATCAGAGCTAAATAACCATCGGTTTCTACAACCACTTTTCTTCTCCGTTTACCGCTTATTGCCAGAATCAACGTTGCCTTGAGTAATATTAAGTCATGAACACGCTTTTTCACAGTCTAATGACCGAGAATCTTTGCGTTATTTCTTGCCTCATCTGAAACTGCAGGCGAGTTTTGGTGTTGATGATTGCCCAACCACAACAGCGTGGCAAGCTTTGAGATACGACATTATTGTATCTTAAAGCTGGTGTACAGTTAAATGTGCTGCGGGTTATGATTAGGAAACTTGACTGCAATCACATTTATTCCTTTTTACTTCATCCAAACGCTAACTAAATGAAATTATGTGCATTTGAAGTCTGAAATGTTGGTTTATTTCATCTAGACTATCGGTAACTTCATCGGCATGGGAATAGCATTATGTGGCAAGCCATCACGCAACAGCTCTCAGCAACCCTAACGTTCCAATTTGATCTTGTTGAAAGAAGCAAATTAAATGCTGGTGATATTCATGATTGTTACATGATTTCTAATGGCAACGAACGCTATTTTGTCAAAGTTAATCATCGTGACAATTTGCCTCTTTATGAAGCGGAGGCAAATAGCCTGCGTCTGCTCGCGGAGAGTCAATCCGTCTTGGTTCCACAACCGATTGTCGTCGGAGTGACCAAAAATCACTCCTTTATTATCTTAGATTATTTGCCAACCAAACCATTAGATGACCTCAATAACCAATATCGATTCGGTCAACAAATGGCGAAACTTCATCAGTGGGGAGAACAAAAAGAGTACGGCTTTGATGAAGATAATTATCTCGGTGAAGTCCTTCAGCCCAACCCTTGGAATAAAAAATGGCATCTGTTCTTTGCAGAGCAGCGTATCGGCTGGCAACTACAATTACTCAAAGAAAAAGGGATATTTTTAGTTAACATTGATGAATTTGTCGATGTGATTAAACAACAACTGACCTCTCACACGCCTAAACCTTCTCTTTTACATGGTGCTCTTTGGTTTAGTAACGTTGCCCATTCCGTTACCGGCCCAATTTGTTATGATCCGGCTTGTTATTGGGGGGATCGTGAATGTGATATTGCAATGACAGAGTTAATGACTGGATTCCAAGATGAATTTTATCAAGGCTACCAAAGCCTACTTCCTCTAGACAATAAGTACCAACAACGTAAAGAGATTTATAATCTTTACCATCGTCTTAATCATTGTAATCAATTTGGTGGGCACTATTTAAATCAAGCCGATGATGCGATACAGAGAATCCTCGCTTTTTAAATTCAAGGTAGGAATAAAACCTCCCTATCTAACGAACCCACTCATCCCAACACGGCATGCTCTAAAACATACCGTGTTGCTTTTAAACCTCAAATGATCACTTTAGTTTGACCGCCGTACCAAAAGCTAATACCTCCGAAGAGCCATTCGTAATCGCACTGGTGGTAAAACGAACACCAACCACAGCATCCGCTTTGAGTTGTTTTGCTTCTATCAATAACCGCTCAATCGCTACACCGCGCGCTTCGGTAAGCAGTTCAGTATAGCCATGCAACTCACCACCAATAATGCCCTTTAAATTGGCCATAATATCTCGCCCTACATGCTTAGACTGAACGACATTGCCCATTACAACACCAAGAATGTCAACAATCTCTCGACCAGGAATGGTTTCTGTTGTGGTGTAAATCATCAAATACCTCACTATTTATCTATTTGCTTTCACACAGATTAATTAAATTTACCAGCTATACTTTATAAAGTCGCTGACTATTTGGAAGGTATGTAATGACACAACAATACACTGATGCCGTAAGCAATCCTTTTTCAAGTCGGATAGGCAGACGTATCATTATCATTATGGTGATCTTGAGTGGTATTTTAACCCTCACGACAACATTGCTACAAATCTACTGGGACTATAGACAAGAGATCAATGACATCAACCAAAAACATTATGAAGTAGAAAATGTACATTCCGAGCTTCTCGTTAGCTCACTATGGTCTTACGATTTAGCGCTATTACAACAGCATCTCGACCTATTGGTTAATCTCCCAAAAATTCAATACTTAGAAATACAGTCGGTCCAAACGGTATTAAGCGCCGGAGAAAAAGTGGAAAACTATCCAATCACCGATACTTATCCATTGGTTTATTTCAATCTACCCGATCAGAGCTTTGAAACCATTGGTACGATTTATGTTGAGTCTAATGCAGAAGAAATTTATACCGCCCTCTTTCAACAATTTTTAACGACTTTAGCGATTAACGCGTTTAAAACTCTTTTTGTGTGTGGGATATTATTAATAGTTTTCCATTCCAGCATTAACCAGAGAATATTTCAAATCGTTGAGTATTTACGCCGCTACAATCCAAGGCACCCCGATTTACCTTTACAGTTAAATAATCATAAATGGGTGATGGAAAAAAATGATGAACTTGATCTTCTTGGTTACGAAGCGAATCGTATTACGGCTAATATCACTAAGCTCTATCAAAATATCCAACAAGAAAAAGAACGACTGGCTGATTTCACACAAGTCTCATCAGATTGGCTATGGGAGACTAATCAACAAGGAGAATTAATTTATTGCTCAGAAAGCATGATAAATACCTTAAGAATCGATCTCGAACAAAAACCTACTTTTAATGACATTGACTGTTTTTCTAAAACTAATGACTTATTGATTGCTCTCGAACAACAACGAAGTTTTAATCACTGTGAAGTCACTATAGAACAAGCTTCTGGAAAGCAATATCTGATGTTACAAGCCATCGCACGTTATAAAGATGAGATTTTCATTGGTTTTCGTGGTACTGCATTAAATATTTCCTCACTCAAAAACACTCAACTTCAATTGCATGAGTTAAATGAAAGTCTTGAACAACAAGTCGCCATTAGAACTCACGATCTCGAACTGAGTATGGCGCAATTGAAAGCTACACAAAAACAACTGATTGAAGCTGAAAAATTATCAGCATTAGGAGGCTTGGTTGCCGGTGTTGCCCATGAAGTGAATACCCCTCTTGGTATCTCTGTGACAGCTGCATCCATCATCAACGAAACAGCGATAGCACTCAATCAAGCGTTTTCTAATCAAACGTTGACCAGCACTGAATTTTCAGAATTAATGCAAAGAATGACCTCAAGCGGTAAAATGCTCGAAAACAATTTAAATCGAGCGGCAAAATTGATCCGAGATTTCAAACAAACTGCGGTAGATCAAGTATCTGAAAGTCGCTGTGAGTTTGAACTTGTGCAAACCTTAGATGCTTTAATGGCCAGTTTGCATTCCGAGACTAAGAAAATCCCAGTTGAACCGGAAATTATCAGCCCTAGCGGTCCAATAAAAATGAACAGTTTACCGGGTGTGATTACGCAAATTGTCACTAATTTAGTACTCAATAGTGTCAATCATGCTTTCGAGCAGCAACCTAATGCAAAAATCTCGATTCAGTTATCAGAAATCGAGGATAGTGTATTAATTGAATATCAAGACAATGGTTGTGGCGTAGCTCCCCATTTACATCACAAGATATTTGAACCTTTCTATACCAGTAAAAGAGGTTATGGTGGTTCAGGCCTAGGCTTAAATTTAGTCTTTAACTTGGTCAAGCAAAAGTTAAACGGTGATCTTAAATTTGAATCTGAGATTAATCATGGTGTTAAATTTATTATTCGCATACCTAAAAAGCTACCATTAATTATTGACAATGGTAAAAATCAATAGTTTAAAAATATAACATATGGAAGCAAATAAATATTATTGTAAAAAATAAAATCTGGTTAAATCATCAGGCCAATTTTAACCAGATTAATTAAATCCGCCATTATTCAATATATTTCACTATTATTCTATCAAGCTCACCAGATACTCGTAATTGTTTAATATGTTGATCAAATATAGATTTAAGCTCTAGACCATCAGGTATCGAGCGTGAAATAAGCATGTGGAATTTATCACCACTAATTCCCGGAATGCTCACGGATTTTAGTCCATTGGCGAGATGATCAATACCTTCTGAAGCTTTAAAGCCAGCCAATATTTCATGACGAGCAAGAAAAACGTCACATCGATTCGCTTCTAACATTTTCACGACCTGATCAAAGGTTCTACCATTTTTACGAACCTTACTATCGTCAACACCGAAGCCGGTATAGTTATACCCCTGTAGCCCGCAGGTTCTTAAGTAATCGAGATCTTGCGCAGTTCGGATAGGCAAACCTTCAGGATAAGTAATTGATGAATATACATAACTAGGTTGAAGAGTATAATAATAATCGGTTAAAATATAATCTTTATCTCGCTCTTCACTATAAGCAGCACTTAAAGCAATATCATATCGACCTAATTTTGTTTCACGTAAACAACGTTGCCATGGTGGTAGATCTACCGTTATCGTTAGGCCTAGTGGCGAGAAAATCGCCTCTAACACATCGATGTCATAACCAATTACTTTTCTCTCTTTTTCAAAATGATAAGGTGGCCAACTACCACCATCACCACAGACTGAAAGTGACGTTCTTGCTTGCGCCATTGTGGATATGGATAAAGTTATAC